>NZ_LOSX01000025.1:0-18673 GCF_001521985.1 Burkholderia sp. RF4-BP95 | reverse complement strand
TCACGACGGTGCAGGACGTCGCGCAGACGGTGCTGTTCCTGTCGGCGTTCCCGAGCGCCGCGCTCACGGGCCAGTCGGTCGTCGTCAGCCACGGCTGGTTCATGCAGTAACGGTAACGGTCTTCTTCGGTACGGGCGGCCGCGCCGCTCGTGCTGCAGGGAGCATTCGCCAGCAGTGAAGCGGCGTAAAAAAACGCGCTCCTTGGAGCGCGTTTTCTGTTTCGGCAGGGCGGGTTGCTGCCCGCCGACGCCGGCTTACTTCAGGACCGCCGCGACCGCATTGGCGACCGCATCGAGGTTGCGCGTGTTCAGCGCCGCAACGCAGATCCGGCCGGTGCCGACCGCGTAGATACCGAACTCTTCGCGCAGGCGATCGACTTGCGCCGAGGTCAGGCCCGAATACGAGAACATCCCGCGCTGCGCGTTGATGAAGCTGAAGTCGCGATCGACGCCGCTCGCCTTCAGGCGCTCGACGAGGCCGTTGCGCATCGCGCGGATGCGATCGCGCATTTCGCCGAGTTCCTGCACCCACGAAGCGTGCAGTTCCGGCGACGCGAGCACGGCCGCGACGACGGCGCCGCCATGGGTCGGCGGGTTCGAGTAGTTCGTGCGGATCACGCGCTTCAGTTGCGACAGCACGCGCGTCGCTTCTTCCTTGCTCGACGTGATGATCGACAGCGCGCCGACGCGCTCGCCGTACAGCGAGAACGACTTCGAGAACGACGACGACACGAACGCATTCAGGTCGGCAGCGGCAAACAGACGCACCGCGGCAGCATCGGCCTCGATGTTCTCGCCGAAGCCCTGGTAGGCCATGTCGAGGAACGGCACGAGGTTGCGCGCCTTGACGACCTCGACGACCTGCTGCCATTGCGCTTCGGTCAGGTCGACGCCGGTCGGGTTGTGGCAGCATGCGTGCAGCACGACGATCGTGCCCGCCGCATAGCCGTTCAGCGCCGACAGCATGCCTTCGAAGTTCACGCCGTTGGTGGCGGCGTCGTAGTACGGGTATGCGACGACTTCGAAGCCGGCCGCTTCGAACAGTGCGCGGTGATTTTCCCAGCTCGGATCGCTGATCGCGACCTTCGCGTTCGGGTTCACGGTGCGCAGGAAATCGGCGCCGATCTTCAGTGCGCCCGTGCCGCCCAGTGCTTGCGCCGTGACCACGCGGCCCGCGGCGATCAGCGGCGAATCGTTGCCAAGCAGCAGCTTCTGCACCGCTGCGTCGTACGCGGCGATCCCGTCGATCGGCAGGTAGCCGCGCGGCAGGCCGGCGTCGACACGTGCCTTTTCCGCTTCGCGAACGGCGCGCAGCAGCGGAATCTTGCCTTCTTCGTTCGTGTACACACCGACGCCGAGGTTGACCTTGGTCGGACGCGTGTCGGCGTTGAAGGCTTCGTTCAGGCCCAGGATCGGGTCGCGGGGAGCAAGCTGGACAGCGGAGAAGAGCGACATGATGATTCGGCAGTAGTGAAAAGAGGGTCAGGCTTTCAGCCGGCGGGGCGGGCGCAGCGGACCGCGCGCCAACGGGCACGGCGCCGGAAAGCGCAGCAGCCTGATATTGTAGCGAATTCACGCTGCCGAAGGCGGCGATCGAATGGCGAATTGCGATTTCGGGCGGTTGCCGCGCGTCAGGAGCCGTCAGCGGTTCGCAACGCCGCGAAGCGCTAGAATAGTTTTTTTGCCCTCGCTCCGGCCGCACTCCATGTCCGAACATCACGCCGAAGTCGGCGACGCGCTCGACGAATCGAAATTCGTGACCTTCGAAGGGTCGCCGTTCCAGTTGTACCAACCGTATCCGCCCGCAGGCGACCAGCCGACCGCGATTGAAACGCTCGTCGAAGGTGTCGGCGACGGCCTCGCATTCCAGACGCTGCTCGGCGTCACCGGTTCGGGCAAGACCTTCACGATGGCCAACACGATCGCGCGGCTCGGCCGCCCGGCAATCGTGTTCGCGCCGAACAAGACGCTCGCGGCGCAGCTCTACTCGGAATTCCGCGAGTTCTTCCCGCGCAACGCGGTCGAGTACTTCGTGTCGTACTACGACTATTACCAGCCGGAAGCGTACGTGCCGCAGCGCGACCTGTTCATCGAAAAGGATTCGTCGATCAACGAGCACATCGAGCAGATGCGGCTGTCGGCGACGAAGAGCCTGATGGAGCGCCGCGACGTGGTGATCGTCGCGACGGTGTCGGCGATCTACGGTATCGGCAACCCGTCCGAATATCACCAGATGATCCTGACGCTGCGCACCGGCGACAAGCTCGGCCAGCGCGACGTGATCGCGCGGCTGATCGCGATGCAGTACTCGCGCAACGAGCAGGACTTCCAGCGCGGCACGTTCCGCGTGCGCGGCGACACGATCGACATCTTCCCGGCCGAGCACGCGGAGTTGGCCGTGCGCGTCGAGCTGTTCGACGACGAAGTCGAGACGCTGCAGCTGTTCGACCCGCTGACCGGGCGCGTGCGCCAGAAAATCCCGCGCTTCACCGTGTATCCGTCGTCGCACTACGTGACGCCGCGCGACACCGTGATGCGGGCGGTCGAGACGATCAAGGACGAATTGCGCGAGCGCCTCGAGTTCTTCCACCGCGACGGCAAGCTCGTCGAGGCGCAGCGCCTCGAGCAGCGCACGCGCTTCGATCTCGAGATGCTGCAGGAGCTCGGCTTCTGCAAGGGCATCGAGAACTACTCGCGGCACTTCTCGGGCGCCGCGCCCGGCGAGCCGCCGCCGACGCTCGTCGACTACCTGCCGCCCGACGCGCTGATGCTGCTCGACGAATCGCACGTGCTGATCGGCCAGCTGAACGGCATGTACAACGGCGACCGTGCGCGCAAGGAAAACCTCGTCAACTATGGCTTCCGGCTGCCGTCGGCGCTGGACAACCGGCCGCTCAAGTTCCCGGAGTTCGAACGCAAGATGCGCCAGGTGGTGTTCGTGTCGGCGACGCCGGCCGACTACGAGCAGCGCGTGACGGGGCAGGTCGCCGAGCAGGTGGTGCGGCCGACCGGGCTCGTCGATCCGGAAATCGAAGTGCGCCCGGCAAGCTCGCAGGTCGACGACGTGCTGACCGAAATCAACGCGCGCGTGAACGCCGGCGAGCGCGTGCTGATCACCGTGCTGACGAAGCGGATGGCCGAGCAGCTCACCGAGTTCCTGGCCGACCACGGCGTCAAGGTCCGCTACCTGCACAGCGACATCGACACGGTGGAGCGGGTCGAGATCATCCGCGACCTGCGGCTCGGCACGTTCGACGTGCTGGTCGGGATCAACCTGCTGCGTGAAGGCCTCGACATTCCGGAGGTGTCGCTCGTCGCGATTCTCGACGCGGACAAGGAAGGCTTCCTGCGCGCCGAGCGCTCGCTGATCCAGACGATCGGCCGCGCGGCGCGCAACGTGAACGGCAAGGCGATCCTCTATGCCGACAACATGACCGAGTCGATGAAGCGCGCGATCGGCGAGACCGAACGGCGTCGCGCGAAGCAGATCGCGCACAACGAGAAGATGGGGATCACGCCGCGCGGCGTCGTGAAGCGCATCAAGGACATCATCGACGGCGTGTACAACGCCGACGACGCGCGCGCCGAGCTGAAGGAAGCACAGCAGCGCGCGAAGTTCGAGGACATGTCGGAAAAGCAGATCGCGAAAGAGATCAAGCGTCTCGAGAAGCAGATGGCCGACTACGCGAAGAACCTCGAATTCGAAAAAGCCGCCGCCACGCGCGACCAGCTTGCGCTGCTGCGTGAGCGCGTGTTCGGCGCGAACGTGGGCGATCACGTCAACGGCGTCCGGTAAATCTTTCCAAACGTCACTGAAATCTTCCGATAACACCGTTGTAAGCCTTGTCGGATCAGGGGTTTACACGGTGTCTCGTTTGTTCCGAAGCCGGTTCGGTGCTAAACTCCGCAAGTATTGAGAATAGTTCGCATTAACGTTATTCGTTGCGTTAGTGTTTCCAGCACGCGGCCCGGACGGGCGGCGCGCAAGTCACCAGACAAATAACAAGGAGTGTCCATGTTGGGTTCTTCGTTCATCCGCACGTCGGTTGCGGTAGCGGCGGCGCTTGCCGCGATGTCGGCCTCGGCGGCCGAATATCCGATCGGCAAGCAGCAGATCCAGGGCGGCATGGAAATCGGCGCGGTGTACCTGCAGCCGATCACGATGGATCCGGAAGGGATGATGCGCAAGGCGTCGGATTCCGATATCCACCTTGAGGCGGACATCCACGCGGTCAAGAACAACCCGACGGGTTTCGCGGAAGGCGACTGGATGCCTTACCTGCAGGTCACGTACAAGCTGACGAAGCAGGGCGACACGAAGTGGAAGGCCGAAGGCGACCTGATGGGCATGGTCGCGAGCGACGGCCCGCACTATGGCGACAACGTGAAGCTGGCCGGCCCGGGCAAGTATCACCTGACGATGACCGTCAAGCCGCCGATGCAGTCGGGCCACATGGCGTTCGGCCGTCACGTCGACAAGGAAACGGGCGTGGGCGCATGGTTCAAGCCCATCACCCTCGAATACGACTTCCCGTTCGCCGGCATCGGCAAGAAGGGCGGGTACTGATTGGTGGCATCACGGACGGCGCGCTTCGGCGCGCCGTCGGCGCAGAGAACCCAGAATGAAATTTCCCCAGAAAATCGTCGCCGCAGCCGCCGCGCTGTGGCTCGCCGGCGCGGCGCATGCCGCCGATCTGCCGACGTTCAAGCTCGAAATGACGGACGGCAAGCTGAACCCCGCCCGCATCGAAGTGCCGGCCGGCCAGCGCTTCAAGATCGAGATCAGGAATACCGGCAAGGGCGCCGCCGAATTCGAGAGCGTGCAGTTGCGCAAGGAGAAGGTGCTCGCGCCGGGCGCCGATTCATTCGTGGTCGTCGCCCCGCTGTCGCCGGGCGAATACAAGTTTTTCGACGATTTCCACCAGCAGGCGCAGGGCGTGATCGTCGCGAAGTAATGCGTTTTATCTGCGTGCGGGCGTACGCGTGTCTTGCCCCGCGCGTCAGGAGGATTCAATGGGTCAGATCTTGTTCATCGTGTGGCGGGAGAGCGTCGAAGCGCTGCTCGTCGTCGGCATCCTCTATGCGTGGCTGAAGAACGGCGACGACGACGCGCGTCGCGGCCTGCCGTTTCTGTGGACGGGCGTGGCAGTCGGCCTGCTGATGGCGATCGGTCTCGGTGCCGCGCTCGTCGGCTTCACCGAAGTGCTGTCCGGCGACGCGCAGGACTATTTCCAGACGGCGATGGTGCTGATCGCGTGCGTGCTGATCGTGCAGATGGTGTTGTGGATGCGCCGGCACGGCCGCACGCTGAAACGTGACATGGAGCAGTCGCTGCAGCAGAGCACGCGCGATTCGAACTGGTGGGGCGTCGCCGTGCTGGTCGCGCTCGCGATCGCTCGCGAAGGCAGCGAGACGGTGATCTTCCTGTACGGCCTCGGTTTCGGTCAGTCGGGGCACGTGGACGCCAGCCAGATGCTCGCGGTCGTGATCGGCCTGGGCCTTGCGTTCCTCACGTTCTATCTGCTGCAGCTCGGCGGCAAGTACTTCTCGTGGCGGCATTTCTTCCGTGTCACCGAAGTGATGCTGCTGTTCCTCGGTGCAGGCCTGTTCCAGACCGGTGTCGACAAGCTGATCGACAAGGAAATCCTGCCGCTCGGCATTTCGCAGGTGTGGGATACGTCGTCGATTCTCGACGACTCCGGCACGTTCGGTTCGCTCGTCGCGACGCTGACGGGCTACCGCGCGCACCCGGCGCTGACCAACCTGATCGCCTATGCGGTGTACTGGGCGGTGGTCTGGCTGCTGATGAAGCGCGCGAGCCGTCGTCCGGTCGTCCCTGCAGGTCGCCCGGCATGAGTGTTGTTGCCGCAGCCAAGCCGGGCTGGCTCGCGCAGGCCGGTCAGTGGATGCAGCGCCACGGCGCGGTGATCCGCGGCATCCAGTGGGTCGTCGTCGCCGTCTATGCGTTCCTGATCATCGTGCCCGCGGTATTGCCGCTGCCGGACGATTCCGCGCATCTGTGGAGCAATCTCACGCTGATCGCGCAGTTCGTGTTCTGGGGCATCTGGTGGCCGTTCGTGCTGCTGTCGATGGTGATGCTCGGTCGCGTCTGGTGCGGCGTGCTGTGCCCGGAAGGCGCGCTGACCGAATATGCGAGCAAGTTCGGCCGCGGCGGCGCGATTCCGCGCTGGATGCGGTGGGGCGGTTGGCCGTTCGTCGCATTCGGGCTCACGACGATCTACGGGCAGATGGTGAGCGTGTACCAGTACCCGCTCGCGGTGCTGTTCGTGCTCGGCGGCTCGACCGTCGGCGCGATCGTGATCGGCGTGCTGTACGGCCGCGAGAAGCGCGTGTGGTGCAAGTACCTGTGCCCGGTCAACGGTGTGTTCGGGCTGCTCGCGCGGCTCGCGCCGATGCGCTACAAGGTCGATGAGGATGCCTGGCGTCGCTCGTACAAGAACGGGGAGCACGGGCATCGCGTGATTCCGATCAATTGCGCGCCGCTCGTGCCGTTGCGCAACATGAAGGGCGCCGCCGCATGCCATATGTGCGGCCGTTGCAGCGGGCACCGCGACGCAATCGCGCTGTCGTGGCGCTCGCCGTCCGACGAGGTCGTGAGCCTCGGCGCGCAGCAGGCGAATCCGTGGGACACGGCGCTGATCCTGTACGGCCTGCTCGGCGTCGCGATCGGGGCGTTCCACTGGACCGTCAGCCCGTGGTTCGTGCAGATCAAGCAATGGCTCGCGGGCTGGCTCATCGATCGCGACATCACGTGGCCGCTCGAGACGAATGCACCGTGGTTCCTGCTCACGCACTATCCGGATCGCAACGACGTGTTCTCGTGGCTCGACGGTGGGCTGATCGTCAGCTACATCGTCGGCACGGGGCTCGTGTATGGCACCGCGCTGCTCGTGCTGCTGGCCGGCGCGACGCTGATGCTCGGCCGTTTCGACCGCGTGCGTCTCCATCATCTCGCACAGGCGCTGATCCCGATCGCGGGAGCCGGCGTATTCCTCGGGCTGTCGGCGACGACGCTGTCGCTGCTGCGGGCCGAGCACGTGCCGCTCGGCTGGGCGACCGACGTTCGCATCGCGATTCTGGTCGGCGCGAACGCATGGAGCGCCTGGCTCGCATGGAAGGTGACGGGGCGCTATGCGGCGTGGCCGCGTCGCCTGGCGGCATTCGCGTGGTTCGCTGCAGGCCTGGCCGTGGTCGACAGCGCATGGTGGTTGATGTTCTGGGGTTTCTGACGCGGTCTTGACGGCCTTGTGGCCGGGCTCCGGAGCAGCAGGCGAGCGTATTTCGCTGTCGGGCTCCGGAACCCGCCGAAGCTGAAGCTGAAGTGCCGATAGCCGCGATGTCTTTCTCTTTGCATCTAGACGCACCAACAAAAAAGCGACACGTCGAAGGACGTGTCGCTTTTTTTCTTCCTTGTGCGAGAACCAAAAAAAGTGGCTTGGCTTGCTGCAACGGCTGCTTGAGTGTGTTTGCACGAAGGGGTCTAGATCTCGCGTGCAAGCCGTTACGCTGGCTACTGCCCAACACCTCTCAGGGAGGTGGTCCCCACAATACTCTGTCGTTACTTCGTCAGGATCAGTTTGCCGAGCCGCGTGGCACGCAACTGATAGGTCTCTCCGTTATGCGCGATGCTGATGTGGCTGTGGCCTTGCAGTAGCGCATCGCTGCTGAGGGTCCGGGTGCCGGCATCGCGGCTGCCGGCAGGTTTCGCCGGCGTCGTGACCGCTGCCGTCTTCTGACGGTTGGCGCTTGCGGTGCCGGTCGTGCGGCGCAAGGTCAGCGTGGTCGGGCGCGTGGTGTCGGTCATTCGGTTGATCGGTGACTGTCGATACGATGGAATGAATTCTAAATGATAACTATTCCTATTTACAAAAACTCTTTATCGATCGGTATGACAAATTCGATAGCTTGAATCAAAGGGGCGGCCCGCAGGCCGCCGCCGACGTCAGTGGAGCGGGTCGGGGTCCTTGCGTCCCTGTGCGTATTCGCGGATCAGGCGCACCGTGTCGATGTCCGACGTGCGATACGCTTCCTTGACGATGCCGTGCGTCTGGCGTGCTTCCTCGCTGTCGTCCGTCACGGTCAGCGTCGTGTGGTACTCGAAGCGCAGGAACAACTCGTGGTCGTCGCGTTCCTCGATCGTCATCGTCAGCGAGCCGCCGATTTCGCCGCCGGCCGCATGGATGTCGTAGCGTACTTGCTGGTTCGGGGTGAACGTCACGCGGTCGCGCACGGTTGCATGCCCGTAGTGCAGCTCGCGTTCGAGCGTGGTGTCCGTCCGTTCATGGACGACACAGCTGTCGAGGCCGATCACGAACAGCTGCGGCTGTTCGGCGCGCAGCACGAGGCCTTCCCAGAGCTGGTCGCGGGTGAGGGACGGCACGGCCGGATCGTCGGAGTTGATCTGGATCAGATGTTCGAAGTTCAAGGGGACGGGTTCCTTCTGGTGGCGGGCGGCCACATGGTTCAAGAAGTTATTGTGACGCAAAACGCGCGGTTTCGCGGCCCCTGCGGCCCCGTTCGGACGTCATGCGTCGATGCAGCCCATGCGGCCGGTCTGGTAGTCGACGACGGCCTGCCGGATCTCTTCCTCGGTATTCATCACGAACGGGCCATAGCGGACGATCGGCTCGTTGAGCGGCACGCCGCCGATCAGCAGCAGCTCGAGCGGCGTATCGCCGGCCTCGAACGTCACCGCGTCGCCATCGTCACCGTAGACGATCATCTGCCGTGCGTCGACTTGCTGCCTGTCGGGCCCGTAGCGGCCGGCTCCGTCGAGCGGATAGGCGAACACGCGATAACCTGCCGGCACCGGCTGCGTGACCGTTGCGCCCGGTTGCAGCGTGAAATGCTGGTAGAGGATCGGCGTGCGCGTCTCGATCGCCGCGCGCACCCCGAACGCTTCGCCGGCGATCACGCGGACCTGCGCGCGGCCATCGGGTGCCGTCGCGGTCGGGATGCGGGCGGCCGGGATCTCCTGGTAGCGCGGTGCGATCAGCTTGTCGCGCCGCGGCAGGTTGACCCACAGTTGAAAGCCGTGCGAACGTCCGCCAGCCTGTGCGAACGCGGGATCCGGCATTTCGCTGTGCACGACGCCCGCGCCGGCCGTCATCCACTGCACGTCGCCGGGCCCGAGCGTGCCGGCATGGCCGGCCGAGTCGCGATGGCGAAAGCGCCCGTCGAGCACATAGGTGACGGTCTCGAAGCCGCGGTGCGGATGGTCGGGCGCACCCTTGGCTTCGCCAGGGGCATAGTCGACGGGACCCATTTCGTCGAGCAGCAGGAACGGATCGAAATCCATCAACAGCCGGGTCGGGAACGGGCGGTGAACCACGAAGCCGCCGCCTTCGGTCGTGCGAAGCGCGGGGTACGTGCGGTCAAGCGAGCGAGCGGTCGTCATGCAGAAGCCCTCGGTATCATCGGAATAGCGTCATTTTTGAAACATAGCGCTATTATATTGGGCGTTTTACGGTCCGATTTGCGGCGGTTCGCAATGGATTGTTCTGAAATTGGAACGATGACATGAACATCGATGCACACAACCTGAACGACCTCATGTACTTTTCGCAGGTCGTCGAACACGGCGGTTTCTCGGCTGCGGAACGCGTGCTCGGTATCTCGAAATCGCGCCTGTCGCGGCGCCTGACCGAACTCGAGGCGGCGCTCGGCGTGCGCCTGCTGCAGCGCTCGACGCGCAAGCTCGCGCTGACCGAGGCGGGGGAGCTGTTCTACCAGCATTGCCAGGCGATGCTCGCCGAAGCCCAGGCCGCGATGAACGCCGTGCAGCAGTTGCGCGCGTCGCCGCGCGGCTCGGTGCGCGTGAGCGTCCCGGTGACGTTGTCGCAGACGATGCTGTCGCGCATCCTCCCCGAATTCCTCCACCGCTATCCCGAGGTGAAGGTGCACATCCGTGTGACGAATCGCGTGATCGACCTGTTCGAGGATTCGGTCGACGTTGCGTTGCGCGTGCGCTCGGAGCCGCCGCAGAACGCGAACATCGTCGTGCGGCCGCTGTGGCGGACCGAGCAGATGCTGGTCGGCGCGCCGAGCCTGCTGAACCAGAATGCGCCGCCGCTCGTGCCGGACGATCTGGCGCACTTCGAGACGCTCGATACGCCGAGCGTCGACGGACGGCACGTGTTCAACCTGATCGCGCCGGACGGCACGCGGCACTTGCACGAGCACGATCCGCGGCTCGTGACGGCCGATCTGATGACGATCCGCGAGGCCGTGCTCGACGGCCTTGGCATCGCGGCGCTGCCCGAGATGATGTACGGCAATGCGTTGCGTGCGGGGCAGTTGTCGCCGGTGATGCCCGGCTGGACGCTGCCGGTGCCGCAACTCTATGCGGTGTTCGTGTCGCGGCAGGGCATGCCGCCCGCGGTGCGCGCGTTCGTCGACTATCTGGTCGAGAAGCTCGACCACGGCGAATACAAGCAGCCGGGGTGCCCTGAGCGCGCGAAGCAGGACGCGGCGGCGGCCGATGCTTCGGCCACCTGAATGCAAGATGCGCGTCGTGGCAAATTTGTTTTGTCATTGAAGCGCCGCCGGCAATCGCAAGTTTCAATCGCCGGGACCTTGAATGCATACGCGGGCAGGCCTATATTGAAATCCCATTTCGCGAAGGAAGTTCTGAGCGGAATCAGGTGGCCGCATATGTTGCGAGCCAGATAGGGCAGAACGCGCAGTCCGTGCAGACCACGGTAGCCGCATTTGCGTTGCTCGAGGCGCAACCGATACCGCCGAAGAGCCCGCCGCCCGAAGGCGCCCGCGTGCGCATGAAAAAAGGCCTTCATCTGGCGATGAAGGCCTTTTACTTTGTGCGCGGCCGGCTAGGTGCGGCCGGCTAGGCGCGACCGGCGAGACAAACGCGCGTGCGTTACTTCGCCTTCGCAGTCGGCTCCGTCACGAAGCCGAGCTTCGTCAGGCCGCCGGCCTGCGCATCGGACATCACTTCGGCCACACGCTCATACGCAACCTTGCGGTCGGCACGCAGGTGCAACTCCGGTTGCGGCTGATGCTGTGCCGCTTCCGCGATGTGCGCCTGCAACTGCTCGCGCGTGACCGTCTGGTCGTTCCACAGGATCGTGCCGTTGCCCTGGATCGCGACGTCGACCGTCTGCGGCTTTTCGTCGACGGGCTGGCTGCTCGCGTGCGGCAGGTCGATCTTCACCGCGTGCTGCATCGCCGGGATCGTCACGAGGAAAATGATCAGGAGTACGAGCATGACGTCGACGAGCGGCGTCATGTTGATCTCGCTCATCACGCCATCGTCGTCGTCATCGCTGAAGCCGGTGTTCATTGCCATGGTTCACCCCGTCTCAGCTGGCGCGCGAAGCAAGGCGCAGGCCGTCGCGGGCCGACGACGACGCGAGGCGCGCACCCGTCACGAAGTATGCGTGCAGGCCGTGCGCGAAGCGGCGCAGCTTGCTGACGACACCCTTGTTCGCACGGGTCAGTGCGTTGTAGCCGAGCACGGCGGGAATCGCGACGAACAGGCCGAAGGCCGTCATGATCAGCGACTCGCCGACCGGGCCCGCGACCTGGTCGATCGACGTCTGGCCGGTTGCGCCGATCGCGAGCAGCGCGTGGTAGATGCCCCAGACCGTGCCGAACAGGCCGACGAACGGCGCCGTGCTGCCGATCGACGCGAGGATCGCGAGACCGGCCTGCATGCGCGAGATGCCTTCGTCCATCGTGTCCTTCAGGCAGCGCGTGACCCAGTCCGACACGTCCATGCGGTCGTGCAGGTGCGGTTGCGTCTGATGGTGGTGATCGGCGGCTTCCTTGCCGGACAGCGCGAGCGCGAGGAACGGGTTGTCGCTCGGCGTCGATGCGGCGAGACCGAGTTTCTTGATGCCGTCGTCGAAATCGTCCGAATGCCAGAACGCCTGCTCGGCATTCTTCGTGAGACGGTTCAGGCGAACCACGTTCCAGCCCTTGACGATGATCACGATCCACGACAGGACCGACATCACGAGCAGCGTGATCGCGATGGCGCGCGTGACGAAATCACCTTGCGCCCAGACGTGCGCGATACCGTAGCTTTGCATTTTTGTTTCCTTTGAATCTTTCGAATGAGGCGGGTTAATCGTCGAGCGTGAAGTTGAAGGGCAGCGTATGGGCGGCGCGGATCGCTTGCCCGTTCTCGAGGTATGGCGGGCAGGTGCTGGCGCGTGTTGCATCCAGCGCTGCCTCGTCGAGGCGCGGGTAGCCGCTGCTCTTTTGCAACTCGACACTTTCGATCTTGCCCGTCAAGCCGATGACGAAGTGAACATAGGCCGTGCCCGTTTCGCCGCGGCGACGCGACATCGACGGATAGGTGGGCTTCACGAAACTGCACTTGAGCGCCGATACGTTCTTCGGCGCGCTGACTTGCATCGTCTCACGGGCCGGACCGGGCGCGGCCGCCGGCGCGGCGGGTGCGGCGGCGGGGGCGGTGGGCGCGGGTGACGGATCGGCTGCCGGGGCGGGCGTCGGAGACGGCGATTGTGCGACCGGCTGAGGCGTCGGCTTGACTGCTTTCTGTACCGGTTTCGGTTCGACCTTCGGCTTGACGCGCGGCGTGGGCTTCGGTGGCGCGGGTTGCGCAACCGATTCGACCGCGACCGGCTGAGCGGCCGGCGCGGGCGGGATCAACTGCGCGGTGATCGACTGGACTTCGACCGCCTTCGGCGGCGGCGCGTTGCGATGGAGCCACGCGGCCGTCAGCATGATCGCATGTGCGGCAAGCACACCGACCGCGACGGTGATGACCCGGGGATTCATACGTGGGGCAGCCGGCAGGACGCCGGCAGGAGCGGATTGCGAAGCCTGCATGTTAGCTTGAAAGAACGACGTCGCGCCCGGGGCGCGGCGGGTGAATCGGTATTACTTGCGGAAGATCAGCAGCGAAATGCACACGGTGGTCACAAATCCGATCAGCAATTCCATGACAGGCTCCTTGGCAGGTAAGCCGCTGGCTCGCGCGGAAGGTGGCTTGCTGACGGTCGGACATCAAATGCGGCCGCAGCCGCACGGGTATGCTCGGAGCCGCTCAGGCGGCCTTGCGGTCGTAGAACGTCACCGGAATCGGATGAGCGTGATGCTCGACACCGCACCGGCTCGCGCAGACGCCTTGCTCGGCCATGAGGTCGCGGACGGACTCCTCGCACTTGCCGCAGCAGGTGGCCACGCCGAGCTCGAACTGGAGTTCATCGAAAGAACTCACGCCCTCGGCGAGGGACGCGCGAATCTTGCGGTCGGAAACAGACTTGCACACGCAGACGATCATGATGAGTTGCGATAGCTAACGTTAATGCGAATTATTATCATTAAATTTGCGGACGTTGACAAGCCTGGTTCGGCTTTTTTTAAGGTCATCGGACCCTTGAACCGGGAGGGCGGAGCGGGAGAGGGCGAACCGGCGGCGTGCCGGCCCGCGTCAGACGGTCGCGCAGGCGCGCGCGTTCGGCGAGGAAATGGTGACGGATTCGACCGGCGCGTCGATGCCGAGCAGCGACGATGCGAGGGCGCGCAATTGCAGGCCGTCGCTCGTCGAGCAGAAGCGTGGCGGCGCGGCATGTGTGCCGGCCGGCGCGCGCAGGCCGCGTTCGTCGAGCACCCGCGCGAGTTGCCGGGCGATGGCATCGCTTGTATCGACGATCGTCAGCCGGTCGCCGACAAGGTCACGGATGGTTTCCGTGAAGAACGGGTAATGCGTGCAGCCGAGCACCAGCGTATCGGCGCCGTCGTCGAGCATCGGCTGCAGGTAACGCGCGAGCAGCGCGCGCAACGCGGGTGAGTTCGTGTCGCCGCGTTCGATCGCTTCGACGAGCCCGTGGCCGGGCTGGCAGATGAAGCGGCGGCCGGCGCCGTAGCGGTCGAGCAGTGCCTGAAAGCGCGGGCTGTTCAGCGTCGATTGCGTGGCGAGCACGCCCGCGACGCCGGTCGTGGACAGCGCGGCGGCCGGCTTGATGCCCGGCTCGACACCGACGAGCGGTATCGACAGGCGCTCGCGGATGGCCGCGATCGCGCGCGCCGTTGCGGTGTTGCACGCGATCACGAGCGCTTTCGCGCCTTCGTGGGCGAGCCACTCGCCGATGGCCAGCGTGCGCTCCGTAATGAATGCCTCGTCGCGTGGACCATACGGTGCATGGTGCGAATCGGCGACATAGACGAACGACTCGCCGGGCAGGTGCGCGCGCACGGCACGCAGCACCGACAGGCCGCCGAGCCCCGAATCGAAGATGCCGACGGGGGCGGCGGGGCGGACCGCGGAAGCGGCTGGCGGGTTCGTCGTCGTCATGCGGAAGGCGAGGTGGCGATCGTGGCTAGTGTGGCGGGCGTGGCGATTACTCGGGCGAACCCATCATCGTCTGCTGGTAGTTCTGCAGGCCGACCTTGCCGATCAGGTCGATCTGCGTTTCCAGCCAGTCGATGTGCTCTTCGGTGTCGTCGAGGATCTTTTCGAAGATCTCGCGCGACACGTAGTCACGTACCGATTCGCAGTAAGCGATCGCTTCCTTGCACGTGGACTGCGAGATCTGCTCGAGCTTCAGGTCGCACTTCAGGATCTCTTCGGTTTCCTCGCCGATCAGCAGCTTGTGCAGGTCCTGCAGGTTCGGCAGGCCGTCGAGCATGAACACGCGCTCGATCAGCCAGTCGGCATGCTTCATTTCGCCGATCGATTCGTCGTATTCGTGCTTGCCGAGCTTTTCGAGGCCCCAGTGCTTGTACATGCGCGCATGCAGGAAGTATTGGTTGATCGCCGTGAGTTCGTTCTTCAGTTGGGCGTTCAGGTATTCGATGACTTTCTTGTCGCCTTGCATGGCTGTTCCTTGTTCAGTGGGGCTTCAGAAACCGAACGATAATCGCTCGAACGGGAAAAGCCAAGCCTCGAAGCCTTGTCGGGCCTGCCTTTTGCGTGTAATGAGAATCGGCCCCGGATAGCGGGCCGCGCGCGATAACGAGAATGAGAAGTAAAAAGGCCGGACATCCGTCCGGCCTTTCGTGAGCGCGCTTAAGCGGTTGCGACCGGGATCTTGCCGATCTTCGCCTGCCACTCCTTCGGACCAGTCTGATGCACCGACGTGCCCGACGAATCGACCGCCACCGTCACCGGCATGTCCTGCACGTCGAACTCGTAGATCGCTTCCATGCCGAGGTCTTCGAATGCGAGCACCTTCGCGCCGCGGATCGCCTTCGACACGAGGTAAGCCGCACCGCCGACCGCCATCAGATATGCCGCCTTGTGCTTCTTGATCGCGTCGATCGCGACCGGGCCGCGTTCGGCCTTGCCGACCATCGAGATCAGACCCGTCTGGGCGAGCATCGTCTCGGTGAACTTGTCCATCCGCGTGGCCGTCGTCGGGCCTGCCGGGCCGACCACTTCGTCACGCACCGGATCGACCGGGCCGACGTAGTAGATCACGCGGTTCGTGAAGTCGACCGGCAGCTTCTCGCCCTTCGCGAGCATGTCGGCGATGCGCTTGTGCGCGGCGTCGCGGCCCGTGAGCATCTTGCCCGACAGCAGCAGCGTCTGGCCCGGCGTCCAGCTCGCGACTTCTTCCGGCGTCAGCGTGTTCAGGTCGACGCGCTTGCTCGTTTCCGTGTTCGGTTCCCACTGGACCTTCGGCCACGCGTCGAGCGACGGCGCCTCGAGCTTCGCGGGGCCCGAGCCGTCGAGCACGAAGTGCGCGTGGCGCGTGGCCGCGCAGTTCGGGATCAGTGCGACCGGCTTCGACGCCGCATGCGTCGGTGCGGCCATGATCTTCACGTCGAGCACGGTTGCGAGGCCGCCGAGGCCCTGCGCGCCGATGCCGAGCGCGTTGACCTTCTCGTGCAGCTCGACGCGCAGTTCCTCGACCCAGTCCTTCGGGCCGCGCGCGATGATTTCCTGGATGTCGATCGGCTCCATCAGCGATTCCTTCGCCATCAGCATCGCCTTTTCGGCGGTGCCGCCGATGCCGATCCCGAGCATGCCCGGCGGGCACCAGCCCGCGCCCATCGTCGGGACCGTCTTCAGCACCCAGTCGACGATCGAGTCGGACGGGTTCAGCATCACGAACTTCGACTTGTTTTCCGAGCCGCCGCCCTTCGCCGCGACCTGCACGTCGACCTTGTCGCCCGGCACGATCTCGTAGTGGATCACGGCCGGCGTGTTGTCCTTCGTGTTCTTGCGGGCGCCTTCCGGCGGATTGACGATCGATGCGCGCAGCACGTTGTCCGGGTGCGTGTAACCGCGGCGCACGCCTTCGTTGATCATGTCGGTGAGACCCATCGTCGCGCCGTCCCAGCGCACGTCCATGCCGACCTTCACGAAGATCGTGACGATGCCGGTGTCCTGGCAGATCGGGCGCTTGCCTTCCGCGCACATGCGGCTGTTCGTGAGGATCTGCGCGATCGCGTCCTTCGCGGCCGGGCTCTCTTCCAGCTCGTACGCGCGGCCGAGGGCCTGGATGTAGTCGAGCGGGTGGTAGTAGCTGATGTACTGCAGCGAATCCGCGATGCTCTGGATCAGGTCTTCCTGTTTGATGACGGTCATGGCTGAGACTCTGTGAGGACTGAGGGGAATACGTTTATGCGTTGGCGGCGACTTTGACCGATTCGCGGGACGCGGCCGGGGCGGGCGCATGCGTCTCGTGGAAATGGGCCGGGTGCGTGTGGGTCGTCAGGCGGTCGACCCACGCCATCACGAGCGCCGACACGAGGAACGACACGTGGATGATCACCTGCCACATGATCGCGTGCGTCGTGTGCTGGTCGGGGTTGATGAAGGTCTTCAGCAGGTGGATCGACGAAATGCTGATCAGCGCCATCGACAGCTTGACCTTCAGCACGCCCGCGTTCACGTGGTCGAGCCACTCGGGCTCGTCGGGATGGCCCTCGATGCCGAGGCGCGACACGAACGTCTCGTAGCCGCCGACGATCACCATGATCAGCAGGTTCGAGATCATCACGACGTCGATCAGGCCGAGCACTGCGAGCATCACGCTGATCTCGTCCAGGCTCGTCGCGTGCGACAGCAGGTGCCAGACTTCCTTCAGAAACAGGAACACATAGATGGCCTGCGCGACGATCAGGCCCAGATAAAGCGGAACCTGGAGCCAGCGGCTCATGAAGATCAGCGCGGGCAGCGGGCGCAGGGGACGACGGTTGGAGCCGGGCGAATGCGGGGCAGACATGATGGAGGGTCGGGCGCTGGGCGCAGGTATCGGGGGTAATCTTGAAAAGGCGCGCTATTGTAACGCGTCGGCCGGCGCGACTGCAGCGACGCGCCGGGGTGCCGGGGACGGATCAGGACGCCGCGGCCGGCACGCGCTTCACGCGCAGGCTCGCGAGCACGATGCCGCTGACGACGCATGCGAGCGCGATGCCGTGCGCGAGCGTCGGGCGTTCGCCGAGGAACGCGATGCCGTACGCGGCGGCCGCGACCGGCAGCACCGCGCTGAACACGCCGGCGAGGCTGCCCGGCACGTGCCGGATACCTTTCATCCACAGCCAGAACGAGAAGATGCTGGCCGACAGCCCGTACCAGACGACGAGCGCCCACGTACTGGCCGGCACGCTCGCGTAATCGAAATGCCACAACGCCGTCGCGCCGAGCGGCAGCATCAGGCACAGGCCGAACAGATGCGTGTATGCGCAGATGTCGATCGGCGCGAGTGTCTGCGTGAGCCGGCGCGACAGGATCACGTAGATCGACTCGCAGCACACGGCGCCGAGGATCAGCAGGTTGCCGGTCAGCGAGCCGGCCGAGGTGCCGCCGGCGCCGTGCGCGGACGCGCTGCCTGCGCTGCCGTTGGCGAGGTTGATCGTCACGACGCCGGCGATCGCGAGTGCGATCGACACGAGCGCACGGCCGTTCGGTTTTTCACGCAGGATCAGCCACGCGAACAGCGCGACGATGGCCGGGATGGTGCTCGTGATCACACCGGCCGCGACTGCGCTCGTGCGCTGCACGCCATTGAGCATCAGCAGCGTAAACATGAAGGTGCCGAAGAACGCCTGCAGGAACAGGTTCAGCCATTCCGCGCGCCGGACGGCACGCATCTTCACCGGGCTGAACAGCGGCCACAGCACGGCGATCGCGATCACGAAGCGCAGCGTGGCGAGGATGGCGACCGGGACGAAGACGACGATGGATTTGCCGATACCGACGTTGCTGCCGACAAACAGCATCGACAGGATGAGGAAGAGGGCGTAGCGATTCAAGCTGGAATCCGGGAGGCGAGTTCAGTTAGGATTGTAGGGTCGCGGTTGTAACAGCGTAAAGCAGACCGCAAGGCGCCGCCGCGCGGCGTGCGAAACGGCGATGTCGCGTAAGTGACGGGTAAGTTCGAGCGCTTATCGTGGATATCGCCGGGCCGTACATCCACCGTCTTGTGACGTGGTGCGGCGCAGCATCGCGCGCAGCCTTCGGGCCGCGCGCGGGTGAGTGGGAGACAGCGGCGCGCAAGCGCCGGCCAAGACGCGGCGCGCACGATCGCGCCGCCATGCAGAGGATTCATGTTCACCAAGGGGTAGTCGATGTCTGCGATTGAATCGGTTCTTCACGAAACCCGTCAGTTTGCGCCGCCCGAGGCGCTCGAGAAGGCGGCGACCATTTCCGGCATGCCGGCCTACCGCGCGCTGGCCGCCGAAGCCGAGCAGGATTACGAAGGCTTCTGGGCGCG
>NZ_LOSX01000024.1:0-197802 GCF_001521985.1 Burkholderia sp. RF4-BP95 | reverse complement strand
CTGGGCGCGGCACACATCACGGTGAACAAGAACGCGATCCCGAACGATCCGGAAAAGCCGTTCGTGACGAGCGGGATTCGTCTGGGCTCGCCGGCGATGACGACGCGCGGCTTCGGCGCGGCGGAAGCAGAGACGGTCGGTAACCTGATCGCCGACGTGCTGGAAGCGCCGGAAGATGCGGCGACGATCGAGCGTGTGCGCGGTGTGGTCGCGGAGCTGACCAAGCGTTTCCCGGTCTACGGCTAAGTCGCGGCAATCGGGTTCAACCGCCAGCGCGGTTGAACCTCGTCCGCACCGAAACGACGTAAAAAAATCCGGCTCGCAAATCGCGAGCCGGATTTTTGCGCTGTGCGCGAACTGGTGTCGCGTCACACCGTCGGATCGACGTTCGCCTCGAGTTCGCGAATGCGCTCGTCATTGCGCGTGTCCTTGAGCATCGGCGGCCCGGCGAAGGTCTTGCGCACACCGAAGCCGTACCAGATGACCATCAGCGCCGCCACGAATGCGACGAGCACGTAGAGCACTTTCTCGTTCGGCGGCTGGATGCCGACGTATGCGAGCACGCAGGCGCCCACCAGTGCGAGCAGCGCGCACGGCTTCGACCAGATGCCCAGCTGGAACGGGCCCTTTTCGGTCCACGTGCGGCCTTCGGCGAGCATTCCCGAGCCGAGCGGCATCGCATACGAGATGAACAGGAACACGGCGCTGCCCGCGCTCAACACCGAGAACGCATCGCCGTACAGCGTGACGACGATGGCAAGCACCGCGCACGTCCAGATCGCGGGCCCGGGCGTCCGGTGGTTGTGATTCACGCTGCGCAGCAGCTTCGACGCCGGCAGCCCGCCGTCGCGCGCGAACGCGTACATCATGCGCGACGTCGACATGATCGCCGCGAGCCCGCACACGTAGTTGATGAAGAACATCGCGAGCTCGAGGCACACGCGCAACGTCTTCGGAATCGGCGCGAGGATGGCTTCGAAGAAGCCGGTGCCCTGTTTCATCGCGGCGGTCAGGTCCGGCATGACGAGCACGAACGCACACACCATCACGTAGCCGAACGCCGCGGACCAGAACACCGAGCCGATGATGCCGCGCGGCACGTTCTTCGCCGCGTCGTGCGTTTCTTCCGACGTGTGCGCGGATGCGTCGAAGCCCGTGATCGTGTAGGTCACCAGCAGCAGGCCGGACAGGAACGCGAGCGGCGTGGCCTGTTTCGGCCAGGCACCGCCGTCGACGCCCGTGTAATTGGTGAAGGTGACGAGCCGATGCAGGTCGAACGCGACCGGCGAGTAGGCCAGCAGCGACACGACCAGCGCGATCGTCACGACGAAGATCAGATAGCCGGACAGGTCGGTGATCTTGCTCGCGATCCTGATGCCGCGTGCGTTCAGGACTGCCTGCGAAAGGGTGATGATCGCGATGAACGCGGTCTGATGCCACCATGTCAGGCTGTCCGGACTGACGCCGAACATCGGTGCGATCAGCGTCTTGAAGAACGGATCGTAGGTGCCGAAGTTGATCGCCGCGATCACGAAGATCAGGCCGATCAGGTTGAGCCATGCCGTCATCCACCCCCATTTCTTCCCGCCGAGGATCGCGCCCCAGTGATAGAGGCCGCCGGCGGTCGGAAACGCGGACGCGATCTGCGACATCGACACCGCGACGATCAGCGCGAACAGCGAGCCGAGCGGCCAGCCGAGGCCGATCGATGCGCCGCCGGCCGCGGAAAACGCGAGCTGAAACGCCGTGATGCCGCCCGACAGAATGCAGATCACCGAAAACGACACGGCGAAGTTCGAGAAGCCGTTCATGCGTCTCGACAGCTCCTGCGCGTATCCCATCTTGTGGAGAAGGCTTACGTCACTGTCGGTGCCTGTATCAGGCTGGATTTTCGCGTCCATGTTCGCTCCGTCACGAATGTCCTGCGAGGCAGGACCGTCATCGCTGCCCGGGCCCGGCACGGCGGCCCGCTCCTGGAATTCGTCGGCGGCGCGCGATGTCATGCGGTGACGACGGTCGCGTGCCGGTCCGATACGGGAACGGTATGAAGCCAAATCTCGCGGCGATATCGGATTTCGGCAATGCGGTGAAACTCAGGATGCGTGCACCGTTCGGGGGCATCGCATGGCGGGGTGAAGTTTTGTAAGAAATCCGTACGGATCGGGGCGTGAGTCGGCCGGGGAATACCCGGGACGGCCTACTCGATTTGCTGCCGGCCGTGTTTCGGTCCGAAGCGCGCGCGGTAGTCGCGCGGCGTTATCCCGACCCGCTTCGCGAACGCACGTTGCAGTGCATCCACGCTGCCGAACCCCGAACGTTGCGCGACCCGTTCGAGCGGCCAGTCTGCCCGCTCCAGCAGCACCTTCGCGCGCTCGACGCGCGCGGCCAGCACGAATTGCGCGGGCGGAAGCCCCGTCTCCTTGAGGAAATTGCGCGCAAACGTCCGCTCGCTCATGTGCAGGCGCGCGGCCAGCGCGGCGACGCCGAGGTCGCCGGTCGGGTCGTCGGCGATTGACGTGAGCAGCGCGCGCATCGGCGGTGTCGCGTTGGCCTGGATGTCGAGGCCGACGCTGAATTGCGCCTGTCCGCCGGGGCGGTGCATGAAGAGCACGAGCTCGCGTGCGACCGCGAGCGCGGTCGGCGCGCCGCAGTCGGCTTCGACGAGCGCGAGACACAGGTCGATGCCTGCCGTCACGCCGGCCGACGTATGAAACGGCGGATCGCTCACGTAGATCGCATCCGGCTCGACCCGCACGTCAGGGCATAGCGCCTGCAGCGTCGCACACTGATTCCAGTGCGTGGTTGCGCGCCTGCCGTCCAGCCATCCGCCCGCAGCGAGCACGAACGCGCCCGTGCAAATGCTCGCGATGCGCCGCGTGTTCGCGATCCGGGTGCGCAGCCACGGCAGCACACCGGCGTTCGACGCCGCGAGTCGCAGCGCCGCTTCGCTGCCGCCCGCGACGACGATCGTGTCGATGCGTTCGGGCAAGGCCGCAAGCGCGGTCGGGCCGGCAAGACGCAGGCCCGCATGCGTGACGATGTCGCGACCATGCTGTGACGCGAGCGTGAGCCGATAGCGCGGGACATGGCCGGGAAGGTGACGGTTCGCGACGGCGAACACTTCCATCGGGCCCGTGATGTCGAGTGACTGGACGCCTTCGAAGCCGACGACGACGATGTCGCGCGCCGAACCGGTTGACTGGGACATGGCGGAAAGTGCGGTGGAGTTGTCCTTGTGACCGCGAGCATGATCCTTGTAATTTTCCGGACATGCAATCGATTGACTCGGGTGGGCGATGCGGGAACGGAACAGAAACGGGGCGGCGCGCGTGGCAATGGTGCTGGTCGTGTGCGCGGTGCTGGGCGCGTGCATGTCGGGGCAGCCCGGGCCGTCGGTCGCGCACGGCGCCCGAACGGTCACGCAAACGCTGACCGTGAACGCACCGAAAGCGGGTCGCACGCGGCCGCTCGTTGCGATCGTCGCGGACAACGCAGGAACGGAGACGACCGATTTCATGGTCCCGTATGCGATTCTGAAGACGTCGGGCGCTGCCGATGTCGTGGCTGTGTCGGTCGACGCCAGCGCGGTCGAACTGATGCCCGCACTGCGGATGCTGGCCGATACGACGCTCGACCGATTCGACGCGGCCGTGCCTTCGGGGGCCGACATCGTGATCGTGCCTGCGCTGCATCGAGCCGACCGGCCAGCCGTGCTGGCATGGCTGCGCAAGCAAGCCGCCGCCGGCGCCACGATGGTGGCGATCTGCGATGGCGCGGAGGTGCTCGCGAACGCCGGGCTATTGCGGGACCGTATGGCGACCGCGCACTGGTACTCGCGTGGCGGGCTGCGTCGCCGTTTTGCCGATACCGCGTGGCTCGACGATCGACGCTACGTGATGGATGGCAACGTGATGACGACGGCCGGCGTGTCGGCGTCGATTCCCGCGTCGCTTGCGTTGGTGAATGCACTGGCGGGGCCGGTGGTGGCGCGCGAAGCGGCACGCAACATCGGCGCGGAGGAATGGAGCGACGTTCACGACGGCAGCCGGTTCGGTTTGACCGCGCGTGCCGTGGCGACCGCGCTGGCGAATCGCGTCGCGTTCTGGCGGCATCGGACGTTCGATCTGCCGGTCGCGAGCGGATTCGATGAACTCTCGGTTGCGCTCAGCGCCGACGCATGGGCGCGGACGTGGCGCAGCGACGTCGTCGCAACGGCGGATGCGCGCGTGATCGAATCGAAGCACGGGCTGCGCCTCCTGACGCAGCCGGCCGATACCGGCCACCCGCGCGTCACGATTCCAGCGGGACGGCGGGGTGACGGTGTGCTGCCCGGTGTGCTCGGAGACGTCGCGGCGCGCTACGGCGACGCGACGTCGGACTGGGTGGCCCTGCAACTCGAGTATGCGCGGTAGCGGCTGCGGCGCTGATGGACCCTCCGAAGCAAACAACGCCCGAGCGGAATGATGTTCCGCTCGACGTGACGAACGAATTGCATTCAGACCGTTGCCGTTCGCCGCTCCGTCAGCCGATCCCACAGCATTCCGGCGCGGCTCCCGCTTCCGCAATACGCAAGCACCGGCTTCGGCAGCGCATCGACCAGCGCGCCGAACGCATCGACTTCCGCGTCGCCGATCCGGTCGCGTTCGACCGGCAGATAGCGCGCGTCGAGGCCGAGTTCGCGCGCGGCGGCGGCGATTTCCTCGAAGGCCGGCTGATCGGCGCTTTCGCCGTCCGGCCGGTTGCAGATCACCGCGCGAAAGCCCGCGTTGCGGATCGCCTTCAGGTCCGCCGGCGAGATCTGTCGCGATGCGGTGAACCCGGTCGCCGTCGCGGCACGGCATTGCTCGAGCGCGCGCGCGAAACACGCGATCGCGAAATCGACGTCCTGCTCCGTCGTGAAGCGGCCGAAGCTGACGCGCACCGTGCGGCTCGCCGCTTCGGCGTCGAGGCCGATCGCGGTCAGCACATGGGACGGCGCGCCGCTCATCGAATTGCACGCGGAGGTCGACGACACGGCGAGCGCATCGCCGAGCATGAACGGGAAGAAGCCGGGCACATTCACCGTGAGGCTCAACGTGTGCGGGATGCGGCGTGCCGCCGCCGCGTTGTGCGTGATGCCGCCGAGCGCGAGCAGCGCGTCCTTCAGGCGTGCGCTGAGCGCCGCGATCCGCACGGCTTCGCGCTCGAGTTTTTCGGCGGCCAACTCGCAGGCGGTGCCCATTCCGACGATCTGGTGCGTCGCGAGCGTGCCCGAGCGCAGGCCGCGCTCGTGTCCGCCGCCGTGGATCTGCGGCGCGATGCGGTCGGCGATCTCGCGGCGGACGAACAGCGCGCCGATGCCCTTGGGGCCATACACCTTGTGCGCGGACATCGACAGCAGATCGATGCCGAGCGCGCGCACGTCGATCGGCGTCTTGCCGAGCGCTTGCGCGGCGTCGACGTGCAGCAGCGCGCCGGCCGCATGCACGATGCGCGAGATCGCGCCGATGTCGGTCAGCGTGCCGAGTTCGTTGTTGACGAGCATCAGCGACACGAGGCCCGTGTCGGGGCCGATCGCTGCGGCCACGGCGTCGACGGTGATTTCGCCGTCGGCGGTGGGCGACAGGCAGGTCGCGGTCATGCCGCGCTTCGACAGGTTGGCCATCGTGTCGAGGATGGCCTTGTGTTCGAGGCGGCTCGTGATCAGGTGACGCTTGTCGGTCGCGGTCTCCGCATAGCCTTTCAGCGCGAGGTTGTTCGATTCGGTGGCGCCCGACGTCCAGACGATCTCGTCGGCATCCGCGCCGATCAGCGCGGCGACCTGCGCGCGCGCATGCTCGACTTTTTCCTTCGCCAGCCGGCCGGCGGCGTGCGAGCTCGACGCGGGATTGCCGAAGATGCCGTCGGCACCGAGGCAGGCCGTCATCGCTTCGATCACGCGGGGATCCGCGGGGGTGGTGGCCGCGTAGTCGAGGTAGTGCAGCGGGGTGGTGTCGCTCATGTCCTTCTCTGGCTCGTTCTTTTCGTAACGGGAGAAATGATACGAGGAGGAGCGGGGAAAAAGGATCCAAAAACGGTTGGATGTTCGCCAATTTGAAGAAAAATATTCCATCGAGGCTGATCTGGATGGAATCGGATCCTGCCGTCGCCTCACGGCATCCGGCAACGATCCGCCGATGTCCATGAGGGATTCCCCCGGTGACGCACGCATCCGCGCCATTTCGCCGGTGCGCGCCGCGCGTTCCGCGCTGTCCGCCGACGCCTCCCGCAGCGATCCGCCGATTATTTGCGTTTCGCGAATGGCGCGTTCGCCGGTTGTTCCATACCCGATCTCCGTGCGCGCACCTATCGTTCGGGCGTCGGCTGATTGAATTCGACGCCTGCGACCGGACAGGCGGCCGCCACTTCCTCGCGACTCACGTCGCATCGCACACACAAGACAACGGACCCGGCTCATGCACGGACGCCCCCGGCGCGTGCAGGCGGACCGGTCCACGGAGACGGACATGAAAGCAAACGAGTGGGATACCTCCTATGAGTGGAAGGCGGTGACGCTGCTGGCGCTCGGCTTCGGGCTGGTCGGCCTCGACCGCTGGCTCATCGCGCCGCTGTTCCCTTCGATCATGAAGGACCTGCACCTGACCGCGCAGGACGTCGGCAACTGCATCGGCGTGCTCGGCCTGTCGTGGGGCATCTTCGCGGCGCTGATGGGCGGCATTTCCGACAAGATCGGCCGCCGCAAGGTCCTGATCCCGGCGATCATCGCGTTCTCGCTGCTGTCCGGCTTCTCGGGGCTCGCGGGCGGGCTGCTCGGCCTGATCGCGATCCGCGGGCTGATGGGCGTCGCCGAAGGCTCGTTCTGCCCGACCAGCTTCGCGGCCACCGCCGACGCGTCGCATCCGCGGCGGCGCGGCCTGAACCTCGGGCTGCAGCAAAGCGGCTTCGCGCTGTTCGGGCTCGCGCTGTCGCCGATCATCGCGACGCAGCTGCTCAACGTCGTGTCGTGGCGCTGGGTGTTCGCGCTCGTGGCGATTCCCGGGCTGATCCTCGGCGCGATCATGTTCTTCGTGATCCGCGAACCGAAGCGCGCGAAGGAGGTGGTGACGGAGCACGCGCCGGCGTCGCTCGGCCATGTGCTGAAGAGCCGCAACATCCTCGTCGCGATGGCCGCGCTGTGCTGCGCGATGACCGGCGTGTTCGTGCTCGGCGCGCTGTTGCCGCTGTACCTGACGGATTACCTTGCGCTCGGCACGCAGAAGATGGGCCTCGTGGTGTCGGCGATCGGCTTCGGCGGCTTTCTCGGGCAGTTCGGGCTGCCGGGCCTGTCCGACCTGGTGGGCCGGCGCCTCGCGAGCATCGTCGGTTTCGCCGGCACGGCGGTGATGCTCTACGTTTTCCGCGGGCTGGGCCCGCAGCCGCTCGTGCTGTTCGCGGTGCTGTTCGTCGCGTCGTTCTTCACGCTGGGGCTGGTGTCGCTGCTCTCGGGCCCGGTGGCGACCGAAGCCGCGCCCGTCGGCCTCGTGTCGACGTCGATCGGCGTGGTGGTCGGTTGCGGCGAGATCTTCGGCGGCGGCATCGCACCGGCGATGGGCGGCTACGTCGCCGCACACTTCGGGATCCAGAACATTCTGTGGCTGCCGATGGGCGCAGTGCTGCTCGGCATCGTGGTCAGCCTGCTGCTGCGGGAAACCGCGCCGGCCGTGCTGCAGCGTCGCGTGGGCTTGCAGCCGGAGCTGTCGGCGGGCAAGCAGCCGTAACGTGTCGCGTGGCGTTACCCGCGCCCGGGGCGCCGGCGAGATTGACACCCGCCCGTTGACAGTGTGACGCCTTCGGCTTGACCCACCCGGCCGGCCGGTGCGGTTAGACTGCCGGTTTCGCTTTCGGAAAGGGCGCAGCATGGACCGGTTTCTGAGCATCGAGGCGTTCGTCAGGGTCGCGGAGGCGAGCAGTTTCGCGGAAGCGGCGCGACAGCTTGGGGTCACCAGTTCGGTCGTGACGAACCGCATCCAGCAACTGGAGAAGTTCGTCAACGCGCCGCTGTTCCATCGCAGCACGCGCCACGTGCGCCTGTCCGAAGTGGGCGAGACGTTCTACCGCGAATGCGCCGAGGTGGTCGGGCGCGTCAACGAGCTGACCGACCAGATGCGCGAACTGCGCGCGACGCCGACCGGACGGCTGCGTATCCAGATGCTGCCCGGTTTCGCGCTCGATCACTTCGGCGTGCCGCTCGCCGAGTTCAATCGCCGCTACCCGGGCATTCAGCTCGACATCATCGTCAATGACCGTGTCGTGGACCCTGTCGAAGAAGGGTTCGACATCGCGTTCCAGATCTTCCCGCCGATATCCGAGTCGCTGATCGAGCGGCGACTGTTCGTGGTGCGGCGTCTCTTCTGCGCGGCGCCGGCCTACCTCGAAGCGCATGGTGCGCCACAACATCCCCGCGAATTGCTGCAGCACACCACGGCGCTGTATTCCGGCTATCCGTCGCGCAACCGGTGGACCCTGACGCGCGGCGACGAGGTCGTCGAAATGGAGTTGCCCGGCATGATCCGCTCGAACTCCGTGCACCTGCTGCGCGAGTATGCGCTGACGGGCGGCGGTGTCGTGTGCCTGCCCACGCTGGTTGCGAGCGACGCGCTGGTCGCGGGCCGGCTGGTGCCCATCCTCACCGATTTCCAGATCGCGCCGCTGAGCTTCGCCGCCGTTTATCCCGCAACGCAGCGACAGGCGTTGAAGGTGAAGGCGCTGGTCGAATTCCTCGTCGAATACATCGGCGACGAGTCGCCGTGGGACCGTCCGCTGCTCGAGCGCGGCTGGGTTCGCTGAACGAAGCGATTATTCGCGAATCGCAAATGCCGTAGTCGCGGTCCGTTGCCTTGTTGAGGGGCGCCCTTGCCTCTAGAGTTGAATCCAACAAGCGGTTCAACTCAGGAGACAGCAATGACCGACACGGCATTCCACACCGTCTTTGGCTCGCTCGACAGCCATACCAAAGGCGAGATCGAAATCACCAGCGGCAGCGCAAAACATTACGCCTTCTCGAACGTCTTCGAGATCGCATCGAAGTCGGCGCCTTACGAAAAGGTCGTCGCCGGCAAGAACCTCGAATACGTGATCGAAGTGCTGCGGACCGAAGGCCAGTCGCCATGGTTCGCGTGCGCGCACGACGAGTTCGCGATCCAGATGGATGGCGAAGTCCGCATCGAATTCATCAAGCTCGACAACCCGCCGACCACCGGCCGCGGCACCGTGAGCGCCGGCACGCAGCCGGCGGGCCGCGAGATGGGCTACGTCGTCCTGCGCAAGGGGCATCAGGCACTGCTGCCAGCCGGCTGCGCGTATCGCTTCGCCGCCGGCAAGCCGGGCGTGGCGCTCGTGCAGACCGTGCTCGGCGAGCTGTCCGTCGAGAAGTGGGCCGACATCTGCCTGCACTGACACATTCGACTGCCCCGTTCAAATATTCCAGGAGACACGTTATGGCCACCCTCGAGACCCTCGATCCTTCCGCGGGCTTCGCCGCCGATCTGGTGCAGGCCACGGAAGCCGATGCCGTCACCGGCTACCGCCGCTTCCAGCTCGGCGAGTTCGCGTTCCAGCGCGACGAATACTTCGTGAAAATCAGCTGGCCGGCGAAAGGCCGGACGCGCACGCATGCGATGCCCGCGGACGCGTTCCTGCGCGCGATGATGCGCGACGTCGCATGGGGCTTCTTCTACGGCTGGGTGAACTTCGATCACGTGTTCGGCACGCGCAATCACTACGGCAAGGTCGACGTCTACGCGGGCACGTTCAACGGAATCCTGAAGGAAGCCGGCGTCGACTACACCGAGACGTTCGAAACGCCGACGATCATGGCGACCTTCAAGGCCATGCTGCACGACTGGACCAACGAAGGCTTCGATCCGTTCGCCGCACCCGAGGAAACCGGCACGGCGTTCGGGCGCAAGCACGGCGAGAACGGCGCGGCGATCGACCGCACGCGCATCGCGACGCGCCGCATGCCGGGCCTCGAAGGCGACTCGCCGCTGCGCGACGCGCTGCCGGTCAACCGCGCGTTCCTCGATGTCGGCCAGGACGAGCCGGAGGTGCACGTGAAGCCGGGCTTCGAAGGCGAACTGCACGCGTTCAACCTGTTCAAGTACCTGTCGCGTTCGGACGTGACGTGGAATCCGTCGGTCACGTCCGTGTGCGGGCGCAGCCTGTTCTGCCCGACGACCGAGGAATTCATCCTGCCGGTGTTTCACGGCAACGACCGCGTCGAATGGTTCCTGCAACTGTCCGACGAAATCGTGTGGGACATCGGCGACAAGAACACCGGCGCGCCGCGCGCGCGCATCACGATGCGGGCCGGCGACATCTGCGCGATGCCCGCCGACATCCGGCACCAGGGCTACTCGACCAAGCGCTCGATGCTGCTGGTCTGGGAAAACGCGACGCCGGACCTGCCGCAGCGATACGAGAGCGGCGAGCTGGCGCCGTATCCGATCGCGTTCTGAGCAGCACTTCAGCAACAAATCGAGGACGATTCATGCAAACCCAACTCTTCATCGACGGGCGCTTCGTCGATGCCGTCGAGCGCGGCACTATCGACGTGCTCAATCCGCACGACGGCTCGCTGATCGCGAAGATCGCCGCGGCCACATCGGCGGACGTGGACCTGGCCGTCGAAGCCGCCACCCGCGCGTTCCCGAAGTGGTCGGCAATGGCGGCGGCGGAACGCGGCCGGTTGCTGCTGCGCCTTGCCGACGCGATCGAAGCCAACGCCGAGGAACTCGCGCAACTGGAATCGCTGGACACCGGTCATCCGATTCGCGATTCGCGCGCGCTCGATGTGCCGCGCACGGCAGCATGCTTCCGCTACTTCGGCGGCATGGCCGACAAACTGCAGGGCTCGGTGATTCCCGTCGAAACCGGCTTCCTGAACTATGTGCAGCGCGCGCCGATCGGCGTCGTCGGCCAGATCGTGCCGTGGAATTTCCCGCTGATGTTCACGAGCTGGAAGATGGGCCCGGCGCTGGCGGCCGGCAACACGGTCGTGCTCAAGCCGTCGGAGATCACGCCGCTGTCGACGCTGCGCATCGTCGAGCTGATGGCCGAGGTCGGGTTCCCCGCGGGCGTCGTCAATATCGTCCCCGGCTACGGTCACACGGCAGGCCAGCGGCTTGCCGAACACCCCGGCGTCGGGAAGATCGCGTTCACCGGTTCGACGGCGACGGGCCGCCGGATCGTCGCAGCCTCGCAGGGCAACCTGAAGCGCGTGCAGCTGGAACTGGGCGGCAAGGGCGCGAACATCGTGTTCGACGATGCGAACCTCGATGCCGCCATCAACGGCGCCGCGTGGGCGATCTTTCACAACCAGGGGCAGGCGTGCATCGCGGGTTCGCGTCTCGTGCTGCATGAACGCATCGCCGACGCATTCCTCGAGCGCTTCGTGTCGCTGGCTTCGTCGATCCGCGTCGGCAACCCGCTGGACCCGGACACCGAAATGGGCCCGCTGACGTCGAAGCAGCACCTCGATCGCGTGCTGTCGTTCGTCGATGTCGCGTGCGAGCAGGGCGGCCGCGTGCTCGCGGGCGGCAGTGCGCCGCAGGACGCCGCGCTCGCCGACGGCTACTACGTGCGCCCGACCGTCATCGAAGCGAAGAGCGCCGCCGATCGCGTCGCGCAGGAGGAAGTGTTCGGCCCGTTCGTCACCGTGCTGCGCTTCGGCAGCGACGAGGAAGCGCTGTCGATCGCCAACGCGACCGAATACGGGCTCGGCAGCGGCCTGTGGACCAACGATCTGTCCCGCGCGCACAAGATGGCGTCGCGGATCGACGCGGGCATGTGCTGGATCAACTGCTACAAGCGCGTGAATCCGGGCAGCCCGTTCGGCGGCATCGGCAAGTCGGGCTACGGCCGCGAGATGGGCTTCGAGGCGATGCACGACTACACGGAAGCGCGCTCGGTGTGGGTCAACGTCGACGGCAAGGTGCCGCCGCACTTCAAGCGTTGAGGCTGAAATGGAGCGCTTCGTCTATCAGGGAACGCCGTCGCGCGTCGTGTTCGAATGGGGCGCGCTCGAACGGCTGCCGGACGAGCTGTCCGCGCTCGGCGCGCAGCGGGCGCTGATTCTGTCGACGCCGGAACAGCAGCCGCTCGCCGAACGGGTCAGGCGCGTGCTCGGTGCGCGCGCGGCCGGCGTATGCGCGCAGGCCGTGATGCACGTGCCGGTCGAAGTCGCGCGTGCCGCGCGCGGGATGGCGGCCGAACTGGGCGCGGACTGCTGCATCGCGATCGGCGGCGGCTCGACGATCGGGCTCGGCAAGGCGATCGCGCTCGAGTCGTCGCTGCCGATCCTCGCCGTGCCGACGACTTACGCGGGCTCGGAAATGACGCCGATCTTCGGGCTCACGGAAGGCCGGCTGAAGCGCACCGGGCGCGACGCGCGCGTGCTGCCGCGAACCGTGCTCTACGACCCGTCCCTGACGCTGTCGCTGCCGCCGGGGATTTCGGCGGCGTCGGGCGTCAATGCGATGGCGCACGCGGTCGAAGCGCTCTACGCGGAAGATGCGAACCCGGTGATCAGCCTGATGGCCGAGGAGTCGATTCGTGCGCTCGGCGAGGCGCTGCCGGCGATCGTTCGTGATCCGGACGATCGTGAGATGCGCAGCCGCGCGTTGTATGGCGCATGGCTCGCCGGCACGTGCCTCGGCGCGGTCGGCATGGCGTTGCACCACAAGCTGTGTCATACGCTCGGCGGCACCTTCAACCTGCCGCATGCGCAGACGCACGCCGCGATGTTGCCGCATACCGCGCACTACAACCATGCCGCGGCGCCCGACGCGCTGCGCCGTGTCGCGCGTGCGCTGGGCGGCGCCGAGGCGGCCGACGCCGGCCCGCTGTTGTTCCGGTTGAATCGGCAACTGGGCCTGTCGCCGGCGCTTGCCGATATCGGGATGCCGGAAGCGGGCCTCGACGAAGCCGCCGACCTCGCCTGCCGGAATCCGTATGCGAATCCGCGGCCGATCGAACGTGCGCCGATTCGCGAATTGCTTCAGCATGCGTGGGAAGGGCGCGAGCCGCATTGAGCGGCCGGCCGCATCACAGGAGACGAACGTGACGAACGATCTTCATGACGACGGCGACACGCGGCTGACCGAGCAGGTCGTCGCCAGCTTCGACGATACGCCGAACCCGCGCTTGCGCGTGCTGATGCAGAGCCTCGTGCGGCATCTGCATGCGTTCGTCCGCGAGACGGAGCTGACCGAGGCCGAGTGGATGGCCGCGATTCGCTTCCTGACCGAAACCGGGCAGATGTGCGACGACGTCGTGCGCCAGGAATTCATCCTGCTGTCGGACACGCTGGGCGTGTCGATGCTGGTCGACGCGATCAACCATCGCTTCGCCACCGGCGCGACGGAAACGACCGTATTCGGCCCGTTCTACATCGAAGGCATGCCCGAGCGCGCGTATGGCGAGAACATGGCCTTCACGCCCGGCACGCCCGTCGTCGTGCATGGCCGCGTGCTCGCCACCGATGGCGCGCCGGTACGCGACGCCGTGCTCGACGTGTGGCAGACCGCGGAAAACGGCATGTATTCCGGGCAGGACAAGGCGCAGCCGCACGGCAATCTGCGCGGCCGCTACCGGACCAACGCCGAAGGCCGTTATGCGATCACGACGATCCTGCCGGTCAGCTACCCGATTCCGACCGACGGCCCGGTCGGGAAGATGCTCGACGCCACCGGCCGTCATCCGTGGCGGCCCGCGCATCTGCACTTCATGATCGACGCGCCGGGCTATCGCAAGCTCGTCACGCATCTGTTCGACGAGGAGGATGCATATCTGAAGTCGGATGCCGTCTTCGGCGTGAAGCCGTCGCTGATGGTGGCCTATCGTCCGCGTGCGGCGGGCGATGAACTCGCGCGCCGCGTCGGTTTGACGGGCGCATATCGCGAAGCGACGTACGACTTCGTGCTCGATCGGAGTTGACCGACATGGCGCGATTCTTTGCAGTGTTTGCGACGGACCAGCCCGGGATGCGCGAAGTGCGCGACCGCGTGCGGTCCACGCATCGGACCTACCTGCGCTCCGCCGCGCAGCACGGTGTGTATGTGCGGCTCGGCGGACCGACGCTCGATCCGCAGGGCGATGCGATGAACGGCACGCTGCTCGTCGTCGAGGCGGACGACATCGATGCGGTGATGCAGTTCGTCGGCAACGATCCGTACGTGAAGGAGGGGCTGTTTTCGCGGGTGGAGGTTCGACCGTGGGATTGGAGCCTCGGCAATCCCGAGCGGAGAGCGTGAGTCATGGGTGCCGCGCAACTCTGCCGCTTCTCCGATGTGCCGGACGGTGGGGCGCGGGTCGTCGACGAAGCGCGTATCGGGCGTCCCGTCATCGTCGTGCGACGTGGGGAGCAGGTGTGGGCGTATGTGAATCGTTGCCCGCATTTCTCGGTTCCGCTCGATTTCGTGCCGGGCAACGTTTCCTGCTACCGGTCCCAGGTGCTGATGTGTGCGCATCACAGCGCGCTGTTCAGGTTCGACGATGGCGTGTGCATCGACGGCCCGTGTTCGGGTGCCGGGCTGGAAGCCGTGGCTGTCGAGGTCGATTCGGCGGCGTGGGTGATTTGTCGGGGCGCTTGATTCGGAAGGTCGGATTGCCCAACGGCAGTCGGGACGCGCGGTAATCGCATTGCGCGGGATGAAATCGGGAATGAGCGGGATTTCATTCGTTCTGTTAAATCAGTAAAGCTAATCAAATACGAGTTTTTCCGACCCGGATGTATGCGAAGCCGGGCCGGGGGAGTCGTTGTTTCACGAAGCATCGGGCGAGACCCGCGAGACAGCGGGCGGCCGGTTCGCATTGACAGAAAAAAGACGGAGACACAATGAAACTGAGGTTTGGAGCAGTCGCGATGCTTGTCATCGCGCAGGGTGCGCACGCGCAGAGCAGCGTGACGCTGTTCGGTTTGATCGACAGCGGCATCTCGTATGTCAGCAACGAAGGTGGTGGAAAGAACGTCAAGTTCGACGACGGCATCTTCACGCCGAACCTGTTCGGCTTGCGCGGCACGGAAGATCTCGGCGGCGGATATCACGCGACGTTCGCGCTCGTGAACCAGTTCTCGATGGCGAACGGCAGCATCATCGGGACCGGAATCTTCGGGCGCAACGCATACGTGGGCATCGAGAGCGACCGGTTCGGCGGCATCAGGCTGGGAAATCAGTACGACTTCATGGTGGATTCCCTGTTTGCGAAGGGGAACGCGATCTCGATGGACCTCACGGGGCTGTACGGATTCAGGAATGGCCCGTTCCAGCGTCTCGCGCTGCCGGGCAATCCGACCGGCGCATTCGACTGGGACCGCACGGCAGGCAGCAAGCCGGTCGCGAATGCGGTCAAGTACAGCTCGCCGACGATCGCCGGGTTTTCCGGAGGCGTGATGTATGCGTTCGGCGGCGTGGCCGGTTCCGTCGGCGCGGACAATACCGTGAGCGCCGGGCTGAACTACGAAGTCGGGGCGTTCGGTATCGGTGCGGCCTATACGAACGAGAAGTATGGTCCGGCGCCGGGTACGCCGTCGACCAGTGTGCGCAACTGGGGCGTCGGGATGCACTACGACTTCGGCGCGGTCACCGCGAAGGCGCTGCTGACGACCGTACGCAATTCGTTCAACGACGCAGGCGTGTGGATGGCCGAAGCAGGCGGCGTGTGGTGCATCAGGCCGGACGTCTTTCTCGGCGCGAAGTACATGTACATGAAGGGCAACGAAGCCGTGAACGACAACCATGCGCATCAGGTCAGCGTCGCGTTTCAGTACCTGTTGTCGAAACGGACGATGGTTTACGTGTCCGCGGATTATCAACGCGCGAACAGCGGCGCGAACGCGCAGATCAACGGCGTGCTCGATCCGAACGGGGCGTCGAGCTCGGCGAGTCAGGCCGTCGCGCGCGTCGGGGTGCATACGATGTTTTGACGGGGCGCCGGGCGGAACTTGCGTCAAGGTCCGCCCCCGCACCGGACTACCTCGCGGCGGACGCTGCTTCCTTGGCCTTGTCCTGCTCCGCCGCGAGTGCCGCATCTGCCGCCTGCGCGCGCTGGATGGCCGGGCGCGCCAGCACGCGATCGATATAGGCGCGAATGCGCGGCGTCTCGGGCACGAGCTTGAACATCGTGGTCCAGTTCAACGCGGAGCCCCACAGCACATCCGCGGCCGTGAAGCGCTCGCCCAGCAGCCAGGGCCCCTTTGCCAGTTGCGCATCGATCGCGTTGATGACGGCATCGAAGTCGCCGTACGGCGACGTCGAATAGGCCGCGGGCGGACGATTCATCGAGCGGTCGACGATGGCCGGCTCGAAGCATGAGCCATAGAACGTCATCCAGCGCAGGTACGGGCCGCGCAGTGAATCGCCGGGTGCCGGCGACAGGCCGGCTTCCGGATACAGTTCCGCCGCGTACATGTAGACCGCGGGCTGCTCGGTCACGATCACGTCGCCGTGACGCAGCGCGGGCACCTTGCCCATCGGGTTGAGTCGGAGATATTCGGCTTCGTGATGTTTGCCCGCGGAGAGGTCGAACGCGTGCAGTTCGTAGTCGGCGCTCAGTTCCTCGAGCAGCATCCGCGCGCCGGCCGATCGGCTGCGCGGGGAGTGGTACAGGGTCAGGTGACGGTCTTGCGGCATCGCGGGCTCCGGTATGCGTTCGGGACAAATATGGAAATGTAGGACGGCCGCGCGGCTTCGTCTTGGAAAAATCCGCTGCGGCGGTGCATCATCATGCGGTCATCTCAACGGTTCGTCACCATGGCCGACTTGCGTAACGTGACCGAGACGCCCAAAGGCGTCGTCGGCCCGAAAGCCTTCAATCAGCGCTTCCGCCTGAATCGCTATTACCCCTGTGCCGAACTGGCCGGGGTGCTGGATCATCACTGGATCGTCGAATGGGATCTGCGCGACCAGCCGCCGTACGTGCAGCGCACGCTGCCGTATCCGTGCGTGAATCTGGTGTTCGACCGGCGGCGGACGGGGATCTTCGGTGTGGTGTCGGGGGCGTTCGAGACGACGCTGGCCGGCGCCGGCAGGGTGATCGGCTTGCGGTTTCGGCCCGGGGCGTTCCGGGCGTTCTTCGGCAAGCCGGTGCATTTGTCGACCGACAAAGTGCTGCCGGTGTCGACGCTGCTTGATTGCGGCGATGCGGAAGCCGAAGACGCCGTGCTCGGCGCCGAGGATGATGCCGGGATGGTGGCCGCCGCGGAGGCGTTGCTGTTGCGGGTGCTGCCGCCGGCCGATCCGCAGGTCGAGCGCATTCATGGCATCTTGCAGATGCTGCAGCAGGACCTCGGGCTCACGCAGGTGCGCGATCTGGCCGAGCGCGCAGGGTTGAGCGAGCGCACGCTGCAGCAGCTCTTCTCCAACCATGTGGGCGTGACGCCGAAGTGGGTGATCTGCCGTTATCGCCTGCATGAGGCCGCGGACAAGCTCGCCGGCGGCGAGCCGGTCGATCTCGCGGAACTGGCTCATTCGTTGGGGTATTTCGACCAGGCGCATTTCACGCGCGATTTTCGGAAGCTGGTGGGGAAGGCGCCGGCGGAATATCGGCGGGAGGATGGTCGGGGATGAGGGGGCCGACTCCCGATCGGCGACCGCACCATGGGTCATTTCACACCGTGGATGCGTTGCCGGTCATTCCGCCCTATAGTGCTCGTCGTTGACCGATCTGCCAGAAAATCAGGAGTTCGTCGTGCCGCACAGGAAATCCAAGTTGGGTCGCTCGAAATTCGCGTGGGCCGTCGCCTTGGCGGTGATGCTGGCGCCAGTGGCGGCGCATGCACAGGCGGCGTCTGTCGACGGCTCGACGCGCAACGCGCCCGCTGTCGGTCAAGACACGTCGCACGTACGGCCGATTGTCGGCGACGATCCGGTTGCCATCCGGGATGCGCTGAAGAAGCAGCATTTCAGCGCCGCCGCACCTTCCTTGACTGCACGGGTTCGCGGCCTCGTCTCCAACGCGACCGACCGACACGGCCCGAATCCCGACCTGGCGCCCATCAATCTCGATCGTGACGTGACATTCGTGGTGCCGGTGCGGTATGGGCTGAGGTATCAGTCGCAGCGGCACCTGTTGACGCTGGACGTCGACCTGTTCGACGCGGAGCGCGACGACCGGACGCGCATCCTGCTCAGAAAGGTCACGACGGGGCCCCGAGGGCGAGGGCTCGTGATCGCACCCGAAGCGAAGGCAAAAGGGTACATCCAGCAGGTCGACATCATCGAGCTCGAGTCCGGGCAAGGGAAGAAGAGCACGGTTCGCAGCCGCATGCGGATTTCGCCTGCCGTGTACGCCCAGGCGCATGGCGACTTCGCGCTCGTTTTGTCGGGGCGCCTGGTTCGGCCTTACCTGACCGAACAAACCGAGCATGCCGATCCGAGCATCGAGGAGCCGACGGACATTACGACCCGGATCTCCAGGTTGCACATGGATCTCCAATCCATCTCGCTGGTGAGCCCGTCGAGCGGGGTCGTGCTGTCGAAGAAGCTGAGTTTGTCGAAGTAGCGATTTTCTTGGGCGGGGCGGTGATGTCGATCGGATGCGGGGGTGCCCGGACCCTCACTCCACCGTCACCGATTTAGCAAGATTCCTCGGCTTATCGATATCCGTTCCCCTTGCCAACGCCGCGTGATAAGCCAGCAACTGCATCGGCACCGTATGCAGAATCGGCGAAAGCGGCCCGTAGTACTCGTTGAGCCGAATCACCTCGATCCCTTCACTCGGCACCAACCCGCAATCGACATCGGCGAACACGAAAAGCCTGCCGTTCCGCGCACTGACCTCGTGCATGTTCGACCTGAGCTTTTCGAGCAACACGTCATTCGGCGCCACCGCGATCACCGGCATTTCATTACTGACCAACGCCAGCGGCCCATGCTTCAACTCCCCGGCAGGATAAGCCTCCGCGTGGATATACGAAATCTCCTTCATCTTCAGCGCGCCTTCGAGCGCGATCGGATAATGCATCCCGCGTCCGAGAAACAGCATGTTGTCGCGTCGCGCGAGCAGCTCCGACCAGCCCATGATCTGCGGCTCCAGCGCGAGCACCTTCGACATCGCATCGGGCAGATGCCGCAGCGCACGCAGATGCGCCTTCTCGTCGTCATCGCTCAACCGCCCGCGCACCTGCGCCAGTGACAAAGTCAGCAAGAACAACGCCACGAGCTGCGTCGTGAAAGCCTTCGTCGAAGCCACGCCGATCTCGATTCCCGCACGCGTGACGAACTGCAGCGCGCATTCGCGCATCAGCGCGCTCGTCGCGACGTTGCAGATCGCGAGCGTATGCGTCATCCCGCGCTGCTTCGCGACATGCACGGCGCCGAGCACGTCGGCCGTCTCGCCGCTCTGCGACACCGCGACGACCAGCGTGCGCGGATTCGGGACGCTGTCGCGATAGCGAAACTCGCTCGCGATCTCGACGCTCGCCGGCAGCTTCGCGATGCTCTCGATCCAGTATTTCGCGGTCAGCGCCGCGTGATAACTGCCGCCGCACGCGAGCAGCAACACCGAATCGACATCGTTGAACACGCGCCACGCGCCGTCGCCGAACAGCTCGGGCATGATCGATCCGACATCGAGCAACGTATCGGCTACCGCCTGCGGCTGCTCGAAGATTTCCTTCTGCATGTAGTAGCGATACGCGCCGAGGTCCGCCGCGCCGCTGTGCGCGGCCACGCGCTGCACCGCGCGCTCGACGCGCTGTCCGGCCGCATCGACGATCCAGTAGCGGTGCAGCTGAATATCGGCGACGTCGCCATTCTCGAGGTAGGCGATGCGATCGGTGATGCCCGACAACGCGATCGCATCCGACGCCAGGAAATTCTCGCCATCGCCGACACCGACGACGAGCGGCATCCCGTCGCGCGCGCCGACGATCCGGTGCGGTTCGTCGCGGCACATCACCGCGATCGCATAGCTGCCGCGCAGCCGCGCGACCGCGCGGCGCACCGCGTCGAACAGGTCGCCGTCATACAGGTGGTCGATCAGATGCGCGATCGCTTCGCTGTCGGTCTGGCTCGCGAACACGTAACCGTGCGCCTGCAATTCCGCGCGCAGTTGATCGCAGTTCTCGATGATCCCGTTGTGCGACAGCGCGATGCGCGCGTTGTCGTCGCTCGGCGAGAAGTGCGGGTGCGCGTTGAGCGTGACGGGCGCGCCATGCGTTGCCCAGCGCGTATGCGCGATGCCGGTGTAGCCGGACAGCGCGTGCGCGGCGATCTCGCGCTGCAGGTTGGCGACGCGGTCGACACTGCGCGCCCGCGCCAGCGCACGGTCGCGATAGACCACGACGCCGCACGAGTCGTAGCCGCGGTATTCGAGCCGCTTCAGCCCGTCGACGAGGTTCGGCAGGATGTCCCGCTGGGCAACCGCCCCGACAATTCCACACATATCGCGCTCCGTAAATGTCCTGTCTGGACCCGTGACAGCGATGGTAGAAGCGGTTGAATGGAATTAAATTTCAAAATACGACCAAAATTGAAACAGACAATGGATCTGATATCGTGTTGAAATTAAATTTCACAACCTTGACCGGAAGGAGCCGCCGATGGCCGGCATCACGCTCGACGATCTCGACCTGCGCATTCTCGCGATCCTGCAGGACGACGCATCGGTGTCGAACCTGCAACTCGCCGAGCGCGCGCTGTCGTCGCCGCCGACGTGCATGCGCCGCGTGCGGCGGCTGACGGAAGCGGGCGTGATTCGCCGCCAGGTTGCGGTGCTCGACCCGGTCGCGATCGGCACGGCCGTCACGGCCTTGATCGAGATCAGCCTCGACCGGCAGACGGCGGAAGACTACGACGCGTTCGAAGCTTACGTGTGCGCGGAGCCGGCGGTCACGCAGTGCTACCGCGTGTCGCCGGGGCCGGATTTCGTGGTGGTGGCCGATCTGGCCGACGTCGCCGAATACGACGCGTTTGCGCGGCGGCTGTTCACCGGCGCATCGAACGTCCGCAACGTGCGGACGTTCTTCTCGACGCATCGCGCGAAGTTCGAAGCGAACGCGCGGGTCACGCACGCGATGCGCAAGCGCGGCGACGACTAGACCGCACGACACACGTCGAACGGTGCATGCGCGATGTCAGAACGCGAACGTCTGCTGCCTCGGATGGCGCTCGCCGCGCGCGAGCCCGGCGCCTTCGAGCGACAGCAACGCGCGTTTCCGTTCGATGCCGCCCGCATACCCGGTCAGGCTGCCGGAAGCGCCGATCACGCGATGGCACGGCACCATGATCGACACGGGATTGCGGCCGACCGCGCCGCCGACGGCGCGCGCGGCACTCATCGGCAGCCCGACGCGTTCGGTGATGTCGCCGTACGACACGAGTTCGCCGAACGGAATCGCGAGCAATTCCTTCCACACGCTGCGCTGAAACGCGGTGCCGCGCAGATGAATCGGCACCGAGAAGGTTTCGCGCGTGCCGGTGAAATATTCCGCGACTTCCTCGGCAACCTTGCGCGCGAGCGGCGACGCGTTGCGTGCATCCGCATCCGGTGCGACCGCCAGCGACGGATAGTATTTCTGGCCGACGAAGAAGAGGCCCGTCAGGGCATCGTCCTCGATACGGATGGCGATGTCGCCCAGCGGGCTCGGAATCAGATGAGCGGGAGTCATCGCGAAGCGTCTCCATGAAGGCGCCACACATGCAGTGCGGCATATGCGCGCCACGGCGCCCAGCGCGACGCATGCGGCGCGGATGATGCAATGCTGCGCGGCCGCTCGGCGGCGGCGGCGCGCGGTGCAAGCCACGCGTCGTCCGCGGGGAACGCGTTCGGCCACGCCATCGCACGCATCGCGACATACTGCACCGCGCGTTCGTCGAAGCCGGGCAGCGCGCGCAACGCATCGAGCGTCGCGTCGAGCGGCGCCATCGGTTCGAGCGCGAGCGTGCCGTCGGCGACTGCACGCGCCAGCGACACGATCGCCCGCGCCGCATCACGTGTCACGCCGATGGCTTCGAGCGCTGCCGGCGGCACCGTCGCCAGCGTCGCGGCGGAAGGCAGCGCATGCGTGAGCCCCGGCGGCGCGTGGTCCACCGGCGTGCCGAAGCGCTCGGCCACGCGCGCCAGCACCGCGCCTGCCTGTGTCTGCGCCAATCGTTCGCCCGCGATCGCACGCATCGCGATCTCGAGCCCGTCGAACGCGCCGGGCACGCGCAGGCCGGGCGAGCCGTCCGCGAGTTCGCCCAGATGCGCGTCGATCACGTCCGGGCGGCTGTCGAGATCGAACAGCCGCCGCACGCGCGCGAGCACGGCCGGGACGACGGGCGTCAGCGCGGGCGACACCGTCACCGCGAGCGCGAACCTCTGCGGCACGTGCGTGACGGACAGCCAGCCCGTCACCTGAGCGTTGCTGTGCCCGTTCGGCAGCGCGACGACACGCGCATAGCCGTGCGCATCGATGCGCTCGACGCCGTCGATCTGCCGTTGCGCGAGAAAGCGCATCAACTCGGGCCATGCGAACGGCGGCCGGTACGGTAGCGGGAAGGTCATGTCGCCATCGGCGGATGTGCCGGCGCCCTTGCGCAGGCGCAGCGGATTGAGGCCGTAGCGCTGGCGGAACAGATCGTTGAAGCGTCGCACGCTGCCGAACCCGGCGGTCGACGCAACCACGGCCACCGGCAGCGCGGTATCGGTCAGGAGGCGCTTGGCCATCAGCAGCCGGTGCGTCTGCGCGAATTCGACCGGCGACACGCCGAATTGCGTGGCGAAGATTCGGCGCAGATGGCGCTCGGTCACGCCGACGCGCCGCGCGAGCGCGTCGACGGAGTGTTCGTTCAGGAAACCGTCTTCGATCAGAGACGCGCCCGCGTCGGCGAGATTGCCGGACAGGTCGAGCAGCCCGTGGCCCGGCGCGAGCTCGGGCCGGCACCGCATGCACGGCCGAAAGCCGGCTTTCTCCGCGGCGGCGGCGGTCGGGTAATAGCTGCAGTTCCGCGCCTTCGGCGGCTTCACCGGGCAAACGGGGCGGCAATACACGCCCGTCGTCGACACACCGACGAAGAACCAGCCGTCGAAGCGGCGGTTCCGCGAAAGCAGGGCGTCGTAGCAGGTGTCCGGATCGAGGTGCATGAGACGACTGTAAACCATCCGCGCCGACGATTCTGGCTGGAATCGGACATGTGTCTCGACGCGCCGGCTCGCGTCATGCCCCCGTTTCGAACGCAGGAAAGTCCCGAAAAAACGGTTAATGCCACTCTGCGGAACAGTCATCTCTTTTTGCGCGGCCGGATTTGAGATGACTCATCGAAATCCCCGACTGACACGGCACCGGGCCAAGCCCTATTCTTTGAAAAACGTTTTCCAGAACTCGACGGACGAGCGGCCGTGCCCCGCAAGGGGGCGGGCCGCCGTCCGCCCCGGCGCCCGTCGCCGGTCACGGACAGACACAATCCAGCGGCGCGACGGGCGCGGCCGCGCATCGGAGACACTCATGCAATCTGCCGTCGTCGGCGCGGTGCGCGCGGCCGCCAGCCGCTACCGCTGGACCGTCTGTGCGCTGCTGTTCTTCGCGACCGTTATCAACTACATGGATCGACAGATCCTCGGCCTGCTCGCGCCGATGCTCCAGCACGACATCGGCTGGAGCCAGGTGCAGTACGGCCGCATCGTGATGGCGTTTTCCGCGTTCTACGCGATCGGCCTGCTCGGCTTCGGGCGCATCGTCGACTGGCTCGGCACGCGCATCTCGTATGCGGTCGCGATGCTGGTGTGGAGCATCGCGGCGATGCTGCATGCGGCGGTCGGCTCCGTGATGGGCTTCGCGGCCGTGCGTGCGCTGCTCGGGATCGGCGAGGGCGGCAACTTCCCGGCCGCGATCAAGACGACGGCCGAATGGTTTCCGCGTCGCGAGCGCGCGCTCGCCACCGGCATCTTCAACTCGGGCGCGAACATCGGCGCGGTGTTCGCGCCGGCGATCATCCCGGCGATCGCGGTGGCCTACGGATGGCGCGCGGCGTTCGTGATCGTCGGCGCGATCGGCATCGTGTGGCTCGCGGTCTGGCTGGTGATGTATCGCACGGCCGACACGCGCGCGCTCGCCGCCGAATACGACGAGCCGCGCGACGAAGCCGAAGCGCTCGACGCGGCGAACGCGGATGCCGGCGCGCCGCGCTGGGGCGAACTGATCCGCAAGCGCGAGACGTGGGCGTTCCTGATCGGCAAGTTCCTGACCGACCCGGTGTGGTGGTTCTACCTGTTCTGGCTGCCGAAGTGGCTCAACGAGTCGCGCGGGATGGACATGCAGCATATCGGCCTGCCGCTCGTGTGCATCTATGCGCTGACGACGGTCGGCAGCATCGGCGGCGGCTGGCTGTCGTCGATGCTGTTGCGCGCGGGCTGGAGCGTGAACGGCGCGCGCAAGACGGCGATGCTGATCTGCGCCTGCTGCGTGCTGCCGATCGCGTTCGTGTCGCAGGTGCAGAGCCTGTGGATCGCGGTGCTGATCGTCGGCCTCGCGGCCGCCGCGCACCAGGGCTGGTCGGCGAACCTGTTCACGACGGCGTCCGACCTGTTCCCGCGCCGCGCGGTCGCGTCGGTGGTCGGCATCGGCGGGATGGCCGGTTCGATCGGCGGCGTGCTGTTCTCGGAAGTGATCGGCCAGGTGCTGCAACGCACGGGCCATTACTGGGTGCTGTTCGCGATCGGCGCGCTGGCCTATCTGCTCGCGCTGGCGGTCATGCACATGCTCACGCCGAAGATGAAGCCCGCGAAGCTCGACGCTTGATCGCATGCCGGAAAACGAACGCGCCGCCCCGGAGGCGGCGCGTTTTCATTTGCGATGGACGGAGGCGACGTGACGACGAAGAGGCGGCAGGCGGCGGACGCGCCCGCGCGCTTCAACCGGCCGCGGCCGTCGACGCACGCATGATCAGCCGCGGCTCGAACGTCGAATAGCTCGCGTCGGTGCGCCCGGCGAGCGCGTCGATCAGCTTCTGCATCGCGAGTTCGCCCATGTTCTCGCTCTGGATGTCGATGGTGGTCAACGCGGGCGCCGCGTATGCGCCGTACGGCACGTTGTCGACGCCGGCGACGGACACGTCCTGCGGCAGCCGGAACCCGAGCGACGCGGCTTCCTTCATGAAGCCGAGCGCGATCAGGTCGTTGTAGCAGATCACGGCCTGCGGGCGGTGCGGCCCGAGCATCACGCGCGAGCACGCGCGCTCGCCGGCTTCGGCGGTCGGCGCATGCGCGTCGTGCACATCGAGCGTGAGCCCCGCTTCGGCGAGACAGTCGCGCGCGCCCTGGATCCGTTCGTCGTTCACGCGCGCGGTGCCGAAACCGAGGTACGCGATGCGCGTATGGCCGAGATTGAGCAGGTGACGCGCGAGCATGTAGGTGGCGAGCCGGTTGTCGATGCCGACGCTCGGAATCGGCAGGCCGGGGCTGCGACGCAGCAGCACGAGCGGCTTGTGCAGGTCGAGCATCCAGCCGGCCTGGTCGTCGGGCATCCGCGTGCTGACGATCAGCCCGTCGACGCGTTGCGCGAGCGCCTCGATCAGCGAGCGTTCGCGCGCCTGGTTCTCTTCGGTATCGACGAGCAGCAGCGTGTAGTCGTGCTGAAGCGCGACGCGGTTCGCGCCCTTGACGACGTTCGTGAAGTGCGGGTTGCTGATGTCGAGGATCACGAGGCCGATGGTGCGCGTGCGCCCGGTGATCATCGAGCGCGCGAGCGGGTTCGAACGGTAGCCGAGCCGCTCGATCGCTTCCTTGAGCCGCGCTTCGACGGTCGGCGAAAAGCGCTGCGTGCCGTTCACGTACTTGGATACCGTCGCGACCGACACACCGGCTTCCGCCGCCACGTCGCGGATCGTCGGGGAAACTTTTTTCATCGGAAGGGTAACGTTTTCGTTCGATTGCACCGGATTGTGGCAGAAAAAGCCGGCGTCCGGCCGCCGACCGATATCGGGAAAGTGCGGATGACTGCGAGCGGATTCGACCATTGACGGTCGGCTTTTGTCCCGCGTATAGTTGGAAAACGTTTTCCGGTTCAGCCCGGTTTCGGGCGACGTCCAGGACACTTCAGAACAGATTCAAGGAGATTCGATGAACGCCACATCCACCGGCGCACGCAAGCCGTTCGGGCGCCTGCTGCTGACCGGCGCGGCCGGCAACCTTGGCCGTCAGGTGCGCGGCGCGCTGGCGAACTGGGCCGACGTCGTGCGCGTGAGCGACATCGCCGCGCTCGACGACGCGGCCCCGCATGAAGAAATCCGGGTCGTCGATCTGGCGGACCGGCCGGCGGTGATGGCGCTCGTCGACGGCGTCGACGCGATCGTCCACCTCGGTGGCATTTCGGTCGACGCGCCGTTCGACGATCTCGTCGATGCGAACATCAGCGGCACGTACAACCTGTACGAAGCCGCGCGCAAACACGGCGTGAAGCGCGTCGTGTTCGCGAGCTCGAACCATGCGATCGGTTTTCATCCGGTCACGGAAGTGCTCGACGCCGATTCGCCGCAGCGTCCGGACAGCCTGTATGGCGTGACGAAGTGCTTCGGCGAGTCGCTGTCGCGCTACTACTTCGACCGCTTCGGGATCGAGACGGTGTGCCTGCGGATCGGCTCGTCGTTCGAGGCGCCGAAGAATCCGCGCATGCTGGTGACGTTCCTCAGCTATCGCGACTTCATCGAGCTCGTGCGCTGCTCGCTGCTGACGAACCGCGTCGGGCACGCGATCGTCTACGGCGTGTCGGACAACCCGGTGAAATGGTGGGACAACACGAAGACCGGCTTCCTCGGCTATCGGCCGCAGGACAGCTCCGAGCAGTTCGCCGGGCTGTTCCCGGTGACGGCGCCGACCGCCGAGTACGACGATCCCGCGCAGCGCTACCAGGGCGGCGGTTTCGTCGTCGGCGAGCCGATGGAGCGCAACGCGAAGTAGGCATCGCGGGCGACGCCGGCGTCGCGGATCAGCGCAGGATGTCCGTCGCCTTGTGCCGTTCGTCCACGCCGTCGATCAGGATCAACGGGCCGCTCGCGTGTCGCGCGCGCAGCGGCTGGATCCGCCGGTACGCGTCCGATTCGTACCACGTGCGCGCCGTATCGAGATCGGGAAACGCAATCGCGATCAGGTCGCCGCGCCACACGCCTTCGCGCACGTCGGGCCGCGCGCCGTGAATCACGAAATGACCGTCGAACGGCGCGAGCGTGCCGTCGATGCGTTCGAGGTATTCGACGATGTCGTCGCACATTTCAACGTCGTGCAGGTGGGCGATGGCGTAGGCGGTCATGGCAGGCTCCGTGGCGTCGATCGGTGAAGCCATGATCGGAGCGCGGGCGGCGCGCGTCGATTACCTGCGACGTAAGCATCTTCATGTGGCCGTGCGCGACTGCGCGCCGCACGTCACGGACATCGCGCGCGCGCCGCACTCACGCGCGCTTGCGGATCGGCCGCGGGCGCGGCACAGCGGCCGGCGCCGATTCCGACTCCGCCGCTTCCTTGCACAGCTTGTCGAGCATGCGTTGCGCGGCGCCCGCGCAATCCTCGCCGGCGGGCTTGTTCTCGATCTCGTCGATCAGCGCCTGCAGGTTGCGCCGGTTCTGCGCGAGCCGCTGTTCGAGCAGCGCGATTTCGTCGACCTTGTGCCGCAACGCCTGCAGCAGTTCGTCGCGCGGCCACGCGCCGAGATCGGGCGGCAGCACCGCGCGGATCTCGTCGAGCGCGAAGCCCGCGCGCTGCGCGCGGTCGATGATCGCGAGCCGCGTCAGCGCTTCCGGCCCGTATTCCCGATAACCGTTCGCCTGCCGGCGCGCCGGCTCGAGCAGGCCGCTCGCTTCGTAGAAGCGGATGCGCGACGCCGCGATGCCGCTGGTTCGCGCCAACTCGCCGATCTTCATCGTTGTGCTCCGGAGGGGGCTTGACCTTGAAGCTGACTTTAAAGTTATGGTTGGGCATCGTCAATCGAGGATGTCCACCATGAACCTGTTTGCGCCCCTCACGCTGCCCAATGGCGCGGTGATCCCGAACCGGCTCGCCAAGGCCGCGATGGAAGAGAACATGGCCGATGCGGACCACGCGCCGTCCGACGCGTTGCTGCGCCTGTATCAGGCGTGGGCAGACGGCCGGGCGGGCCTGATCCTGACCGGCAACGTGATGGTGGACGGCCGCGCGATGACGGGGCCGAACGGTGTCGTGCTCGACAGCGACGTGCATCTCGACCGCTTCCGGCGCTGGGCGCAGGTCGCGCGCTCCGGCGGCGCGCACGCGTGGATGCAGATCAACCACCCGGGGCGCCAGATGCAGGCGGCGCTCGGCCAGACGACGCTCGCACCGTCGGCCGTGCCGCTCGCGCTCGGCGCGCTGTCGAAGCAGTTCCCGGTGCCGAAGGAGATGACGGAAGCCGACATCGTCGACGTGCGGCGGCGCTTCGTGCGCACCGCGCAGCTCGCCGAGCAGAGCGGCTTCACCGGCGTGCAGATCCACGCGGCGCACGGTTATCTGCTGAGCCAGTTCCTGTCGCCGCTGACGAACCGCCGGCAGGACGCGTGGGGCGGCAGCATCGAGCATCGCGCGCGGCTGCTGCTCGACATCGTGCGCGAGGTGCGCGCGACGGTGTCGCCGGCGTTCGTCGTGTCGGTCAAGCTGAATTCGGCCGACTTTCAGCGCGGCGGCTTCAGCGCGGACGATGCGAAGCGCGTCGTCGAACTGCTGAATCCGCTCGGCGTCGACCTCGTCGAGTTGTCGGGCGGCAGCTACGAAGTGCCGGCGATGCAGGGCGAGGCGCGCGACGGGCGCACGCTGGCCCGCGAAGCGTACTTCCTCGAATTCGCGCGGGACATCACGGCCGTCGCGGCCATGCCGCTGATGGTCACGGGCGGGATCCGGCGCCGCGCGGTGGCCGAGCAGGTGGTCGCCAGCGGCGTGGCGATGGTCGGCATCGCGACCGCGCTGTCGATCGAGCCGAACCTGCCGCGCGACTGGCAGGCCGGCAAGGACAGCGCGCCGGCGCTGCAGCCGATCCGCTGGAGGAACAAGGCGCTGGGTGCGCTGGCGAACATGGCCGTCGTGAAGTTCCAGCTCGCGCGGTTGAGTGTCGGGCGGCGCACGCACCCGGGCGTGTCGCCGCTGCGCGCGCTGGTGTCGCAGCAACTCGCCGCGCAGTGCCAGACGCGGCGTTACCGCAAGTGGATGGCGGGGCGGGCGGCGCGCTAGCCGCGAAGGCGCGGCGTCGGGCTGCCCGACGCCCGCTCACACCGGATACGCATCGTCGACCTTCAGGTTCGCGAGCCGGAACAGCGTGCGCAGTGTCTGCGGATGAATGTCGCGGTGCGCGGCGAGCGACGTCAGCATGAAGTCGAGGACCTTCGCGTAGCGCAACAGCACGAGGCAGCGCGCGAGATCCGCGTTGCCGCCGCGCATGCCTTCCGCGTAGTTGACCATCTGGGTCGACAGCGTGCGTGCCATCTCGAGTTCCATCTGCTGTTTTTCCGTCCATTCGGGCTGCGGCTGTTCGAGCAGTTTCGCGAGAAAGATCTGGAACGACGTATCGGATGAGTTGGGCAGCGCATCCATGAAGAGCCTCATCACTTGCGTGGATCGTTCGGGCGTGTCCGATGGAGGCCCCGATCCGGGTTCATGTCCGCGCCGAGCGGCGGCGCGATTGTCATCCGATGGGAATGCAGGTTCCGTACCAGCCCCGCGATCGAAGTGTTGAGCAATGTTGACGCGGGGTCCGGCAGCAGTCATCGCGTCCCGCCGATACTGGCTTTCACGAAAAATCGAGAAGGGCGTCCATACGCCGTGCGCGATCGCGAGCGGCAGCGCGGCAGGGGCCGGACGAATGAAATGCTTCATCGATGTAACGTAACGCCGGGCCGAAACGGGCCGTGTGTTTCGTCGACGAATCGGGGGAACGTCGTGTCGCGCGTGTGCCGGTGCCGCTCCGGGCGTCGGCCCGAGGTCGGGACGGTCTCGCGCGGCGAGCCTCGGCGTCACCTGCCTCACGACGAACGCTCGCGACGCATGCGCCGGATGTTTCATATCCGAGACGTCTCGTTCGCCGCATGCCGGATGCGTGCGCAACCTGTGTCGCGCGCGCCGCCCAACTGGCCCAGCGAATAACCGGAGAACTGTCCATGGGCAGCCGCGCCGTGTTTGCGAACAATCACCGCATCATCTCCGCGAGGTTCGACATGAGCGTCCACGCCTTCTTCTCGGCCAATCTGCTGCTGGCCTACACGGCCTATTTCGTCGGTACGGCCAGCCCCGGCCCGAGCAATCTCGCGATCATGTCGGTCGCCGCGAACCACGGCCGCAAGGCGGCGCTCGCGTTCGCGCTCGGCGTCATCTCGGGCTCGATGTTCTGGGCGACGGTGGCCGCGCTGGGCGTGTCGGCCGCGTTGCTCGCTTGGTCGCAGCTGCTGGTCGCGATCAAGCTGTTCGGCGGCGTGTACCTGCTCTGGCTCGCGTTCAAGTCGGGCCGCACCGCGTGGTCGGCCAAGGCGGCCGCCACGCCGAAGGCGACGGCAGACCGGAAGCTGTCGCGCTTCTACGTGCGCGGCGCGATGCTGCATCTGACGAATCCGAAAGCGATCCTGGTATGGGTGTCGATCGTCGCGTTGTCGTCGAACGGCGCGGGCGCGTCGCACGGCGCGGTCGTGCCGGGCTGCATCGCGATCGGATGCCTGGTGTTCGGCGGCTATGCGCTGGTGTTCTCGACGGACGGCGCACGCCGGCTGTACGTGCGCGGCCGCCGCGCGATGGAAGCGTGTCTCGCCGTGGTGTTCGGCGTGGCGGGGATCCGGTTGCTGGCGTCGAACGTGTGAAACGTGTGAAACGTGTGAGCGGACAGCCCGCACGCGTGCAACCAGACGAGCGATCCGCCGCGCGAACACGCGGCGGATCGGCTTCGGCGCTTCAGAAAATGAAGCCGGTGTTGACGAACTTCGAGTAGTGATCCGACACGATCGAATCGAGCAGTTGCTTGCTGCCGTCGGTCTGCTTCGCCGCGACCATCGAGCGGATCGAGAACGCGCGCAGCGCGTCGGTCACCGACAGCGTGCCTTCCGCCGAATCCTTGCGCCCCGCGAACGGGAACACGTCCGGCCCGCGCTGGCACTGGCAGTTGATGTTCACGCGGCACACCTGGTTCACGAGCGGATCGACGAGCGCGCCGATCTGCGCCGGATCGGAACCGAAGATGCTGACCTGCTGGCCGTGCTCCGACGTCGTCACGTAGTCGAGCGCGGTTTCCACGTCGTCGAACGGCGCGACCGGAATGATCGGGCCGAACTGTTCCTCGCGATACAGCTTCATCCCTTCGGACACCGGATACACGACGGCCGGGTAGAACAGCGTCTTGCTGAATTCGCCGCCCGAGTGGTTGACGACCTGCGCGCCCCTGGCCTTCGCGTCGTCGATCGCGTCGGTCATGTACGCGGTGCGATGCATGCCCGGCAGCGGCGTGATGCTGACGCCTTTCTCCCACGGCATGCCGATCTTCAGCTGTTCGAGCGCGGCGGTGAAGCGCTTCAGGAATTCGTCGACGATCGAGCGATGCACGAGCAGCATCTTCAGCGCGGTACAGCGCTGGCCGTTGAACGACAGCGCGCCGAGCAGGCATTCCTTCACGGTGAGATCGAGATCGGCGTCGGGCAGCACGATCGCCGCGTTCTTCGCATCGAGGCCGAGGATCGCGCGCAGGCGGTGCGACTTCGGATGCTGCTTCTTCAGGTGATCGGCGACCTTGCTCGAGCCGATCAGCGCGAGCACGTTGATCTTGCCCGACGCGAGCATGTGCGGCACGACCACCGCGCCCGGCGCGTAGATCGTGTTGATCACGCCTTTCGGGAACGCGTCGCGGAACGCCTCGAGCAGCGGCTCGAACAGCAGCGTGCCGTACTGCGGCGGCTTGAACACCACGGTGTTGCCCATCAGCAGCGCGGGGATCAGTGTCGCGAAGGTCTCGTTCAGCGGATAGTTGTACGGCCCCATGCACAGCACGACGCCGAGCGGCGTGCGGCGGATCTGGCCGATCGTGCCTTCCGCGATCACGAAGCGCGAGTTCGCGTTGTCGAGTTCCTTCAGCGCGTCGATCGTCTGCGTCATGTACGTGACGGTGCGGTCGAACTCCTTCTGCGAATCGGCGAGGCTCTTGCCGATCTCCCACATGATCAGGTTCACGACCAGCTCGCGCTGCGCGACCATCCGCTTGATGAAGTCCTGCATGCACGCGATGCGCTGCTCGACCTTCATCGTCGGCCACTCGCCGCGGCCCGAGTCGTACGCGCGCACCGCGGCGTCGAGCGCCGCATCGCTTTCCGTCTCGCCCATCACCGGATAGCTGCCGATCTCCATCTGCGCGACGCTGCCGTCCGGCTGGCGCACGCACACGGGCGACAGCACGGTCTTGGTCGCGCCGTCCCACGGGCGCAACGCGCCGTCGACCAGCGACACGCGCTGGTGGATCGGCGCGGCGAGCCGAAACTCGGCGGGGATGTCTTGATAGGCGGGAAACAGCTGCTGCAGGGAGGCGGAATCGGGCATGACGGTCTCGTTTGACGGGGTGTCCGGGAAGGACGGGCGATGCGGAATCCTGAGCTGAACGATCCTCGATCCTGAATCGGCATCATGACGCGCGGACGAAGTGGCGTCACGTGGCGTCACGCGACGGCTGGCCGAAACGCGGAATGGAACCAGTTCCATTTAAAAGGAACGCCGAACCGATTGCAAGATTTGCCGAATGCGATCGCACGATGCGTAAGCGATTTGAAGGAATGTGTCCGAATGGCGGGTATAAGCGGCGTAGAGCATGCGCAAACGTTTCACTTCGGCCGGATTGGGCGGATAATGGCCCGACGCGGCGAAGAAAAAATTGCCCCGGAACCTGAGAGAAAACATACGCAGTGAAGAAAAGAGAGAAGGTCCGCCGCGCTGCCGAAGCGAGGTCGGCTGCCCGGAGCGCCGGGTCGGGGTTGCCCGGCTCGGCGCGCACCGGACGCATGGGGGCGTTCAGCCATTGGGCGGCTTCGTTGCCCCCTGTCTTTTCCTTGCATTCCCATTTTGCAAAAAAGCGCGCGAATCATTCGTGCCGCTCCCGTGCATTCGCCATCGTCGACATTCAGTCGATCCGAGGCAAAGGCTCGCGGCACAGTCGGCTTCTAATATGTTCCGCCTTAGCTGAGTGAGCCCCTCGGCCCCGAATTGCAGACTGCCCGGTCCGACGGACGCGGTGCGGACATCTCGGAGGTCGTCGGGTGGACTCGCTCGCCGCGCACCTCGAAAGCCTTGCAGCTTCATCAGTCGCCCGACCGTACAGCGCGCGATTCTCCGTGCGGTTCAAACAGAGTGATGCCAGTACCGACAAGATTGATACCTGGTCAGCGATTGTTGTGCGGATTTTCGCGTTTCGATCAGGGCAAGTGGGAATTGAGATGGTCTAGATATTTTCGAGATATTGCGATTTGGCCTGTTTAAATTGACAGGTCTGCTTAACAAACGTCTCGCTGCCACCACAATTTGACACTCTTTAACTCACATCGAGAAGGTGAGAGGCAACTTCCGCGAGACAATGTGATGGTCCGTTGATCCGTAGTGCGCCGTGGCGCGAGTTGCGAGTAGACCAGAACCATGAACAAAAATAACTACCGACTGGTATTCAGTCGCGTCCGGGGCATGCTGATTGCCGTTGCAGAAACCGCTAGCGCGTCCGGCAACGCCCGCCGAGGCGAGGTCGCGTCAGCAACTCGGATAGCGCATGTGTTTGCACGATTTGCGCTGCGTCAAGCCGCATTTGCGGTACTGGTCGCAGCCGGCGCGACGCCCATATGGGCGAATGCGCAGATTGTCGGCGGCGGTGCGCACGCACCGTCGGTGATCCAGACGCAAAACGGCTTACCGCAAGTCAACATTAATAAGCCCGGAAATGCTGGCGTATCGTTAAATACGTATAACCAGTTCGACGTTTCAAAATCCGGCGCGATATTGAATAATTCGCCCACTATTGTTAATACGCAGCAAGCTGGCATGATCAACGGAAACCCGAATTTCGGGCCGAACGACGCTGCGCGGATCATCGTTAATCAAGTCAACAGCAATAATCCAAGTTCGATTCGCGGTTTCGTTGAGATCGCAGGGCAAAAAGCCGAACTGATCATCAGCAACCCGGCTGGGTTGCAAATCGACGGTGGCGGCTTCATTAATACGTCGCGCGCTGTTCTGACAACTGGCGTGCCGTATTACGGCGCGGACGGCTCGGTGGCCGGGTTCAACGTCAATCGCGGGCTCGTCACGGTATCCGGGTCCGGCTTGAATGCTGCAAATATCGATCAGGTCGACATCATCGCGCGTGCGGTTCAGGCGAATGCGGCCATTTATGCCAAAAATCTGAACGTAATCGCCGGTTCGAATCAAGTTAATCACGACACGCTCGCGGCGACGGCGATTCAGGGCGACGGCGCTGCCCCGGCGGTTGCGATCGATGTGGGTCAGCTCGGCGGTATGTATGCCAATCGCATCTTTCTGGTGAGTTCGGGGAGCGCTGTCGGTGTCCAGAATGCGGGCACGCTTTCGGCGGACGCGGCCGGTATGACACTCACGACCGACGGACGCTTGGTGCAGTCCGGCAAGATCAGCGCGCTTGGCAACGTCGCGGTGACGGCCGACGGCGGCATCGACAATAACGGCACGACTTACAGCCAGCAATCCGTGTCGATGACTACCGGCGCGGACATGACGAATACCGGCACGCTCGCCGCCCAACACAACGTCGGCATCAATGCCGGCTCGCTGAATTCGACGGGCGCAATCGGCGCGGGTGTCGACAGCAACGGCGCGGTCACACAAGCCGGTGACCTGCAAGTGACGACGACGGGCCAATTGACCGCGACCGGCCAAAACATCGCGGGCGGTAACACGACCTTGCGCGGCTACGGCGTCAATCTGGCCGGCAGCAAGACGGCGACGAACGGCACGCTGGATGTGAACGCGACGGCGGGCGATATCAATCTGTCGAATGCGACGACCAGCGCACAGGGCGCATTGAGCGCGACCGCAGCGGGCGCGATCGTCAACAACCACGGCAGCCTGTCGAGTCAAAGCGGTGCCACGCTGACGGCGGGCAGTATGTCGAACCAAGGCGGCACGGTGTCGGCGCAAGGGCCGCTGTCCGTTCATACGTCCGGCGCGATTTCGAATCGGGCCGGCACGCTGGTGTCGCAGAACACCGCCGACGTGGAAGGCGGCGCGATCGACAATCAGCAAGGGATCATCCAGAGCGCCGGCCAGATGAAGGTGGTCGGCGCTTCGCTGCAGAATTCCGCAGGACGCGTCACGTCCCTGAACAGCGATGGTCTGTCCATCACGACGAGCGGCCAACTGTCGAACGCAGCGGGCACGACCGCGAACGGCGCGCAAGGCGGCGTGATCGGTGGCGAGGGTGCCGTTACGGTTCAGGCCGGCAGCATCGCAAACCAAGGATCGATCAGCGCCGCGACCGATTTGACCGTCGGTGCGCAGTCAATCGACAACGATAGCGGTTCGCTGACGGCCGGTCAGAATGCATCGATCGATGCCGGCGCGCACCTGGCTAACGCAGCCGGCAGCATTTCTGCTGGCGCGTTGGCAAACGTTCGCGCAACCAATCTGGACAACAGTTCGGGTTCGATTCAGGGCAGTCAGTTGTCGCTGTCGGCAACCGACCTCGCGAACCGCTCCGGCGTGATCACGCAGACCGGCACGAACCCGATCAACATCGCCGTTTCTGGCACGCTCGACAATAATTCGGGCACCGTGCAGACCAACAGCGCCGATTTCAGCCTCACGCCCGCGACGCTGATTAACGACCACGGCAAAATCGCGCACGCCGGCAGTGGTACGTTGACCATCGGGACCGGCGCATTGTCGAATAACGGCGGATCGATCGCGACCAATGGCGCGCTCGCGCTGACCGCCGCCGCTGTCTCGAACCAAGCAGGTACGTTGTCAGCGCAGCGGCAGGCTACGCTCGGCGTTCAATCGCTCGACAACAGCGCGTCCGGTTACATCGGCGCCGATAGCGTCACGATCCAATCGCAAGGCGCGATCAACAACAAAACGGGTTCCATCGAGTCGAACCACGCGTTGACGGTCTCGGCCGACAGCTTGGCGAACGACGGTGGTGCCGTTAAAGCGCTCGGCACGGATGCGTTGTCCGTCACGACGACGAACGCACTGACGAACACTGCAGGCGGCACGATCGGCGGAAACGGTGACGTGTCGGTTTCGGGCGGCACGGTCGACAATTCGAACGGTTCGTTGCTGGCGGCACAGTCGCTGTCCGTGCAATCGAACGGCCAGCTCGCCAATTCGGCCGGCCTGATTCAAGCGAACGGCAACCTCAAGGTTGCGGCGCAAGGTGCGGTGCTCAATAACGGCGGCCAAATCGAGGCGAACGGCGCAACCGCGACGCTCCAACTGTCCGGATCGAGCATCGACAATAGTGACGGGCGAATTGCAAATATCGGCACGGGCGCGACGACGATCGACGGCGGTACGTCGATCACGAACACCGACGCGTCCGGTAAAGCCGGTGCCGGCACGATCGGCGGCAACGGCGATGTGACGCTGACCGCGCAAACGCTCACCAACGCGCAAGGTGGTCAGACGCTGGCCGGCCACGACCTGACGTTGAACGTTGGCACCAACGCAAACAATTCCGGCGGCGTGCTGTCGGCCGCGAACAACTTGACGTTCAATGGTGCAAACGCGGCGCTCTCAAACCAAAACGGATCAGTGCGGGCAAACGGCGCGCTGTCATTGACTGCTGCATCGATTGACGACACGTCCGGCAAGATCGGCAATGACGCCGGCAGTGGCGGCAGCGTATCGATTCAGACCGGTGCGCTGTCGAATCAGGGCGGCGCGATCGGTAGCGATCAAGACCTGACGCTGAACACCGGCACGCTGTCGGGTGACGGTTCCATCGTCGCGGGTCGTAACGGCTCGATCACGCTCGGGAGCGACTACACGCAGACGGCTGCGAACAGGCTGCACGCGAACGGCAACCTGAATTTGACCACGTCAGGCAAGCTGACGAACCAGGGCGTGCTCGATGCCAACGGCGCGCTTACGGTGAGCGCGGCGAACGTCGACAATCAGAGCGGCGCGGATTTGAATTCCGCGAACACGACGGTCAACGCGAATGGCGGCACGATCGACAACGCGGGCCGGATTGAAGGCGATACGGTTACGACCAATAGCGCGACGTTGAACAACACGGGGACCGTGATCGGTACCAACGTCACGGCGAACGCCAACACGATCACCAACACCGGGGCCGCCGCTGTCTTTGCCGCTGCCAATCAATTGAACCTGTACGCGACGAATCAATTGTCGAATACGGGCGGCGCGAACCTGTTCAGCGTCGGCGATATCAATATCGCGGCAAACGGTCAGCGCGATGCGAATGGCTTGCTCGCGAACCGTACGCAGAACGTGCTGAACGATCAGTCCACGATCGAAGCGCAGGGTAACGTTGAACTCGCGGCCGGTACGTTCACCAACACACGCCCCGCGCCCATCGTCACGACTGTAACGACCGGGACGACCACCTCGCACCAAACCAAGCGCCAGAAATACATCGTGTGCGCGACGATGAATGCGGACCCGAACGGCGGCTGCTCGCAGGCAATGTGGGTGAACGGCTATAAGACGGCGCTCACTTCGAGCTATAGCCCTTCGCAAGTTGTATCGGAATCGTCCGGACCGAATGCGACCGACAAGGTGCTGGTCGTGAACGTTAACGGCAAGCAGCAGACGATTTACTACAACACGCTGACGACCAACGCAGACGGGTCGGTGACGGTCAACTATTGGGACGCCTACGACCCGCACATCAACTACGTCCCGGATACGGAATACACGACGCGTAGCGACGGCCACAACGGCTATCAGCGTGTCGAAATCTGGCGTGATACCACGTCCACGACCCAGCAAGACATGGTAACGAGCCAGGCGCAGCAGGCGCAGCTCGTCGCGGGCGGCAGTATCACGATGGCGAACGTCGGCACGATCAATAACGACTACAGCGCCATCACGGCCGGCAAGTCGATTCAAATCGGCAGCACGCAGCAGAACGGTTCTGTCGGTAGCGGCAGTTATGGCGGCACGGTCGTGAACAACGTCGGTCGGACGCTGTATCAGTACCAGACCGACAACATCGTATCGATGTATGCGTGGAACGAGGACACGACACAGGATCGCGGCACGATCGTTGAGCCGACCGTTGTCCATACACCGGTTGCAATCGGCGGCACGGGTGGCACGATCATCGCGAATCAGTCGGTGTCGATCACCGGCCAGAGCGTCAATAACCAGAACGTCGCCGCGCAGAATTCGGCAACCGGTGCGACGGGTGGCACGCTCGGCAACAATTCGGCCAATCAGGGCGTGCCCGGTAGCACGTTGAACAAGGTCGGTGCGGCCAGCGGATCGACGACCGTTCCCGCACTGCAATCGGTCGCGGGCGCAACCGGTGCACTGTCGATCACGTTGCCGACCAGCGGCATGTACTCCATTCATCCCGCACCGGGACAGCCCTATTTGATCGTCACCGATCCGCGGTTGACCAGCTACACGAATTTCATTTCGAGCGACTACATGCTCGGCCAGTTGAACCTGAACCCCGCGAGCATCGAGAAGCGTTTGGGCGACGGCATGTATGAACAACAGATGGTGCGCAACCAGATCACGCAGTTGACGGGCCGCACTTTCCTTCCGGGCTACGCGAACGCCGAAGACGAGTATCGCGCGTTGATGACGAACGGGGTGAACTACGCGAAGGACTTCGGCTTGGTGCCGGGTATGGCGCTGAGTGCCGCGCAAATGGATGCGCTGACGAGCGATATCGTGTGGCTCGTTGACCAGACCGTAACCCTGCCCGATGGCAGCACGACGCACGTGTTGGCCCCAGTTGTCTACATGGCACAAACGCATGCGAACGACCTGCAACCGACCGGTGCCTTGATCGCGGCCGATGACGTTGAAATTCATACGACGGGCACCACCACGAATACGGGTGTCATCAAGGGCGGTACGAAGACGGTCCTCACGGCGACCGATATCCTGAATCGCGGCGGCACGATTTCGAGCAGCGCTACGAACGGCACGACGGTCGTATCGGCGACTAATGACGTAGTGAACGCATCGGGGATGATCACCGGCAATCGCGTCGCCGTCAGCGCCGGCCGGGATATCGTCAACACGACGCTGGTAGACGCTACTGGCGTGAACGCTACATCCGGCGTTAGCAAGGTTAGTCAGACCCTTCTCGGTCAACAAGGCACTATCGCATCGACCGGCGCACTCACCTTGGATGCCGGCCGCGATTTGACGATTCACGGTGCGAATGTGTCGGCCGGCACGGATGCATTCGTAACGGCGGGGCGTGATATCAATGTCGATACAGTTCAGTCGACCACGAACCAATCGATGCACCTGAATGATCAGCGACATTGGGAAGAATCCACGACGACGAACGTAGTTAGTGGCGTCAATGCAGGTAACAACCTGACAATGATCAGCGCGAACGACGCAACGTTCAAGGGCGCAACCGTATCGGCTGGCAACGATTTGCAGGTATCGGCCGGCGGGAACCTGACGGCGACGACGGTCACCGACCAACACCAGTTGAACAACGTTGCTGTCGATGGCCGTGCCCGTAAGGAGGTCGACCACACCTACGACCAGACTGCGGTGGGCACAACCTTCTCGGCCGGGCACGATGCCGGGCTTGCGGCGATCAATATCAACGATGCAACCAAGGGCAACGTCGCGCTGACCGGTTCGACAGTCACGTCTGGAACAAATGAACTCACACCCGGCGGCGTGACGGTCAACGCGACCGGCAATGTCACGATGAACGAAGGTCGCGAGGAGCACGACAGTTTTCGCGACGTGCAGACGAAGCGCGGCAGTTTTGTAAGTGGTTCGACAACCGATGGAATGCAAAACACGCAAACCAATATCGGTGTCGGCAGTACCCTGTCCGGGGATACGGTCCAGATGCATGCAGGTAAGGACCTGACCATTCAAGGTAGCAACGTCGTCGGCACGAATGATGTGAAGCTCGACGCGACGGGCAACGTGATCATCAAGACTTCGCAGGACACGCAGAACGCACAGAGCTACTACGAGAAACGCGACTACGGTTTCCTCTCGGGCCTGAATCCGTTGAACCAGCTCGACGGTGGTTTGCAGGGTTATTCGATTGGTGTGCGCAAGATCACAGATGCGCAGCAGGCGACGAGCGTGACGAACGTCGGAAGTATGGTTGGCTCGTTGAACGGCAACCTTTCGATTTCGTCCGGCAACGATTTGCACGTGACCGGTAGCACATTGCACGCCGGAAACGATCTGAAGCTTGACGGTAAGACCGTGAAAATCGACGCGGCGCAGGACACTGGAACACAAAACGAACAGCAGTCGTTTAGCCAAACGGGCATTACCGCCGGTCTGAGTGGCACGATTGTTACGGCTGTCCAAACGGGCATCCAGATGTCGAAGGACGTTCAGCGCACGAAGGGCGATGCACGTCTCGATGCGCTGGCGGCGGCGACGACTGGATTGGCAGCAAAGAATGCGTTCGATCAGACCGGGGGCGGTTCGGGGGTTGGCAATCTCGGCGTCAGCGTGTCGCTTGGTACAAGCCATAGCAACAGTAGTTCATCCGAGTCACACAGTACAGCTGTCGGCAGCACCGTTGCAGCCGGTCATAACGTGTCAATCACGGCAACAGGCGCAGGTGCAAATAGCAATATCGACGTGATAGGTAGCACGATCAGCGCCGGCAACGATGCTACGCTGAAGGCGGACGGCAAGATTAGTCTTGAGGCCGCCCAGAACACGGACAGTCAGAACAGTAAAAACAGCGGATCGAGTGCGGGTATCGGCGTGACCCTCGGCGTCGGCCAGCAAACCGGTTTGTCCTTCCAACTCGGCGTATCGGGTAATAAAGGAAATGGCAACGGCAGCGATACGACGTACACGAATACGCACGTCACGGCGGGTAACACGCTGACGGTAGAATCCGGCGGTGATACGAACCTTATTGGCGCTGTCGCGTCCGGCAAGCAAGTCGTGGCCGATGTGGGCGGAAACCTGAACGTCCAGAGCCTGCAAGACCTGAGTAAATACGATTCGAAGCAACAGAGCGCGGGCGTGTCGATCAGCGTGTGTGTCCCGCCGATCTGCTACGGCACATCAAGTGCGTCGGCGAATTTCAGCCAAGACAAGATGCACAGCGACTACGCCGCTGTGGCGGAGCAATCGGGTATCAAGGCGGGTGACGGTGGATTCCAGGTCAACGTCAAGGGCAATACCGACCTCAAGGGCGGCGTGATCGCGAGTAGCGACAAGGCCGTACAAAATGGCGTGAACAGCCTGACGACGGCGACGCTGACGACGAGCGATATCGAGAATCATGCATCTTACGACGCGTCGCAGGTTGGGCTTTCCGCCGGCTATGGCACCGGGGGTTTGAGCGTCCAGCCCCCTGTCGCCCTCGGCGCTTCCGGCGACGCAAGTTCCACTACGCGTAGCGGCATTAGCGGCGGATCGCTCACGGTTACCGATAGCGCCAAGCAACAGGAATTGACCGGCAAGACGGCCGATGAAACGGTCGCAAGCGTCAATCGCGATACGTCGAACACGGGTGGCGCGCTGGCACCGATTTTCGATAAGGACAAGATTGAAGCCGGATTCGATATTACGAGCCACTTCATCAACGAAGCCGGAACGTTTATCCAGAACCGCGCGGCCGAAGCGGACGCTGCGCAAAAGGCATTGGATGCAGAAAAGGCTAAACCAGCAGACCAGCAAGACGCGGCAAAGATTGCGCAGTTGACGCAGACACTCCAGGATGATTCAACGTGGCTGGAGGGCGGGACCGGACGCAGAGTATTGACGGCTATCACGATGGCAGCTGGCGGCAGCGTTACGGGTTCGGCTGGTGCTATGGTGCAGAGCGCAGCTGCGTACTATTTCCAGAGCCTTGCGACCGAACAAGTAAAAAGTATTGCTGACGCACTTGATAGCGAAACGGCCCGCGCGGCGTTGCAAGGTCTTGTCGGATGTGCCGGGGCAGCCGCAGGGGGTAGAAGCTGTGGCGCGGGTGCGGCTGGCGCGGCTGCGAGTGTGGTCCTGAACAACCTGCTGAATAGTCTGAACGGTACGCAGTCGTCGACGCTTACCGACAACGAAAAGCTTCAGCGCGAGCGGCTCGTTGAGTCGATCGTGGCCGGCGCGACCGCTGCTTTGGGCGGCGACGCCGCAGCGACTTCGGCCGCTGCTTTGATCGAGACCGAGAACAACGCGACGAACTTCGTGAAAGGCACGACGCCGCGCGTGCAGAAAGTCGCGACAAGCGTCGCGGACGCTTTGAGAAAGCCGCGTGGAGCGCTCACGCGAGCGGACGTCGACGCACAGATTGCTGCACTGAATGCACTGGAGGCACAAGGGAATCTGTCGAATCAGGAGGCGTTGAATCTTAGCGCTCTCTGGATGGAGGTTATTCAACGTGCATCAGTTGAAAATCTGATGACACCTCAAGAGGTCATCGGTAGTAAGCAAGCAATGCAAGCGGCGCTCGCATCAATGATGTTCAGTGGCGGGGGGGATTCGCCAATTAGGGGAGGGAGGACGTCGGGGCCGCAATTGCCGAGCACCAGCGGCAGCCGTACCGGCTATCGTACTTCTGGCGATCAGGCAGATGCAACCACGGTACAAGGTCTTCGCGATCAGCTAACCCAAGATAATCTGAATGCCATCTCTGCCCAAGATGCGCGATTGGCCAAGGCAATAAATGGGGATGGCACTGGTAATCGGAATTTCTCGATTGGTACGGGAACCGCCGCTGATGCGGACAGACTCGGTAAAATTTGGGTTGGTGATGGGGCTCGCCCTATGACAGATGTTCCCGGCGGCTTAGTTAGTGCAGACGGGACTCGCACCTACAGGCCTCCACAAGCAAAGGATAGTTCCTTCGCGGTTACAGGCACACAGGCGAACTTTCAGCAATTCCAGAATGGACGGATGATCAGCAATGGTCATTTGAATATACATCAATGAAAGCGGAAATTAAATCGGTAGACCTGGGATCGGAAATTGGTGTATTTGAATATACTCCAGAATATCCCAATTCATTTTGCCTATGGATGACCTTCACTATCGGGCGAATTGGTGGCGTGGGTGGTGATTTATTTAGAATTAAAGTGTGCACGCCAGATTGGTTGAAGTTGAATGTCGGTAATATGTCGTGGGGGCGGCATATTCTGGTGGTGAATAATGGTTACAGGCCGCAGGAAATTATTGACTATGTTGGGGAATTTGTTTCGTCGATTGATGAAAAAGATTGGCCTGGATTGGCTGAAAAGATTTCCCGCGTAATGGAGTGGGAGTTTGAGGACTACGTTTAAGTTGCGTTGGTTTATGGTTTTGAAAAATGAAAAACTTTAGACGGCTGGCGGCTGTGCCATTCATTGCCTCCGTGTCGCTCGGGGTACACGCACAGCAGGCCCCCGCGCCTGAAGATCGGGCTGCCGCCGCACGTGCGAACGCGGAACAGGACCGGCAGGCACAGCAACAACGCGACGCGCAGCAACGTGACGCGACCGTGCGCGCCCCTTCCGTCCGATCGGACGTGCCGCACGCCGAAACCTATGCGCCGCTGCCGAACGAACAGCCGTGTTTCCGTATCGACCGCTTTGCGCTTGACGTACCGGATTCGCTGCCCGATGCCGCGAAGTCGGCCGGCGCTTCCGCACTGCCGATGGATCGCTTCGCCTTCGCGCGCGAATGGCTCGGCCACTACGCCGGCCAGTGTGTCGGCAAGCAAGGCGTCGATACGATCGTCAAGGCGTTGTCTCGGGAAATCTTGGCGCGCGGCTACATCACAACGCGCGTGTTGCTGCCGGAACAGGATTTGGCAACCGGCACGCTGAAGCTCGCACTGATTCCGGGCGTGATTCGACACGTCCGTTTCGCTGACGAGAAACTGCGCGGCACCTGGAAGACCGCATTCCCGACCGGCGACGGCGAAGTGCTGAACTTGCGCGACCTTGAGCAAGGTCTGGAGCAAATGAAGCGCGTCACCAGTCAGGACGTGTCGATGCAAATCGTTCCCGCTGACAAGCCGGGAGAAAGCGACGTTGTGCTGGACGTGAAGCGCGGTAAGGCGTGGACCGTCGTCGCATCGATCGACAATTCAGGCACACGCGCAACGGGCAAACTGCAGGGTAATCTGTCAGTCGGTATCGATAACCCGCTTGGCTTGAACGACATTCTCAATGTCGGCGTGAGTCAAGACCTCGAATTCGGCGACAAGCGCCTTGGGTCGCATGGTTGGAACGGTTTCTATTCGATTCCGTGGGGCTACTGGACCGCCACGATTGCGGCGTACACGAACACCTACTATCAACAGATTGCCGGCGTGAACCAGACGTTCGTTGCGAGCGGCAATTCGAAGACGCTGGATTTCAAACTGGCCCGTGTGCTGGCGCGCAGCCAGAACGACGTGCTCGGTGGGTACGTCCGACTGTCGCGCCGTTTCGGGGAAAGCTTCATTGAAGACACTGAAATCACGCAGCAGCGTCGCAACAACACGGTTATCGAACTTGGCCTGACCGATCGCCACTACTTCGACGGCGCGCAGTTCGACGGCACGCTCGCGTATCGTCAGGGCGTCGGCGGTCTCGGCGCACGGGACGACATACTCGCGGCCGGCGGCGGCCCAACCTACCGCTACAGAATGGCGGTGCTGGATGCGAACCTGTCGGTGCCGTTCGCGATCGCCAAGCAGCCATTCCGCTACGTGACGAGCGTTCACGGTCAGTACACGGGGAACACGCTGTACTACATCGATGACTTGACCATCGGCAGCCGATACACCGTGCGCGGCTTCGACGGCGAAACGATGTTGGCGGCAGCGCGTGGCCTGTACTGGCGTAACGAGCTGCAAATGCCGATCGGCCAGACGGGGCAGGCCGTGTATGTGGGGATGGACTATGGCCGCGTGTGGGGACCACAGCCGGTCGCGCTCGTCGGTACGCAGTTGGCAGGTGCAGTGATCGGCGTCAAGGGGAGTATCGGCACGCGCTTCGGCGCATACGGGTACGACTTGTTCGCCGGCACACCGGTCTACAAGCCGTCCGGCTTCCCAACCGCGCGCGTCACGGTGGGATTTCAACTCACGTCGCAATTCTAAGATCGCCGTATAGGGAATCCGTCATGCTTCGAAACGCACTATCGGTACTTGGCCTTTGCGTTTTATTCGCAGGCTGCGCATCGCACAGCGCGCAGAGCGTTGCCTACGATCCCGCCAACGATGCACGCATTCGTGTCTACTTTGGCACCGATACCCATTTTTACTTCAACACATCGTGCGAACCGAAGAAACACGCTTTTGATTTCGCGAGTCGCGGCACGGCTGTTGCCAAACCGCGCCTGCTTAATCTCGCCAACACGACAATCGGCATGCCGGTCCCGGAAGATGCTTACCGCTACTACGACGAATACGTGGTTAAGGCCAACGAGCCGTTGACGATCACGCTTGATACCGGAGGAACGTCGCAGACCGGAGGCGTGGTGTTTTCGACGCCACGAGAACACGCCGCCGGCACGTTCGTGCCGCAGGCAGGCAAAGACTACGAAGCTTTTGCTATTCATCCGTCCGGTTACCTTCGACTCGAGATTCGCAGGCTGATTGTCGAAGACGATCGCGTTCGGACAGAATCGATCGGCGTGAAGCATGCGCCACTCTGTGAAGACGCGGCACCGTAAAATTGAATCCCTGCAATTGATGGAGATGGTTCTGGCGTAGGGTTTGCAGAAGACAGTGCATTGGCAAACCGGCTACCGGACCACGCGTAGCGTGCTGGACCGATCGTTTTTTCCAATCAGGGCAGGCGGCGCAATTAGCGCCGCCTGCGCGTTGCCCGATCGCGATGCGTGGGCTGCGCTCGTGCCACCGACAGGATCGGGAGCGGCGCTACACCGTCCCTGTTTCGCTACTCTACGTCCTCGTCATCCTCCGCGTCGCCGACATCCTCCCCCTCCCGCCCCGGCGCCGCATACGCGCTCGCCTGCTCCAGCAACCACGCACGGAACGATTCCAGCGGCTTGCTGTGACTGAACTCCGTCGGATACACGAGGTAGTACGCCGAATCGCCGACCGTCGCCGCGTCGCACGGCACGACGAGGCCGAGCTGCTGCAACTGCTCCTCGACGAAGAACTTCGGCACCAGCGCGATCCCGAGGCCGGCCGCGGCCGCGCTGATCAGCATCGTGTGCAGCTCGTAGCGCACGCCCTGCATCGTGCGGATGTCCTCGACGCCATGCGTCTCGAACCACTGCGCCCAAGCGCCGGGACGCGTGGTCGAGTGCAGCAGCGGATACGCGAGCAGATCCTCCACGCGCTCGACCGGCCCGTCGAGCAGCGCGGGCGAGCAGATCGGCACGACTTCCTCGCCGAACAGGTAGTCGGACGACGTGCCGGGCCAGGTCGGCTTGCCGTAGTGGATCGCGGCCTCGAAGTGCGTGTCCTCGAACGAGAACAGGTCGGTGCGGCTGCCCATGTTCACGCGCACGTCCGGCGTGCGGTCGTAGAAACTCTTGATGCGCGGGATCAGCCAGTGCGACGCGAAGGTCGGCAGCACCGCGAGCTCCAGGTAGCCGCCGCCGCTGCCGTGCGCGATGATCGACAGCGTGTCGCGATCGAGCGCCTCCAGCGCGCGCCGCACCTGCGTGCCGTACAGCTTGCCGGCGCGCGTCAGCACGACGCGCTGCTTCACGCGCGCGAACAGCCGCACGCCGAGGCTCGCCTCGAGCGTCGCGATCTGCCGCGATACCGCGCTTTCGGTCAGGAACAGCTCCTTGGCCGCGTGCGTGAAGCTTTCGTGGCGCGCGGCGGCTTCGAAAGCCACGAGCGCACCCATGTTGGGGATCTTGAATTTGCGCATGATGCTCGTTTTGTCTGACGAACGGACCCGCCCGCAGCGGGCCGGAGGGCGAATGCGGAGACGGCCGATAATTCCAAAAACTCATCACGTGTCAATTTAATCTCGCTTTACGCCCCGCTGCAACCCTTTGAATAATGCATCCCACGCAAGGCCAGGCGCCCGCTGGGCGGCCGGCCATTCGAGTTGCCGGCACGCTTGCCGGCGGTCCCCCGAACACGAGAATCCTGATGCGCAATCCGAATATCGAGAGCCTGCTGACGAAGCTGCTGGGACAGGCGAAGACCGACGCCCTGTTCGCGACCCTGAACATGCCGGCCATCCTCGACGAATGGGAAACCGACGTCGTCACGCGCGCGGAAATCGCGCAGGCGATGAACATGGCGCTGTTCGAAGGGCTGCTCGAACGTTCGGCGAACGGCCGCGCATACACGGCCGACGCGATCGAAAACGGCGGCTCGGTCTACTTCGACCACGGCGCGCTGCGCACGGTGCGCTGGCCGCACACGGGCGCGCTGCCGCCGGGCGAAGCCGCGTTCACGCGCATCCTGCGTCCGCTCGGCTTCCGCCTGAACGGCCGTTATCCGCTCGACAAGCTCGGCATGACCGGCCGCGCATATGCGCATGAGGACGCGCCGGACGAGATCGCGCAGTTCTTCGTCAGCGAACTGCATCCGGAGCGCTTCTCCCGGGAATTCCAGCAGGCCGTGACGAACGTCGTGAGCTCGTCGCGCGATCCGCTGTCGCCGGCGGCCGTCGCGTTGCTGTGGGAGATCGAGCGCGAAGGCTGGCTGCCGCTCGACGCCGCGCATGCGCTGCTGCCGGAGATCGTCGGCGCGTTCGCGCGCCAGCACGACCTGCCGAGCGAACTCGATTACGAGACGCTGCTGCTCGAATCGGCCGAGATGGCGTGGATCGCGACCGAAGGCAACGCGTTCAACCACGCGACCGATCGCGTGACCGACGTGTTCAAGCTGTCCGACGACGAGAAGGCGAAAGGCCGGCCGATGAAGCCGGAAGTCGAGCGCTCGCGTTCGGGCCGCGTGTTCCAGACCGCGTATCGCGCGGACATCGTCGAGCGCGAATTCCGCACGCGCGACGGCGGGACCGTGAAGCGCAACGTGCCCGGCTCGTTCTACGAATTCATCACGCGCCGCCGCACGTTCGACCAGGCGGCGCGCCGCTGGGTGACGGACCTGCGTTTCGACGCGGGCAACGCGCAAGGCATCTTCAAGATGACGGCGAACGCGGCGAAGTAAGCGCGACGCATGCAGACGAACGGGCCGGCGGCTGATGACAGCCGCCGGCCCGTTTGCATTGGATGGGCGCCGCGATCGTCAGAACAGGTGCGTGACCAGATAGAACAGCACCAGCACGCCGAGCGGTACGCCGAGCAGCCATGCGATCAGATATTTGCCCATGTCGTGGTCCTCCGCGTAGCCGCGACGCAGGACGCATCGCGGCGGGGTGAGACGACCGGCGCGTCAAAGCTCGCGATCGAATTCCTTCAACTGCTTCTCGGCTTCGTCGCGCGCGATCCCGTAACGTTCCTGGATCCGGCCGGTCAGATACTCGCGGTTGCCTTCGGCGACCGCGAGATCGTCGTCGGTCAGCTTGCCCCACTTGGCCTTCAGCTTGCCGGTCAGCTGCTTCCATTGACCCTTGATCTTGTCTTCGTTCATGGTGTGCTCCTGGAGTAAGGGGAGAAAAGCGCGACGCTCGGCCGCGCGACAGCTCAGGCCTTCGCCTTCAGGCCGGATGCGTCGACGTGCTTCACGCCCTTGATCGAGCGCGTCACGGCGACGGCCTTCTTCACCGCAGCCTTCGACGGCAGCACGCCCGTCAGCGTGACGACGCCGTCGACCGTCTTCACGCCGACGTGGACGCTTTTCACGCCATCCGTGGTCGCGAGTTCGCTCTTCACCTTGGTCGTGATCCATGTATCGGTGACGGGCTGGTTCGATTCGGTCTTCATGCCGTCGTCGGTCGACGACGCCGCCTGTGCGTTCGTGAGCGGAGCGGCGCAAAGCAGGAACGCCGCGCTGACGGCGAGCAGCGCCGACAGGTTCGAGGTCTTGTTCATGGATGTGCTCCTTCGATTGGCGTGGTGGATGGGGAATCTGCGCAGGCGCGCCGCGCGTTACCGCGCGATCGGCGTGTCGTAGCCGGGCTCGCGCGGCGGCATGTCGGGGCGCGGCACGTCGGGCGGCAGCGGCACCGGCGGATCGGTGCCGGGCGACGGTTCGGGCGGATTGTCCGGGGCCGGCTCGGGGCGCGTCGGATCGGGTGTCTGATGGAGCTTCATCAGGTGATCCTCCTCTGCGGTATGAAAGGGCGGCGCGTGGGCGCCGATGCAGTACCAGCGTACCGGCGCGAATGCACGCGGACATCGCGCAAATTCACCGGATCGGCTAGTGCGTTTGCACGGGGACGGAACGAAGGAGCGGGAACGGGACGTGCGTCGTGCAAGTGCGTCGTGATGCGCGCGATGCGGGATGCCGGCGCGCCACCCGTGCCGCGCGCGGCTCGGCGGGATGGCGCACGCAGGCGGCGCGGGCGCGACCGACCCGGCAACCCTGTCGACCACGTGGACCACCGACCCATGGACGAACGAGTCAACGAACAGGTGCTCAAGTCGCATACCGACCGGCGCCAGCTGCACCAGATCATCGCGGGGCTCACCGAGGGCGTGATCCTCATCGAACCCGACCAGCGCATCGTGTGGGCGAACGAGGCCGCGCTCGCGATGCACGGCGTCACCGAGCTCGACGCGCTCGGCGCGGACGTCACCGAGTATCGCGAGCGCTTCCGGCTGCGCTACCGGAACAACCATCCGGTGCGCGACGGCCACTATCCGATGGATCGCGTGATCGCGGGCGAGGAATTCAGCGACGTGACCGTCGAAGTCGAATCGGCCGCCGACGAGAACGTGAGCTGGGTTCACCGCATCCGCAGCCTCGTGCTGACGAACGCGGCCGGCGAGCCCGACTGCCTCGCGCTCGTGCTGCACGATGCGACCGAATGGGCGAGCGCCGAGGACCGCTTCGAGCGCACGTTCAACGCGAACCCGGCGCCGGCCGTGATCTGCCGGCTCGACGACCTGCGCTACGTGAAGGTCAATCAAGGCTTCCTCGAGATGACGGGCCATGCGCGCGACGACGTGCTCGGCCGCTCCGTCTACGAACTCGACGTGCTCGAACACGCCGAGCGGCGCGAACTCGCGATCGAGCGGCTGGGCGAGGGCGCGACGATCCCGCAGATGGAGGCCGTGCTCAAGCGCGCGGACGGCGGCACGAAGGCGGTGGTGGTTGCCGGTCAGCCGATCGACATGAACGGCGAGGCGTGCATGCTGTTCACGTTCATGGATCTCGAGCCGCGCAAGCAGGCCGAGCTCGCGCTGCGGCAGAGCGAAGAGCGTTTCGCGAAGGCGTTCCGGATGGCGCCGGTCGCGACCGCGATCGTCACGGCCGACCGCTTCGAGCTGCTCGACGTGAACGATGCCTTCGTCGCGATGGCCGGCCATGCGCGCGACGATCTGCTCGGCAAGTCCGCGGACGAGATCGGGCTGTGGGCCGAACGCGGCGCCCGGCAGTGCATCGACGGGCAGCTCGCGCGCGACGGCAACGTGCGCAACGCGGACGTGCAGATCCGCACGCGCGACGGCGACGTGCGCGATTGCGTCGTATCGGCCGAACCGGTCGCGATTCACGGGCAGGATTGCCTGCTGATCGCGCTGCTCGACATCAGCGATCGCAAGCGCACCGAGATGGAACTCGTCTATGCGATCGAGACCGCGATGCAGGACGCGTCGTGGTTCAGCCGCACGTTGATCGAAAAACTGGCGAACGTGCGCCGCGCGAATGCGCCGGACGCGGGCGCGCAGCTGTCGGACCTCACCGCGCGCGAGCGCGACGTGTTCGACCTGCTGTGTCACGGCCTCGCCGACAAGGAGATCGCCGCCCGCCTCGGGCTCGCGCCGAACACGGTCCGCAATCACGTCGCGACGATCTACGCGAAGCTCGACGTGCATAGCCGCGGCGAGGCGATCGTGTGGGCGCGCGAGCGCGGGATCGTCGGCGCATCCGACGCGAACGGCGCGCGAGGCGAGAAGGGCGCCGACAAGGGCGGCGCGAACGGCAAGGACTGACGCCGGGCGTCGGGCCATCGGTGCGAATGCACCATGCAGGCTGGTGCATCCGCATCTGCCGCGCACGGCGCGCGGCTGCGATCCTGTCCACTCGGCGGTGCGGCGCAGGCTGCCGCGCCGTCGGCTCTCTCCCCAACTCATCGCAGGAGACGACCATGGACAGGAATCGCATCGAAGGCAAACTCAAACAGGTGAAGGGTTCGGTCAAGGAAGCGCTCGGCAAGGTGACGGGCGACCGCGAGACGGAAGCGGAAGGCGTGGCGGAGCAGCAGGCCGGCAAGATTCAAGAGAAGGCCGGCGAGGCGGCCGATGCGGTGCGCAAGCAGACGGGCACCGACAGGCATTGACCGGTCCGGCGCCGTCGACCGAATCGCGCGATGTGCGGTGCGTTGCCGCTGCCCGATACGGCGGTGATGCTCCATCGGCATTACCCGGCGCAGGCCCGCTGCAACGCGGCATGCGCGCATCCCGCTGACATTTCCTCTTCCCGGCCCGCCGTCGCGCGGGCCGCGTCGTCACTTGATGACAATTCCTCACAACATAGTTCCGATATTTCGTTTGCTGCACGCGTATTGGCTACCCACAATCGGTTCACCTCTTTCGCGCCGACAGGTTTCCCGGAGACGGAACCGCGGTGATCGACCGGCACGTGACGCGCCATCGGCGGCACGCCGGCGACGGAAAAATCACCGGCACGCGGGAGGTCGCCGGCGCGCGACGATCGCGCGTCGCATCCCGACCCACAGAAGAAGGATTGGCCGATGACGTTCCGCATTCGTTCGCTTTCCGGCGTTGCACTGACCGCCGCGATCCTCGCGTTCCAGACCGGCGCGGCCCACGCGCAGGAGACGGTCGTCAAGGTCGGCGTGGCCGTGCCGCTGACCGGCGGCGGCGCCGCATACGGCAAGGACATCGAGAACGGCGTGCGCATGGCCGTCGACGAGGCGAACGCCGCGCACACGACGATCGGCGGCAAGCCGGTGAAGTTCGTCGTCGCGTCGCAGGACGACCAGAGCGATCCGCGCATCGGCGTGCAGGCCGCGCAGCAACTGACCGACGCGCAGGTGGCCGTCGTGATCGGCCACTTCAATTCCGGTACGACGCTGCCCGCGTCGAAGCTCTACGCGAAGGCCGGCATTCCGATGATCACGCCGTCGGCGACCAATCCCGACATCACGCGCGCCGGCCTCGGCACCGTCTATCGCGTGATCGCGACCGACGCGCAGAACGCCGGCAATGCCGGTGCGTATGCGGCGAGCGTGACCAAGGCGAAGCGCATCGCGATCATCGACGACCGCACAGCGTTCGGCCAGGGCGAAGCCGACGAATTCGAAAAGGCCGCGAAGGCGAACGGCGGCACGATCGTCGCGCGCGAATTCACGAACGACAAGGCCGTCGACTTCAGCGCGCAGCTCACCAAGATCAAGAGCACGAATGCCGACCTGGTGTTCTTCGGCGGCCTCGACGCGCAGTCCGCGATGCTGGTCAAGCGCATGCGTCAGCTCGGCATCCGCGCGCAGTTCCTGGCCGGCGGCGGCGTGATGAACGCGAACTTCATCAAGCTCGCCGGCAACGCGGCCGAAGGCGCGGCCGTGTGGGAATACGGGCAGCCGCTCGCGCGTCTTGCGAAAGGCAAGCAGTTCGAAACGAAATTCAAGCAGAAGTACGGCGTCGACATGCTCGCGTATGCGCCGTTCGCGTACGACGCGACGTGGATCGCGATCAACGCGATGCAGAAGGCGAACTCGACGAAGCCGGCCGATTTCAACGGCGCGCTGAAGGGCACGCGCTACGACGGCATCACCGGCACGATCGCGTTCACGAGCACGGGCGACCTGAAGAACCCGAGCTCGACGCTGTATGAAGTGAAGAACGCCGCGTGGCAGCCCGTTACCACGCAAACGGCGGACTGAATACCCGAACGCGCGCGGACTTTCGCGGCGATGCAGGACGTGCTGAAATAGCCGAAGCGATCGGATGCGGTCGCGGCGCACGCCGGGGCGATTCGCCGGGTGGCCTGCCCGCACGACGCCGCGCGCGACGCGGCACGAACAACCTTCGGGCGCGGCCGGCCGGCGGCGCCTCATACGTGTAACTGGAGTCAGTCGTGAGTTCTCAAGTCGTCATCGTCGGCGGTGGTGTGATCGGCAGCTCGATCGCCTATTTCCTGCGCGCTACCGATCCGACGGTGTCCGTGACCGTCATCGAACGCGATCCCACCTATGCGAAGTCGTCGTCGGCGCTGTCTGCCGCGTCGATTCGCCAGCAGTTCTCGACGCCGCTGTCGATCGAGATGTCGCTGTTCGGGATCGACTTCCTGCGCACGATCGGCGAACGGCTCGAGGTCGACGGCACGCGGCCGTCGATTGATCTGCACGAAGGCGGTTACCTGTTTCTCGCGACGCCGGCGGGCGATGCGACGCTGCGCGAGAACCACGCGCTGCAGACCAAGCTCGGCGCCGATATCCGGTTGATGGATCGCGATGCGCTGCGCGTGAAGTTTCCCTGGCTGAACGTCGACGATCTCGTGTCGGGCGCGTATGGCGTGAGCGGCGAAGGGTGGTTCGACGGTTACGGGCTCGTGCAGGCGCTGCGCAAGAAGGCGCAGGCACTGGGCGCGCGGTATGTGCCGGCCGATGTGACCGGCGTCGTTCGCGACGGTCGCAAGGTCACGCACGTGGTGACGAACGACGGCGAGCGCCACGCATGCGACACGCTCGTCAATGCGGCCGGCGCATGGACGCGCACGCTGTCGTCGATGATGGGCATCGACATTCCCGTGTATGCGCGGCGTCGCAGCATCTTCAACGTGTCGTCGCCGGCGAAGCTGACCGATTGCCCGCTGCTGATCGATCCGACGGGCGTGTATTTCCGGCCGGAAGGGCGCACGTACATCTGCGGGACGTCACCGAGCCCGGATCGCGATCCCGACGACCTGCCGCTCGACGAGGTCGATCACGACCTGTTCGACGAGGTGATCTGGCCGACGCTCGCGAATCGCGTGCCGGAGTTCGAAGCGCTGCGCGTGGAGAACTGCTGGTCCGGGTACTACGAGTACAACGTGTTCGATCACAACGCGATCATCGGATATCACCCCGAACTCGACAACGTCGTGTTCGCGAACGGGTATAGCGGACACGGGCTGCAGCAAGGGCCCGCGACGGGGCGTGGCGTGAGCGAACTGATCCTGGGCGGGCGATATGAATCGCTCGACCTGTCGTCGCTCGGCTGGGAGCGTGTGCTCGAAAACCGGCCGATCGTCGAAAAGAACGTCGTGTAGCGCGGCGTGACCGCCCGGTGCGGGGTGGGCGGGATTCTCCTTGTGTCTCGATCTGATTGGCCCGGCTTTGCCGGGCTTTTTTTTCGGAGCGGGATGCCGGATGCGCCGTTCCTGCGCGCGCAACTCACGCCAGCAGGCGCGTGATCAGTTCGTGGGTCGTGCGTACCTCGTACTTCCTCAACAAGCTCGCACGATGAATATCGACCGTGCGCGGGCTGATGCTCAGTTCCTTGCCGATTTCCTTGCTGGTCAGGCCGTGAACCAGGAATGCCGCGACGTCGCGCTCGCGATCGGTCAACGTGCCGGCGACGTCGGGATGCTTCGCGTTCTCCGACAGGTCGGTGAAGGTCCAGATGGCCAGCTCGAAGGGCCGCTTCGAGTTGTAGCCGAAGCCGCATACGGTGACCCAGAAATGACTGCCGTCGACGCGACGCATGATGCGGTCGTCGCTGAACCCCGCATGTTTCGCGAGCAGCGGCGCGAGGCGGCGGCCCGTCGTCGCGAAGTCCTTCCGCTGCGGATACAGCTTCGCGAACGACTGGTCGACGATGTCGTCGCGGGTGGCCCGGAACAGTTGCAGCGCCTTCTCGTTGCAGTCGACCATGATGCGTTCTCTGGCGACGATGGCCGCGACGGGCAGATGCCTGAAGAGATCTTCGTAGTCGAGGCTTGGCATCGTGTCGGTCATGGTCGGCATCGTGTCGACGGGTCCGAACCGTGTTCGGACCAAGGCTATCGGGCGGGTTTGCTCCTGCCGGATTGTAGCGGTAGCGCCTGCGGGCAACTCATCCGTGGCCCGTGCTCAAACGGCGCCTTCGACGCCGCGCTTCGCGGCCTGCGCGGCGCTCGCGGTCGCCGGACCGGCTTCCTCGAGTGCCGTCTTCGACGTTTCGGGCAGCGCCAGGCCGCCGATCATCGCGAAGATCGACACGGCGATCAGGTAGTACGCGGGCGACAGGTTGGTCCCCGTCGCGGCGATCAGCCATGTGGCGACGAGCGGCGCGGTACCGCCGAAGATCGTGTAGGCGAGGTTGTACGTGATCGCCGATGCCGTGTAGCGCGTTTTCGTCGCGAACACTTCCGACATCAGCGGCGCCGTCACCACGCCCGAGAACACCGCGCCGATCGCAAGCAGCGCGACGCCGAGCAACGATTGCGACAGCACGCCCGAGCCGCCGAGCGAGAACGCCGGATAAACCGACACGATGATGAAGATGCCGGTCGTGGCGATCGTCGCGCGGCGGCCGACGAGGTCGGAGAAGAAGCCGGCGACCGGGCACAGGGCCGCGGCGAAGAAGAGCGCGAGCACCGTCACGAGAAGCGACGTGCCGCGAGACAGGTGCCCGGCCACTTGAAGGTAGGTCGCGAAATACGTCGTGAACGTGTAGAACGACAGCGCCGTCACGGACACGAACGCGCCGAGCTTCAGGATATTCCTCGACTGCGAATGCAGCGTTTCCATCAGCGGCGCATGCGCGATGTCGTGCTTGCCTTCGAGCGCCTGGAACGCGGGCGTTTCATTCAGGCTGACACGCAGGTAGACGCCGATGAGGCCGACCGGCGCCGCGATCAGGAACGGCACGCGCCAGCCCCATTCGACCATTGCCTGCGACGACAGCGACGATTCGAGCAGATAGGCCACCACTGCCGCGCAAGCGAACGACGAGAAGGTCGATACCGGCACGAAGCTGCCGAAGAAGGCGCGGCGGCGGCGCGGGGCGTGTTCCATCACGTACGCGCATGCGCCGGCGTATTCGCCGCCGGCCGAGAACCCCTGGACGCAGCGAATGATCGTGAGCAGCAACGGCGCCCAGTAGCCGATGCTCGCGTAGGTCGGCAGCAGGCCGATCAACGTCGTCGAGCCGGCCATCATCAGGATCGTCAGCGCAAGGGTGCGCTTGCGTCCGATCCGGTCGCCGATCACGCCGAAGACGAGGCCGCCCAGCGGGCGGAACGCGAAGGCCACCGCGAACACCGCGAACGTCTTCAGGAGGCCGATCGTGGGGTCGCCGCTGGGGAAGAATTCGCGCGTCAGGATGGTGGCGAGAAAGCCGTATGCGGCGAAATCGAACCATTCGACGAAATTGCCGATCGACGCTGCGGCGATCACGCGTCGTAGCGTGCGGGTATCGACGTCCTGGGTGGTCATGGTCGTGTCCTCTTCATGTGGGCGCTTGGATTCGCGCCGAAAACCATGGTAGGGACGCCAATTACCTAGGTCCATACGTGTCAATTACCTAGGTAATCGGGGGCGGGGGGCGGGGCCGCCGGCCATTGGAACGGGCAACCGGCGTGGCCGTTTTGACGGTGTTTCCGTCCCGCGAGCATGGCTCCGCGCGGCCGGTGAAGAGAATGGCGTCAGAACAGGAGTCCCAGGATCGTCGCCTTGACCGCGGCCTCGGTCTTGTTGGTCGCATTCAGCTTGCGCATCGCATTGACGAGGTGAAATTTCACGGTGCGCTCGTCGACATGCATGATCTTGCCGATCTCGACGTAGGTTTTCCCGGCGGCAGACCATTGCAGCGACTCCCGCTCGCGAGCGGTCAACTCGACGGCGTATTCGGGCGCGCGCTGCGCGAGCAGATGCATGCTCATCGCACAGTTGGCCGTGTTCGCGAGCCATGACATCTGGTATCCCTTTTGCTCGAGCTCACACTCGTCGATCGGCTCGCTCGACCGCACCATGGTCACGAGTCCAATCGCGCCGGTTCGGCTGACGGACGGCATGCACCAGCCGTGGCGCAAGCCGAAATGATCCGCCTCCTTCCAGAATTCGATGCTTTGAGTCTGGGTGTCGGCACGCCAGATCAATGGCATCAACTGGCTGAGCCCGTGTCGGACGGTCGGGTCGACGGCAAAGTAGTTTTGACTCACATAGCGCGTGACCCACGTCTCCGGATAATTGGACTGCAGCATGAACTGCGGATTGGTCACCGGGAACGGAATGCGCAGACCGAACGAACAGTACTCGAATCCAAGGGCGCGCACGTCCGCCGAAAACTCCAAAAACACGTCGGCCTCGGATTTTGCCGCGGCGTATCCATTCAGATACTTTTCTTTCCATGCATGCATATCGTTACCTTTGCGGTCAATCGTGCCCCAAGGAATCGTGTTGCCGGGGGCGTTGGCCGGTCCTTCAAAAGTCGTTCGGGGGTTGGTCTCACGCTTCGACGTATCGAGCGGCAAACATGACGTCGAATGCAAATTCTTATCGAATCGATTTCGAGATGGCGTAGGGACTTTCCGTTGATCGAATTTCGGGATCTTGCATGTGGGTAGATATATATCTGGATCGCACAGAGTGTTTCAATTTCGGGAGTCGCAAATTCGAAAATCCTGGAATTGCTTCATGATCGATGCGTCATCGGGCAATTTCCGCTCGCGGTGACCGTGCGTGATGCAATGGCATTCCCCGGATGGTCTGTAATAATTGTAAATAACCCGTACGTGATCGCAGCGGATATTCAAGTCGTAACCGGAGCGCTACGAGCGTTGAAAGACCTTGTGGCCGGCTTCCGCTGCTAATCTTGTCAGACTATGCCGTGCGAATTTTAACAGGTGCCACGTTGTGAGAACGAACATGCCAAAAAAGCTGAATGACGGATATGTGCGATTGACCCTGCCCGCGTTCTACGCGCTGCGTTTCCGCCAACATATGTGTCAGCAAGCCCCGGATTTGCTACATGACTTATGGGGTGAGGGGATCAGCGCCGTCAATGCCGGCTACTACGAGCTGGTCTGCACCGAGACGCAACCCGCCGCGAGCGTCGGCTGCGTATGGTACGTGGCAGCGGGGCGGTCCGAAGTGAAAGTCGGGACGGACGACGTCAGCAGCAACGTCATGCTCCTCGACACGGACGGCGACGATTATGGCGCGCGATACAGCCGGGCGTTGATCCAGAACTGGCTGTGCTCGGGAATGCGTCAACGCGAACTTGAATCGGCCATTGTTGCCGATCACTGATTTCGTGTTCAAGGTGCTTCATTATTTCTCGGCGAGTAAATAATGATTCGCCGTTAATGTCTCGTGCCGCGCAACCGCCAGTTTCTGCCGATCGTCCTCATCGGCCTCGGCGAAGTTTCGATGGCGGCACGATTATCCATGCCGTGACACGGCACCACGCGAGCCGTTCATGGCAGGCGTGCTCACGATGTTCGTTCGCGAAAGCCCCGCTACCCGTCGCCAGTTAAATCCAGAATCCGCTTTCCCGCCGGCGTGCTTCAGCCCACTCGGCGCGATGAGTCTCGTCCAAAGCGCGTGACCTGCCCATTCGGGCAGCTATGTTGCCACGGCAATTTCGGGTTCAATCGCGCTAACAATTCTGAGATGAGAGAGAGGGCTTTCAGATGTTGACTTTATTGTCGGGGCGAAGCGCTGATTTGAGTCGCGAGATGATGTATCGACTCGCGAAGTTTCGGCATAAGGTCTTCATACAGGAACTCGGATGGTCATTGCCGACGGACAACGGCATCGAATTTGACGATTTCGATCACGCGGACACGCTTTACGTTGTCGCTTGCGATCGCAATAGTGAAATTGTCGGTTGCGGTCGATTGCTGCCGACCGACGAGCCCTATCTTCTCGGTAATGTTTTTTCGGATTTGATGGGCGACGCTTCTCTCCCCCGTGCGCGCGATGTTTGGGAGTTGTCCCGCTTCGCGATGAGCATGCCGCGCGGCGAGTCGTTGACTGCCGAAGCGTCGTGGCAAAACACGCGCGCGCTCATGTCCGAAATCGTCCGCGTCGCGCACGCACATGGCGCGAACCGTCTCATTGCATTTTCCGTGATCGGTAACGAACGGCTGCTGAAGCGCATGGGCGTCAATGTGCATCGCGCCGCGCCGCCCCAAATGATCGAAGGCAAGCCGACTCTGCCGTTCTGGATCGAGATCGATGAACAGACGCGTTCCGCGCTGGACCTCGACGGATCGGAGTACGGCGTGCCGCTCGACATGCCGCGCGGTCTGCGTGCGTCGCATGCGTTCGAGCAAGCCGTGTGATTGGGCGTGCATGCAGTGTTTCAAAAGGTGCGCATGAAGATGAACAGCTTTAACGATGTGGCTCGGCAAGTCCCGGTCCGCGAGAGGAATGTGAAATGACGCTTCGAGTGGTGGTAACCGGTATCGGCATTGTGTCTCCGCTGGGTTGCGGCAAGGAACTGGTGTGGCAGCGCCTGATCGGCGGATCGTCGGGGCTTCGCCGGCTCGGTGACGAGATCGTCGGCGATCTGCCCGCCAAGGTCGGCGGGACCGTACCGGCGAAGGCCGACGATCCCGACGGCGGTTTCGATCCGGAGAGCTCGGTGCCGAACAAGGAGCTGAGGAAGATGGACCGCTTCATCCAGATGGCGATGGTTGCCGCGGACGAGGCGCTCGCGGAAGCGGGATGGGCGCCGCAGGCGGAAAGTCAGCGCGAGCGGACGGCCACCGTCGTCGCGTCGGGCATCGGCGGATTTCCGGGTCTGGCCGAGGCGGTGAGAATCGGCGAGACGCGCGGCGTGCGCCGGCTGTCGCCGTTCACCATTCCGTTCTTTCTGTCGAATCTGGCAGCCGGCCAGATTTCGATCAAGCATCAGTTTCGCGGGCCGATCGGCTGTCCCGTGACTGCCTGCGCGGCGAGCGTGCAGGCAATCGGCGATGCGCTGCGCCTGATCCGGAACGGCGAGGCCGATGTCGTGCTGGCCGGCGGCGCGGAAGCGGCATTCGACAAGGTGAGCCTGGGCGGATTCGCTGCGGCGCGAGCGCTGTCGACCGGCTTCGGCGATCAGCCGATTCGCGCGTCGCGGCCGTTCGACCGCGAGCGGGACGGATTCGTCATGGGCGAGGGGGCCGCCATGCTGGTGGTCGAGTCTCTCGACCACGCCATCGCGCGTGGCGCCCGCCCGATCGCGGAGATCATCGGGTACGGAACCACGGCGGACGCCTACCACATGACCGCCGGGCCCGACGACGGATCCGGCGCCATGCGCGCGATGAAACTGGCCCTCGCGATGGGCGACATCGCTCCGGAGCAGGTCGACTACGTCAACGCACATGCGACATCGACGCCGGTCGGCGATTCCGGAGAAATCGAGGCGCTGAAGACGGTCTTCGGCGTGGGCGCCGGCCCGGCGATTTCATCGACCAAGTCGGCGACCGGGCATTTGCTCGGGGCGGCCGGCGCGATCGAGGCGGCGTTCTCCATTCTCGCGCTGCGGGATGGCGTGCTGCCCGGAACGCTGAATCTCGAGCACCCCGACGAGGCTGCCGCCGGACTCGATCTGATCGGCCCCTCTGCCCGGCACGTTCCCGTCGAAATCGCGCTGTCCAACGGTTTCGGGTTCGGTGGCGTGAACGCGTCGGTGCTGTTCAAGCGATATCCGTCGGATCGCGCCGCAGGCGCGCATTGAGCAACGCGCACCGGCTTCGCGTGCGCGTCCGATTTCGCAAGTACGTCGTGTCGTCCGTGTTCGGCGCTGTGCCATGGTTCGCCGCTTCTTCATCGACTCGATGATGACGGCGACGGCGAAGTCGCGTCACGTGCCATTCCGGTTCCGATCGTTATCCGAAGGACATTCTCCGTGTTAGACACCCTCATCGTTGGCGCTCGCTGCGCGGGCGCCACGCTCGCGATTCATCTGGCGCGCGCCGGCAAGCGCGTTCTGGCAATCGATGCGAGCAATCTCCCGAGCGACCAGCCATTGTCCACGCACTGGATTTCGCCTTACGGCATGGCGCTCCTCGACGAACTCGCGCTTGGCGACAAGGTTCGCCGTTTCGCGCCGCCGGTGCCCAGCATGATGTATGGGGGCGACGACGTGCTCGGCTGCATCGAGTATCCCGTCGGCGGAGGCTGCTCCTGTCCGCGTCGGATGGATCTCGATGCGCTGTTGCTGGAGGAGGCGCGGGCGGCGGGGGCTCAGGTCCGTACACGGACCCGGCTGGTCGGTCTGTTGCGCGATGGCGAACGGGTGACGGGCGCCGTGGTGGAACATGACGGCGTGCGTGAAGAGATCCGGGCGCGGGTCGTGGTGGGCGCGGATGGCCAGCACTCGACGATGGCGGACCTCGTCGGTGCCGAGGAGTACCACGGCTACGACGGCCCGCGTGCAATGTATTGGGCGTACTGGCCGCGGCCGGACTGGTTCGACACCGATCCGCGCTATCGCGGCGGGGCGATGAACTGCACCTTCGGCGACGACATCGTCTTCGTTTTTCCGACCAACAGGGACCTGCTGCTGATCGGGGTGGCGTTCCCGAAAATGGAGTTGCCGGAATGGAAGGGCCGTGTGCTCGAGAAGCTCACGGAGACGCTGAAGGGCAACCCTCACACGGCGCCGCTGGTTGCCGACGCGCCCGCCAGCAAGGTGCTCGGCGCATTGAAGCTGCGCTTTTTCTTCCGTCAGGCCGCAGGGCCCGGCTGGGCCCTCGTGGGCGATGCGGGCCTCTTCATGGACCCGTCGCCGGGATTCGGCATTACCGACGCACTTCGCGATGCGCGCTCGCTCGCCCAGGCCATCGTCGAGGGCGACGAGCATGCGCTGGAGTGCTACTGGCGCCAGCGCGACGCGACCTCGATCGACCTGTTCGAATACTCGCGCGGCCGCGGCGCACTCGGCCACAACAATCCGCTCAGCCGGATCCTTTACCGCAAGCTTGCGAACGGACCGGAACTGCAGGCGCGTTTGCTCGCTTCGCAGAATCGCCAGTGCTCGCCGTTTGCCGTATTCGATCCGAGCGATATCAAGAAGTGGGCGGACGAGGCAATGGCCGGCGGCGAAACGGGCGTGATCCAGCCGTTGATCGACATGTCCCGGCGAGGCGAGGCGATTCGCGCCGAGATGGCGCGGCGCGTGCAGCTCGCGGAGGAGGCGCGCGCCCGGCGCTCCCGCGTGCGCGAGTCGGACGCGCTGGAATCGTTTGCCGCCGGCGTCGAGCGCGACGTATCAGTCGGGGAATCCATTTGAACGCGCGCAACAGCGGTGCGTGGTCGTTGCGGCCACGCGATTTCAAGCCACGGCGCGGCACGTTCGCCAATCGCCGGCCCTGCATCGCATCAATCGAGGAGAGAGGCCATGACCATCGCAACCACGTTGGACAGTGACGTCGCATTGTCGCGGCTCAAGCTGCCACGGCACTTCCACCGGATCAGCGCCGTCGCCACGATCCTCTATCTCGCGCACGCGCTCGCGTTCTTCCTGATTCCGGCCGCAGTGGCGTTCGCCGTCGTCGATATCCCGATGTCGACGCCGGTCCGAATCGCGCTGGCCATCGTCCTGGGTGTGATCGGCGGACATGGCATGCATTTGCTGACCTTCGTCGGACACGAGGGGATGCACACGAACCTGCATCGCAACAAGTACGTGAGCGCCGCGCTAGCGCTCATCTGCTCGTCGCTGGTGCCGGGCTTCCTGATCGTGGGCTTCAGCATGACGCACTGGAAGCACCATCGCTTCACCGGTCAGGACATCGATCCGGATGTGCAGATCTATTCGCAGTACAGAACCTTCTGGTCGCGCTTCTTTCTCGCGCGTTCCAAGGGCGTGCGGATCTACACGCGGAACGCCGCGCGCATGGCGGCAGGTTTGCCGTGGCCGGAGAACACGCGGTTGCCGTTCAGCCAGCGCGAAATGCGCTGGATCTCGCGGATCAACATCGCGCTGAGCCTGTGCGCGATAACGGCCTACGGATTCATCTGGCATCGCTCGCTGTGGCTCGGTTTCACGGTCATGCTGATTCCGTATATCGGGGTGTACGTATTCAGCACCATCCGCGCATACATCGAACATACGGATACCGTGCCGGGGCGATATCGCGACAGTCGCAGCTACACGTCGCCGATCTATACGGCGCTGTTCTTCGGCAGCAACTTCCACCTTGAACACCACCAGTATCCGGCCGTCCCGTGCTACCGGTTGCCCGCGCTTCACACGTACCTGGCGTCGCACGGGCTGTTCGAGGCGGAAGGTGCGCCGGTCGAGCCGTCGTTCCTGGGCGCGCTTCGTTATACGACCGGCCGCTTTCAGTATCCCTGCGTGAATTTGCAGTCCGCGTCGGACGAATTTCTCGAGCAGATGGCGGACGGCCGTCTCGATCGCGAAGCGGCCGGAGCCGACGCCCGGGACGACGACCGGATGGTCGCCGTCGCGCGCAGATAGAACCGATCACGAGCGCACACGGCGACTCGAGCTCGCGTCGGTGTGCCACCGCCGCCCATGTAGCAAAGTGAGGAATCAATGTTTATCCAGAATGCGTGGTACGCAGCAGCACTTTCAGCGGAAGTCCAGAGGGAGCCCTTTGCCCGGACGATTCTGAACCAGAAGATCGTCATGTACCGTACGCAGGCGAATCAGATCGTCGCGCTCGAGGATCGGTGCCCGCACCGGCAGGTTCCGCTATCGCGGGGGCGCGTGGTCGGCGACGAACTCCAGTGCTGGTATCACGGGCTCCGGTACGACTGCTCCGGCGCGTGCGTCAGCATTCCGAGCCAGACCGTGATCCCGAAGGGCGCACGCGTGCGGTCGTTCCCCGCCGTCGAGAAATACGGCTTCATCTGGCTGTGGACCGGCGAGCCCGACAAGGCCGACGAGGCGGCGATCCCCGACCATTGGGTCTGTTCGGCGCCCGAGCTTGCCGGGAAGATGAGCTATTGCACGATCGCGTGCAGCTACCTGTTCGGCATCGACAACATCCTCGACATCTCGCACGCCGCCTTCGTGCATGCGAAGACGCTCGGCTCGCTCGACATCGTCGAGACGCCGCCCGAAATCGTGATCAACGACGATGAAGTCCGCGTGCGCCGCTACCTGCGCCGCGAGAAGACGCCGCCGCTCTACACCCATATCCTGAAGCTCGACTACATCGACCGCTTCCAGGAGGTGCTCTACTGGCCCATCGGCAACACGCGGGTCGAGACGAGGGCTCACGCCTGCGACGATTCGAGCGGCCAGGTCTTCCACGTCTATACGACGACGATCTTCACGCCCGCGACGGATACAACGACGCATGTCTTCGTGGGCATGCATCGCGATTTCGACGTCGACAACGAGCGGTTTACCGAGTTCACCGCGAAGGAAGTGTTCGCCACCGTGATGGAGGACAAGGATGTCGCGGAGAGCCTGCAAGCGAACTGGAGTCCCACGGCGCCGATGATCGACATCCAGCTCGATCGCCCGGCGTTCGCCGCGCGGCGGATATTGGAGCGAATGGGTGCGAACGCATCCATTCGAGCGGCCGTATGACGCCCGTCGGGACGGAGCGCGTGCCGCACGCGGAAGAGGAAACGACGATGATCGAGAAGGAAGCGACGATGCGTCACCAAGGACAGTCCAGCCTTTATGTCGGCGAGTTGCTCGGCGAACTCGGAATGTCGGCGCAGGACGAAGTCGGCTTGCTGCATCCCATGACGTTCGGAGAGATCGTCGGTCGCGACCGCGTCGAGCGTCTTGCGATGGCCGCCGCCGGCATCTTTTCCGAAGTCGAGTCGAAAAACGCCTGGAGCGGTGCGGACATCGGCGGGCGCGAATGGCTCGGCCTCTTCCAGGGCCGCCGGATTCGCGGCGTGACGGTGGCGCGCCGGTCGGGTACACGCATCCAGGTCGACATCTTCCTTGGCTCGTTTCCCGCACCGGTGCGCCGGGCGCTGTACGACGCGAGCCGGGATCTCGTCGACGCAGACGCGTGGGTGCTGCCGCCGGGAATCGAAACCGCGTTGCCGCCGATACCCGCCGACGAAGTGCTGGACGCCAAGTTGCCGTTCCCCATCGTCGACGAGATGTTTCTGACCAGCCCGGTGGCCTGCAAACCGATTCGCGGCCGTGACGACGTCGAGCGCGTGTGCGGCCATTCGATGGCGGTCTACGGCGGACGTGCGAGCGGGCCGCGTCTGTCGGCAAACGCCACGACGCTGAGCCTCTGGACGGGCGAGGTCGGCGGGCTGCCGCTGGAAGTGGCGAACGTCATCTACTGGGAAGATGCGCGCACGGTCAAGGGCATGGCAATGGCGATGCGACCGTGGCCGGTCGTCGCGCTGTTTCAGGCGCGGATGCGGGCGCGAACGCTCCCGTTTCTCGATCGGTCGTATTTCGAATCGGAATCCGCATCGGAATCCGAATCGAATGACGACGTGACGCCCGTTCAGCTTCGCGAGGGTTAAGTCCATGAACGGACCCAGCGTGTCCGCCGCGCAGGCGCAGCCGAGCTCGATTTCACCGTGGCCGGTGTTCTGGATCGCCAGTGTCGCGGTGTTTCTCGTCTCGATCGACGTGACCGTGCTGTATGCGGCATTTCCCGCTTTGCGACGGGCGTTTCCCGATACCGACTCTGCCGGCCTGTCGTGGGTTCTGAACGCGTACACGCTCGTCTTCGCCGCGTTGCTCGTGCCCGCGGGCCGCCTCGCCGACCTGCGCGGACGCAAGCGCACGTTCCTGCTTGGACTCGCCATGTTCCTGGGAGGATCTTTCGGCTGCGGCATCGCCACGCATGTCGAGATGCTCTGGGCAATGCGTGCGGTGCAAGGCGCGGGGGCGGCGCTGTTGTTGCCTGCATCGCTGTCGATCCTGCTCGCGGCGTTTCCGGTCGGCAAGCGGTCCGTGGCCGTGAGCTTGTGGGGCGCGGTCAGCGGGGTGGCCGGGGCATTGGGTCCAAGCGTCGGCTCGTTCATGGTGGATCGCTTCGGCTGGCCCTGGGCCTTCTTTCTCAACCTGCCGTTTGGCGCAATCGCGCTATGGCAGGGATGGCGCATGCTCGACGAGTCGCGTGATCCCGAGCGCGGTGCACCGCTCGATCTGGTTGGCGTCGTCCTGCTGATCCTCGGCGTCGGTTCCATCGCGATCGGTCTGGTGCGATCCGAGGCGGTCGGCTGGACTTCGCCGGAAGTCGCATTCGCGATCGCAGGCGGGATGGGCATGCTGGCGGCATTCGTTGCGTGGGCTCGCACGGTACGGTCGCCGGCAATCGATCTCTCGCTGTTTCGGGATCGGACTTACTGCTACATCAATCTGGCTTCGCTGTGTTTCGCGATCGGCTTTGCGATGATGTTCTTTCAGACGTTCCTGTTCACCACGGGAGTCTGGTCGTATTCGCTGACGCGTGCGGGACTGGCCGGCAGCCCGGGGCCGCTGCTCGTCGTTCCGACGGCGATCGTGTGCGGACGGTTCGCGGCGCGCGCGGGGCACCGGGTTCTGCTGGTGACGGGCAGCCTGATCTCGACGGCAGCGAGCATATGGTTCGCGCTCGTGCCTGGGGTCAATCCGGATTATGTGCATGCGTGGCTGCCGGGCGCGCTCCTCACCGGGCTGGGGGTCGGCATGGTCATGCCTTCGCTGTCCGCGGCGGCCGTCGCGCATCTGCCGCCGGCGCGATTCGGTGTCGGCTCGGCCGTCAACCAGGCGATACGCCAGGTGGGATCCGTGTTCGGCGTGGCGCTGACGGTCGCCATCACCGGTAACGCGATAACGCGCCTCGCCGAATTCCACACGCTCTGTTATCTGCAGATCGCGCTCGGCCTGGCTACCGCGATCCTGTGCGCGCCGGTGGATACGCGACCTCGAGCGCTTGCGTCCGCGGTGGCACGCTGAGGGGCGCGGATCGTCCGGCAACGGTTCGCGTACAAAGCTTTCACAAAAACAACATCGATTATCCGAGGGCCTCATGATGACCGGTAGTATTTTCCCCTCCGCTGCGACAGCGGAGCGCTCGTCCCTGCTCGACATTCTTCGAGAGCGTGCCGAGCAAACGCCGGAGCGGATCGCATTTCATTTTCTTCGCGACGGCGAGGACGATGTCGTGAGCTGGTCGTACGGGCAGTTCGCTGCCGCTGCCGTCCATGTGCGGGACATGGTTCTGCAGCACCCGTTGCACGACCGGCGCGTATTGCTTCTGCTCGAACCCGGTCTGGGTTACGTCGCGGCGCTGTTCGGGATTCTGCTGGCGGGTGCCACCGCGGTACCCTCGTTTCCACCGGCCGGCGCGCGCGCGGTGGCCCGCTTCGCATCGATCTGTCGCGACGCTCACCCGGACGTGGTCATCGCCGGCAAGCTTCATCGCTCACTGCAGCCACAGCTCGACGAGCTCTACGGCGGTCAGCGTGCCGCGCCTGCGTTGCTGACGCTCGACGAAAGCGCGTTCCATGAAATCGAAGCATCGGCATATGGCGTTGGGGGCTCGCTGGAGTGGCGTGTCGACCTGGACCGGCCGGCGCTGCTTCAGTACACGTCCGGATCGACGGGCGAGCCCAAGGGCGTAGTCGTCACGCACGAGAATCTCGTCAGCAATTGCGCGGTGATCGCCGAACGGATCGGGCCGGATCGCGACCGTGTCGGATGCACGTGGCTGCCGCCGTATCACGACATGGGACTGATGGGCGCGCTGCTGCTCGCGGTGTTCAGCGGTTTTCCGCTCGTGATCCTGTCGCCGCAGCATTTCGTCCAGCGGCCGTATCGCTGGCTCAAGGCGATCAGCGACTATCGCGTGACCACCAGCGTCGCGCCGAATTTCGCGTTCGACCTGTGCGTCGACAACATCAGCGAAGAAGAGGCGGACACGCTCGATCTCGGCTCGCTGCAGCACGTATTTTGCGGCGCGGAGCCGGTGAGCCACGCGACGCTCGAACGTTTTTTCGCGCGCTTCGGCCGGTATGGCTTCGAGCGCCGCGCCGTGGTGCCCTGCTATGGCATGGCCGAGGCGACGCTCTATGTATCCGGCAAGGTGGGGCGTTCGCCGATTACCCTGATCGACGTCGACAAGGAGGCACTTGCTCACGGCAGGTGCGAGCTGCACGCGCCGGAATCCGATGTGCGCGGGCGTACCACGCTGGTCGGGTGCGGACCGGTGGCAGTCGGGCATCGGCTGCTGATCGTCGACCCTGAGACGAAGCGCGTACAGCCGGACCGGACCATCGGTGAAATCTGGTTCAGTGGCCCGAACGTCGCCGCGGGCTATCTGAACCGCGGCGACAGCGCCGACGTTTTCGCGGCCACGCCCGCTGACGGAGATGGCGAGGGCGAATCCGTGCGCTACCTCCGCACGGGCGATCTCGGCTTTCTGAACGACGGCGAGCTGTTCGTGACCGGGCGGATCAAGGACATCGTGATTGTCGCCGGGCGCAATCTCTATCCGAACGACATCGAGGGATCGGTGCAATCGGCGCACGACGCGATTCGCACGAACGGCGTGGTGGCGTTCTCGATCGACGGCGGTCCTTCGGAGTCGCTCGTCATCGTTGCGGAACTCAAGCGCTCGCGCCGGCTGAATACCGAGCAAATGCGCGAGGTGCGCGCGGCGATCACGTTGGCGGTCACGCGCGACCACGGGGTGTCGCCGGCGGTGGTGCACCTGGGACCGACCGGCTCGATTCCGCTCACGACCAGCGGCAAGGTGCGTCGGCAAGCGTGCAAGCAGGCGTTCCAGCAAGGTCGCTTGAGCGTGCTCGAGGCACGCACGTAAGCCGTCCGACAACACTTCATTTTCATATTCCATTTCTTCGGAGCCAGTCATGGCTGAAGCGGATTCCCTGGCTTCGCGAACATCGGCAGCCGCCGTTGTCGCGGAAGCCGACACCGACGTGCGCGCACGCCGGCTTGCTTATCTGACCGTGGGCATTCCCGCGCTCGGTTTCGCGCTGGCGATCGCCTACACGTGGATATACGGCATGCGCGCGACAGACTTCGTGCTGCTGGCGGTGATGTATTTCTCGACCGCGATCGGCGTCGAAACCGGCATGCATCGATATTTTTCGCACCGCTCGTTCAAGGGGCGACCGATCGTCACCGTGATGCTCGGCGTACTCGGCAGCATGGCCGCCCAGGGGCCGATCCTGTTCTGGGCCGCCACGCACCGGATGCATCACGCGTTCACCGATCAGGACGGCGATCCGCATTCGCCGCGCCCGCGCGCGAACCGGCACGGCAAGCCGAGCCGGCTCGCGGGCCTTTGGCACGGTCACGTGGGCTGGCTGTTCACCGTGCGACGCGAGAACTGGAGTGCGTATGCCGCGGACCTGCTGCGCGACCGCCTGATCGTCAATCTCAATCTTCGATACGCGTGGTGGGTGATGCTCGGCCTCGCCATCCCCGCGCTCGCGGGCGCGCTGCTCGCGCCGGCCGGGCAGGCCTTGTCCGGGGCCGTCGGCGGCTTCCTGTGGGGCGGTCTCGCGCGGATCTTCCTGCTCGATCAGTCGACGTGGGCCGTCAATTCCCTGTGCCACACCATCGGCACCCGTCCGCACGCGACGCGCGACCACAGTCGCAATCTGGGCCTGCTCGCCATCGTTTCGGTGGGCGGCGCGTGGCACAACAACCATCACGCGCAGCCGGCCTTCGCCAACAACGATCACGCGTTCTGGCAACTCGATCCCTCCGCCTGGATCATCCGCCTGCTCGACGCGCTGGGGCTCGTCACGGAGGTGCGCTATGCCCCGAAGCGCCGCGCGGCGGCTCACTCAACTTCGCCGTAATCCTGTTAGCGTTTGGAGAATCCTATGAATTCGTCGATTCAGGTTGCACCCGGCGTGACTGCCGCCGACGGGCTGTCGGCCGCCGACGGTCAGATCCCCGGTGTTTCGCCGCTAAAGGGCAGTGGGGCGCGCATCAAGCGCTATACCGCCCTGGCCGTGATGCTGGTGCCGCTCGCCGGCTTTGCGCTGGCGGCACGCCAACTCGTGCTGGGAGACTTCGCCGTCACCGATCTGGTGCTGTTCGGGGTGTTCTATTTTCTGCACATGGGCGGGATCACGATGGGCTTCCATCGGTACCTCGCTCACAAGACGTTCCGGACTTCGAAGTGGTTCGAGGGACTGCTGCTGATCTGCGGGTCGATGGCCGCCCAAGGCCCGATCATGTTCTGGGTGACGACGCATCGCCGTCATCATCTGTACAGCGACCAGCAAGGCGATCCGCATTCGCCGAACCTGGTCGGACAGGGGCTGTTCGCCAAGCTGCGCGGCCTCTGGTATGCGCACATGCCGTGGATGCTGGCCGCGGACGTATCGGGCTGGACGTTTTTCGCCCCCGATGTGTTGCGCGATCGCCGTCTGTTTTTCTATCACCGTACCTACGTCTGGTGGATCGTGCTCGGTCTCGTGCTGCCGGCCGGGATCGGCGGCGCCATTGCCGGTTCCTGGCACGGCGCGTGGAACGGCCTGCTGTTCGGCGGGTTCGCGCGGATTTTTCTGGCCAACCAGGCTGCCTGGTGCGTGGGTTCGGTGTGCCACATGTTCGGTGGACGGCCGTTCAAGACAGACGACAACAGCGCCAACAACTGGACGGTCGCCGTGTTCACGTTCGGCGAAGGCCTGCAGAACAACCACCACGCGTTCCCGGCGTCATATCGCCACTCGGTGAAGTGGTACGAGCCGGATCTCAGCGCGTGGGTGTTGTGGACGCTCGGCAAGCTGGGCGTCGTGTGGGACCTGCGCCAACCCGGGCCTGCCGCAATCCGCAAGCTCGCCAAGCAGCCGTATTGAAGAAGATTGCCGTCGTCATTTCGTTCATTTCCCTCGTATAGAAGGATTTTTCATCATGTCTCAAGCTGGAATTCTGGGTGGTCTGTTCGGCCGCAAGAAGGCGGTGGCCGCCGATATCGGCCCCCTCACCGAAGCGTCGATTCGTAGCTGGCTGATCGACCGGCTCGCCAGGCAGTTGAAGGTGGACCGGGCTGCCATCGACCCCGCGAAGCGCTTCGACGAATACGGCCTCGATTCGATCGTCGCGGTGCAGGTGTCGGGCGATCTGGAGAAGGTCGTCGAGCAGCGGCTGTCGCCGGCGCTGCTGTTCGAACACAACAGCATCGACGAACTGGCGCGCCACCTGTCGACCGAGCTCGGCTTGCAGGCTGCATAAGCGGGAGATCGACATGACAAGCAAATACACCTTCCCGAGCGCGCCGCCCGCGCGTTTCGACGAATTCCTGCAGAAGTCGAAGGCGCTCGAGGGCGTGCGGCTCACCGACGCGATTCCAAAGTCGTTGTACGAGCCGCGTGCGTGGCGCGGCGTTCTCGGTTTCGTGGTGAGCTATGCCGCGTACATCGGTGCGCTGGTCGGCATCGCGTACGCACCGCATTGGCTGTTCTACGTTCCGCTGTGGCTGCTCGCAGGTCTGGGCGGCTGGGGGCTGCACTGCATCGCGCACGATTGCGGGCACAACTCGTTCTCCCGCTCTCGATGGTTCAATCTGGCGATCGGTCATTTGTCGCTTCTGCCGTTGCTGTATCCGTTCCACGCGTGGCGCCATACGCACAACCTGCATCACGCGAACACCAACAACCTCGAACTCGACACGGACTGGCGGCCCATTCCCGCGCCGCTATACGATCGCATGTCGTTCCTCAAGCGTCTCGAGTACGCCGGTACGCGCAAGTGGCTGTTCTGGGCGGGCACGGTCAGCTACTGGAAGGAGTCGGGATTCCGTCCGGGCTTCTATCCGAAGCGCGAGATGCGGCGCGACGTGAAACGCTCGATTGCGTTCGTGCTGATCGCATCGGCGCTTTACTTCCCGGCGCTGATCTACTTCACGGGCATCACGGGCCTGTTCCTGTACTTCGTCGTGCCGTGGCTCATGATTCACGCGTGGTTCAGCGCCACGACGCTGATGCACCACACGTCGGACGACATCCCGTTCCTGCCGTCGCAGCACTGGACGCCGAACGCCAGTCGCCTGCTCGTGACGACCGACTACCGGTATCCGAAGTGGCTGCATTTCATGACGCACAACATTTCGGTGCATACGGCGCACCACGTCGCGCCGATCGTACCGTTCTACAACTTGCCGAAGGCCCAGGCGGCGCTCAAGGAGGCGTTCCCCGGCATGATCCGCGAAAAGGATTTCACGTTCGGCGATCTTTGGTACGTCATTCGTCATTGCCATTTCTACGACACCGAGTCGGGCTACTACCGGAGCCTGTCCCGGGAAGCCGTGCCCGTCGGCGCGCGCACGGCGGCGGAGGGCCGGTGATGGTGTCCGTGAACCATACGGAAGTCTCGCCGATCGCCCGGCGCAAGGCGAATGCGCCATCGTTGCGCGTGCGGCTCCGCCGTCGCGCGTTCGGGATGCTGAATGCCGTCGCGCCGCGCATCGCCGGAAGCCGGGCGGCCGACGCGTTCGGCTTCACGCGCGGCTACGGGCTCCCTGTCAGCGATCGGGTGCCGCTCGGCGCCACCGAGACGCCGATCGAGGGCAATGCGGATATCGACCGGGCCTATTGCTGGGAGGGCGGGGCGTCGCGCGTGCTGCTCGTGCACGGCTGGGGCACCGACAGCAGCAGCATGCTGAGCTTCGTGAAGCCGATGCAGAACCTGGGCTTTTCGGTGGCGTCATTCGACGCGCCTGCTCACGGTCGTTCGCCGGGCAAGCATACGACGATGACGCAGTTCACCCGCGCGACCGGCGCGGTGCTCGACGCGATCGAAGGCGCGCACGTGGTGATCGCGCATTCGCTCGGTTCGATCGCGGCGGTTTCCGCACTGGCGGAACGCTCGCGCCGCGCATCGTTGCGCTGCATCGTGCTGATCGCCCCGACGTGCGGGTTGACCGAGGTGCTGGAGCGCTGGGCGAGCCGCGACATGGCGTTCCAGCGCCCGGTGGTCGAGCGCATTTTTGCGGAGCTGCATCGACGCAACGGCGTACCGGTCAGCCACTGGGACATTCTCGCGCGCGGCGCGGCGCTCGACGTTCCGGTGCTGGTCGTGCACGATCCGGCCGATTCGGTGGTGCCGTACTGCGAGGCGCAGCGGGTAGTGGCCGGCCTGCAGGATGCGACGCTGTGGCCGGCCCCGGGCGCGGGGCATGGGCGAATCCTGTCGGACGCGAGGGTTCGCGAGCAGGTGCGCGAGTTTGTGATGCGACAGACGTCGAATTTTGGAGAATTGGCGAGATGAGCACGACTGCGGTGGAGATGCGCACGTTGATGTGTCTGGTGTGCGGCTGGATCTATTCGGAAGAACGGGGGGCGCCGGACGACGGCATCGCGCCGGGAACGCGCTGGGAAGACATTCCGGCCAAATGGAAATGTCCGGAGTGCGGCGTCGGCAAGGAAGATTTCGAAATGGTGTCGATCTGACGTGATGGAGCGGCGCGCGCCGCCTTTCCTCGTGTTCGGCGGCACAATCGCAGTAGTTACGCGTGCCGGGCAGGCGAAGCGGCATCCTTTCCCGGCAGGCGATTCGTGCGGCGGCGGTGCCATCCGTTCCGCCGGAACCCACCTTTGAATGGAGTGTGGAAATGGTTGCACGACAGGTAGTGATCTGCAGTCCCGTCAGAACGCCCATCGGCGCATTCGGCGGCACGTTGAAGGACGTTGCTGCGACGGCGCTCGGCGCAGTCGCGGTCCGCGAGGCGGTACGTCGCAGCAACGTCGATCCGGCGGAATTGGCGGCGGTCGTGATGGGCAACGTCATTCAGGCAGGAAACAGGATGAACCCCGCGCGTCAAGCGGCCATCGGGGGCGGCGTACCGGTGGCCGTGCCTGCGCTTACGGTCAATCGCGTGTGTGGCTCGGGCGCCCAGGCCATCGTGAATGCGGCGCAGGAAATCTGGCTTGGATTCGGCTCGGTCGCGGTGGCGGGCGGCATGGAAAACATGGACCGCGCCCCGTATCTGCTGGAAAGCGGGCGATGGGGCCATCGGATGGGGAATGCCGGGATCGTCGACAGCATGCTCGGGGACGGCCTCGTCGACGCGTTTTCCAACCAGCATTCCGGATGGCACACGGAGGACCTCGTTGCAGCAATGGGGATCACGCGCGCGCAGCAGGACCGGTGGGCGGAGCGTTCGCAGCAGCGCTTCGCGCAGGCGCAAGGACGCGGGGCGTTCGACCCGGAACTTGTCGCGGTCGAAATCGAGGGGCGGAAGCAGACTGTCAAATTCGAGCGCGACGAGCAGCCGCGGCCTGACACGACGGTCGATTCGCTCTCCAGACTGAAGCCCGCGTTTCGCTCCGACGGCACCATCACTGCGGGCAATGCGCCCGGATTGAACAGCGGTGCGGCGGCAATGATCGTGGCGGATCGGCAGTATGCCGACGCGCGTGGAATCGAGCCGCTCGCAACGCTCGTTTCCTATGGGGTGGGGGCGGTGGAGCCGGGCATGTTCGGACTCGGGCCGGTACCGGCCGTCAAGATGGCGCTCGCCCGCGCCGGGTGGTCGTTGAAGGACGTCGAGCGTTTCGAGATCAATGAGGCGTTTGCCGCCGTGCCGATCGCAGTCATGCGGGAACTCGGCATCGACGAGGAGCTGGTGAATGTCGAAGGCGGCGCGATTGCGCACGGTCATGCAATCGGCGCAACCGGTGCCGTTTTGACGACCCGCCTTGCGCACTCGATGCGCCGCGATGGCGTGAAACGCGGGATGGTGACGTTGTGCATCGGCGGCGGCCAGGGTATCGCCCTCGCCCTGGAATCCGTCTAACGGCGTTCTGATGCCGGGGCGGCGGCAACCGCCCCGGCTCGCGTCAATCAAGGAGAAGATATGAACCAGCGTTCAGCACTGGAAGATACGAACCCTCGTGCGGCGACCGGATATACGGCGGCCGAGACTGCGCTTTGGCGCAAGTGGCTGTCCCATTTCGGCGCCGAGCGCGTGCAAGACCTGGACCTCGGCGTGCTGGAGGCGATCGCGGGTTATGTTGGGAAGGGCGTATCGCCTCCGAGTGAATAGAGCGCGATTCGGAGCCGCCGAGGAAGCGGCTCGCCTTTCCGGCAACACGTCGGCGCTCGGCCAAGCGGTGACGCCATCGTTCAGGCACACGAGCGCGATCGACCTGACGCCAGCCGGACAATCGGTCCGCCCCGGAACTGGCTTCGGTACCACCCCCTCGCATTCAACGAACCGTCGCCTCGACACAAGCGTCCCCGCCAGCTTCCCGGCGCGCGGTCGCCGGAATCGCGGCCGGCGCGCGCGCCCCCGGCACCCTGAATACGGCGACCCTGCGGACCAGGTACAGCGTGACGAAGCTGACCATCACCGCGAGCCATTTCGCGGCAATATTGCCGACCAGTCCCGCCGCCAGATGCACGATGCCCGCGGTCAGCAGCGAGCCGAACCCGCAACTCGCCGCGAACAGCAGCGCTTCGCGGACCTGCCGGCGGCCGATCGTGGTCGAGCGGAACACGAAGCGGCGCGAAAGCACGTAATTCACGCCACCCCCGACCAGGTACGCGACCGACGCCGATATCCCGGCATCGATCTGCATGGCCGAGGCCAGCGTGAGGAACAGTGCCCAGTCGACGACGAGCGACACGGCGCTCACGACGAAGTAGCCGGAAAACATCATGTCCGCCCCCACTGAACGGTGCGGGTGGGGACCGCGCGCAACCTCGATGCGCCGGCTTGCGGTTCGGTGCCGCTCTCGTGATACTCCGCGTCCTCGTTGACGGCCCAGACGTCGCGAAGCTTGTGCCCGGCGACGATGTTCTCGACGGTCAGCATGGCGGTCATCATTGCATGGTCCTGATTGTTGTACTTGTGCATCCCGTTGCGACCGACGAGATGCAGGTTCGGATAGTGCTCGGCCAGATCCGAACGGATCTCGTCGACGATGTCGCGGTAATCGTCGTCGTACACGGGGTACGCCTTCGGTTGACGAACGACGCGCGAACCGCGAATCTGGTCGCGCGTCGCCAGGCCGATTTTCTCGAGTTCACCGATCGCGAGTTCGGTCATGTCGGCATCGCTGCTTTCCCACATCGAATCGCCGTCGAAGCAGAAGTATTCGAGCCCCAGGCAGCCACCCGTCGCCGCGTCGGGCACCATCTCGGGCGACCACGATGCGAAATTCTGGATTCGCCCGACCTTGACGGACGGGTCATGGATGTAGATCCAGTTGTCCGTGAAGGTGGCGGGCCGGTCGAGTATCAGCGCGACCGTGATGAAGTCCCGATACTGCAGTCTCGACGCGGCAGCCGCGGATGACGGACGGGGCGAAATCGCGCGAAGCGTTTCGCGCAGCGGCGCGGTACACACCACATCGCGAGCGCTGATGCGATTCGTCTGTCCGTCCTGGCCGACGGTTTCGACGAGCCAGCGCCGCGTGAGGCCGTCGTACTGCATTGCGCCGGCCGCCTGTCCCATCATCAGCTGTCCGCCCTGATCCTGGAACTTGCGGGCGGCGGCTTCCCACAACATGCCGGGGCCGCGGCGCGGGTAATGGAAGGATTCGATCAGCGTCTTGACGCTGGACTTGCCCGAGCGGATGCCGAGCGAGCGCTTTACCGCGCTCACGATGGCGGTGGACAGGCTCAGGCCCTTGATGCGCTGCGCGGCCCAGTCGGCCGATATCTCGTCGCACGACATGCCCCAGACCTTTTCGGTGTACGTCTTGAAGAAGATGGAAAACAGTCGTTCTCCGAATTGATTGGCGACCCATTGATGAAAGGACTTCGGGTTTGGACAGGGCTTGACGCGGGCTGCGAGGTACGAAAGCACGCAGCGCGTGCTTTCGATGATGCCGAGATTCAGCAAGGCCTCGATGCCGTCGAGCGGGTATCGATAGAATTTGTTCCGGTAGAAGATGCGCGAGCTGCGCGGTCGCTCGATGAAGTCGTCCGGGAGCAGTTCGTGCCACAGCGCGACAACGTCCGCCGACTTGGAGAAGAAGCGGTGTCCTCCGATGTCGAAGCAGTGGCCGTCGAACTGTTCGGTGCGACTGATACCGCCGACATACCGAGGATCTTTCTCGATGACCGCGACCGACAGGTCGGTCTGCCTGGTCAGCAGATAGGCGGCGGTGAGGCCGCCGGGTCCGGCGCCGATGATGAGTACGTCAACCGATTGATCCATGTTGTCACCCCGAGTTTCAAGTCGCTGGTCCATTGACTGTCGTATCGGCCGCTCCAGCCGGGCGGCAAACTGCCATGTCGAATCGATGATCCGGATGTCCCGTTCAGACGTCGCGCACTTGCGCGTGGCGAGGCGGGGAAGCGCCGCCTCGGGCGGTCGGTCGTGCGGGTATCGCGTTCGTCTGGTCGAGCGGTTGAATGCGCACGGACGATGCATCCTGAGTTGCGGCAGTCGTCCTGATGCTGCGGCAGTCGTACAGCCAGACCGTGTTTTCGGGTTCGGGCGACCACGCGTAGCCTGTTGCCAACTCCGGGTAGTGCCGATGCGACACGATGAAATCCAGCACGGGGTCTGCACAGATGTGCCGGATGCCCGCTCGGTCGAGCGGTACGTATTCGTACCTGGACACGAACACGGTCGACTTTCTGTCGGTGTCGTGCCCGTCGCGCGGTCGTGCGGCGCGTGGGTCCTGCTTGATCAGTTCGACCCGTCGCACCGCCTCGAAGGTAGTCCGGCGATGGAAGATCAGACCCGCGGCCTGCGTCGACGAGTAGTAGCTCGACGTCTTCATCATCAGCCACGGATAGACGACTTCGTCCGCCGGTCCGTCCCAATAGACGATGGCGCCGCGCGCGACCGTACCTTCGAACGGCGTGAAGTCGGCGCGATCGGCGCCGGCTTCCAGGATCCTGGCTGCTTCCGACCGCTGGTCGATATTGACGAGTCCGTATGCGGCGAATGCGGCCAATATCACCGGCAAGCCGATGGTCGCGATTCGTTTGCGCGACAGATTGAGCACGGCGAGCACCGCGGCCAGCGTGATGACCAGGTGTGTGTGAATCAGCGTTTCGAGCCACGGAATGTCGAACGTCACGCTGCCGGTCGGATACGCGACGCGACCGACCTGATACGCGCACTGGTATATGACCCAGATCGTCGCGGCAGCGAGGGTCGTCCCGATCCACATCCGGCGAAGCGCAGGGGTGAGGTCGGCAAGCCGCGCGCCGGGAGCGGCGGGCGCCCGTTGACGGGCTGCCGCGTGGAGCGTCGCGGCAACCGCCAGTGCGATGAAACCTCCGCCGACGTCGAGCAGGAGCCAGCAGATCGCGAGCAGCCAGATCAGGGTCGGCCGTGTGTGGCGTTCGCGTCGCACGAGCAAAATGGCCGCGGGCCATTGCATCAACGTCAGCAGCCACAGCGTGCGCCACGGCTGCATCTGTATCCAGATCGCGTCCTGTCCGGCCAGGTCCGCGATCGTGGTGAGCGCGATGCCGGCAATGCCGATCAGCGTGAGATTCGACCACAGCGCACGGTGATCCTGCGCCTGATTCGCACAGAGTGCCGCGGGAAGTGCGATCGCCCAGCACACCTTGTTCCATTCAGTGAGCGACCACAACGTCGGGAACAGGAATGGCACGTTGTATCGCGCGATCGACCGCCATTCCGGATCGAACGGATAGAGGTGGAACACCTTGAGCGGCGGCATCTCGACGACGGCGAAAATCATGAGCGCGAGCGGCAATAGCCGCCAGCACTTCACGCGCGGCGTCCGGCCGAGGACGACGAAGACGAACGACGCGCCGCCGATCAGCGGGTGAACGGCGGTTGCGACGATCGTCAGCACGATGGCAATGCGATGACGGCCTTCGAGCATCGACGCAATCGCCCACAGGCCGAGTGCTTCGGCGGGAAGCCGGGCGGTGAGAAATCCTTCGTCATACGAAAAGACCAGGCCGGCGCCGTAATCGGACGGCATGCAGGCGACCAGGAACATCGCAAGCCAGTGCCACGGGGCGGGCAGCAGTTTCTTCGCCAGGCGCCACATGCCGCTCCACCAGAGCGCCTGAATCGCGATCAGGCACGCGAGATTGCTGGCGCGGAGCCCGAATGCCGAGATCAGCTTCGCGAAGATCCGACCGTAAATCGTCCAGTGATCCTGAGAACCGAATTCAAAGAACAGATCGTGCGAGAAATGCTCGGGATGCGCGTTATACAGCGCCTGCGCGGTGTACAGGATCGCGTCGTGCCGAATGCCTGTATAAGGATGCGTTATCAGGAACAGAACGGCCAACGAAAGCGCAAGTGCGATGACCGAACAAGGGCTTTTCTCAGTCCGATTCATGATCGAGTGGAAGACTTTTATCGACGACATTTCGTGAGCCGGCGCTTCGTATGCGACGAAACGGACCATGAGGTCCCGGCTTCGCGGGCGGCGGTGCGGTGCACCCTGACGGCCCGAGAGCCTTCAGGCGAGACGCAGGGGGCCGCTCAGGGCGCGCGTTTCGCCATGCCGCCCATCGTCGGCGGTACGCAGACGCGCATGCCGGTGAAGAGAGAGGCGGTATGGGGCGGTCGTGCGAGTGCAGGCGTCCGCTGGTTCCGAGCGGGCGCGAATGCTTGCGGGAATGCCCGGCTTGCGCAGCGGATCGGCCGCGGTGCGATCGTTGCCGCGTCGCTGTTCATCCCCGGCGACGCCGCGATCGAGATCGTGGTGCTTGTTTTCATTGTGTCCCCCGATGCGTCCTGCACCGAAAAAAGCGTCTTACCGGTGTGCCGGACGCGGACTTTTCGAAATATTTGATTGAGCGCCGGGACGGCTGTCCGGCGCCTTCGGCGTGAACGCACGGAGCGTGCCACGCCCGCCGGCGCGTGCGTTCGGACCGATGAGGCGACATCGATGCAGGCCGGGATACCGGTCGACGCGGGAAATGTGTCGGGTTTGAAACGGTCGGGAACCGTCGGATCGGGTCGATCGTCCATCGCGGCGCGACTGACCACCGGCCGCGAAGACCGGATGATCGGTTTCAGCCGTGAAGCAGCGGCAGGCGAGTGGATGGCGGGACCGTTGCTGCGCAAGGGGCGCATGCGTGCCGGACAGCTCGCCGCGCGGCGCCGGCGACGCCCATGGCGGGAATCGGCGGTCTAGTCGAACCGTGTGCGCATCGGGTGCGACCCGGGCATCCGGAACGCACATCAGGTTGCAGATCTGAAACGTCGTGGCAACTCGCCGGGCGCCATCAGGACTGCGGTCGGCGTCACGTGCCCGACGCGTCCTTCGGAACGGATCGAGAACAGTCCAGGTATCCCCCGCGCATTCGATGCGGCCGCATGCATCGCCCGGGACAGCCGGCATCTGCCTCTCCCAATTGATGACCAAACCGCAAGACCTAGTGCATAGATATCGTTTGCCGCGGCGTTAATGACTATCGACAATCGTGGCTCGAATTCCCGCCGTTGCGCCAGAAGCGCCTTGGCGGGCGGCCCTGTCGGCTATCCCGGCCGTCGCCGCCACCCAGCTCACGACGACATGTACGCGTTCACGCCCTCATTCCAGAATCCCGCCGGTTCGCCGATCCGCGAGCTGTTCAAGTACCTCTCCGAACCGGGGATGATTTCGTTCGCCGGCGGCTACCCGGCCAGCGACCTGTTCGACGTCGACGGCCTGAACACGGCTGCCGAACGCGCGTACGCGCAGCCGGTCCGCTGCCTGCAATACGGCCCGACCGACGGCCTGGCCGAACTGAAGCAGCAACTGATCGCGTTGATGGCGCGCCGCAACGTGACGTGCACGCCGGCCGAACTGCTCGTCACGACCGGCTCGCAACAGGGCCTCGATCTGCTGCTGCGCGTGATGGTCGCCCCGGGCGACGTCGTGCTGACCGAACAACCGGCGTATCCGGCGACGCTGTCGGCGATGCGTCTGCAACAGGCGCGCATCGTGACGATTCCCGTCGACGGCGATGGCCTCGACGTCGACCGCCTCGCCTCGCAACTCGCATCCGGCGCGATCGTGCAGCCGAAGCTGCTCTATACGGTGCCGACCTTCGCGAATCCGACCGGTGCGACGCTTGCGCGCGAACGCCGCCTGAAGCTGCTGCGTCTCGCGGTGCAATACCGTTTCCTGATCGTCGAGGACGATCCCTACGGCGATCTGCGTTTCGCGGGCGAACCGGTGCCGTCGATGCTCGCGCTCGCGAACGAAGTCGAAGGCGCACGCGACTGGATCGTGCACTTCGCGAGCCTGTCGAAAATCGTTGCGCCGGGGCTGCGCGTGGGATGGACGATCGCGCCGGCCGAAATCGCGCGGCGCTGCGTGATCGCGAAGCAGACGGTCGACCTGTGCAGCGCGCCGTGGACGCAAGCCACCGCCGCCGAGTATCTCGCCGACGGCGCGCTCGAGCGTCATCTGCCGCGCATCACGGCGGCGTACAAGCGCAAGTGCGATGCGATGTGCGACGCGCTGCGCGACGGCTTCGGCGATGCGATCGCGTTCCATCGTCCCGAAGGCGGGATGTTCGTGTGGGCGCGGATCGGCGCGGTGTCGTCGGACGTGCTGCTGCAACAGGCGATCGCGAACAAGGTCGTCTTCGTGCCGGGCAAGGCGTTCTTCGCGGACAACGTCGACGCCGCTTCGCTGCGGCTGTCGTTCGCCGCGCCCGACGTCGACGCGATCCGGGAAGGTGTGGCGCGCCTCGTGCGCGCGTATGGTGCGGCGCTGGCCGCATGAGGAGGAGAGACACATGAGCATCGTCGTCAACGACACCGCATGGATGGACGAAGCGCCGCGCATGGCCGCTATCCGTCCCGTCGAACACAAGTCGTCGCAGATCAGCGCGGGGCCGCAATACGTCGCCGACGTGCTCGGCCGCTTCGGCGCGGATTCGACCGACACGCGCGACGCCGCACCGGTCGTCCTCGGCTACAACTGAACCGCACGGCGGGGGCCCGCAACGGGATCCCGCCGCCGAAACGGTTAAGCTGGCGCGATCGAACCACGCAGGATCGCCGGGGCATCATGTCCGACATCGCATCGCTCACGCAAACGTACGACCGCCTCTGGTCGTGCCTGGAATCCGGCGTCGGCGCACAGCGCTCGCCGTTCACCATGGTGCAGGCCGCGACGCTCGGCCTCGACGGCGCGCCCAAGGTGCGCACGATCGTGCTGCGGCAGGCGAGCCGCGCCGATCGTCGGCTGTCGTTCCACACCGATGCGCGCTCGGAGAAGGTCGTGGAGCTGCGCCGCGATCCGCGAATCGCGATCGTCGCGAGCGATCTCGATTCGCTCGTGCAGATTCGCGCGGAAGGCGTTGCGACGATTTGCGAAGACGAAGCGCAACGTCGCGCGGTCTGGCAATCGAACCGTCCGCATACGCTGCTGCTGTATCGCGCACCGCTGCGCCCCGGCACGCCGATCGAATCGCCGAAAGACGCGCATGTCACCGCAAGCCCGGATACGGACACGGGCAAGGCGACCACCGACGACGGTTACCGGAACTTCTGCCTGCTCCACGTCGCGGTGACGCGCATCGACTGGCTCGACCTCGCCCGCGACGGCCATCGTCGCGCGGTGTTCGACGTGAACGACGACGGCTGCGAAGGGCGCTGGATCGCACCCTGACGGCGTCGGTCGCGTCCCCGCTACAAACGCGTACAAACCAGACACATCCGGGATACGTCAGACCTTTCAAATGGGCAACGCCGCGCAACCGGCGCACGCCCGGATGAAAGCGAAGGCGCGCTCCGCCGCGCGGCATGTTCACTTTCCATTTCACGAAAGGAGATGCCGAACGATGTCTTCCACACAGTTTTCCCCGATGCGTCGCCACCTGCTGGCCACTTCCGTGGCCGCCGGCGTATCCGCGATGCTGCCCACCGCGCTGCATGCGGCAACCGGTGGCGACGGCATACGTCCGTTCACCGCCCATATCCCCGATGAAGCACTGGCCGATCTGCGCCGCCGCATTGCCGCGACGCGCTGGCCGGGCCGCGAGACCGTCGCCGACGAATCGCAGGGCGTGCGGCTCGCGCGCATGCAGGCGCTGCTGCGCTACTGGGGCACCGACTACGACTGGCGCAAGGGCGAGGCGCGCCTGAACGGTTTCCCGATGTTCATTACCGAAATCGACGGGCTCGACATTCACTTCATCCACGTGCGCTCGCGGCACGCGAACGCGATGCCGATGATCATGACGCACGGCTGGCCGGGTTCGATCTTCGAGCTGCTGAAGGCGATCGGCCCGCTGACGGATCCGACCGCACACGGTGCGAGTGCCGACGATGCGTTCCACGTCGTCGTGCCGTCGCTGCCGGGTTTCGGTTTTTCGGGCCGTCCGACGAAGACGGGCTGGGGCTCCGACCACATCGCGCGCGCATGGGGCGAGCTGATGGCGCGCCTCGGCTATACGCGCTTCGTGTCGCAGGGCGGCGACTGCGGCTCGGTGATCTCGCACCGGATGGCGATGCAGCGCGTGCAGGGCCTGGCCGGGATTCACGTGAACATGCCGGCGACGGTGCCGCCGGACATCGCGACGCTGCTCCAGACCGACGCGCCGGCACCGGCGTCGCTGTCGCCGAAGGAGAAGGCCGCGTACGAGAAGCTCGCGACGTTCTATCGCGACAACTGCGGCTACTCGGCGATGATGGTCACGCGTCCGCAGACGGTCGGCTATGCGCTCGCCGATTCGCCGTCGGGTCAGGCCGCGTGGATGTACGACAAGATCTCGCAGTGGACCTACAGCGGCGGCGTGCCCGAACGCTCGATCCCGCGCGACGAGATTCTCGACGACATTTCGTTGTACTGGCTGACCGACACGGCGACGTCCGCCGCGCAGATCTACTGGGAGGATCACTCGAACAACTTCAACGCGGTGAACATCTCGCTGCCGGCGGCGATCACGGTGTTCCCCGGCGAGATCTACCAGGCGCCGCGCAGCTGGGCCGAGCGCAGCTATCACAACCTGATCTACTTCAACGAAGTCGACAAGGGCGGGCATTTCGCGGCATGGGAGGAGCCGGAACTGTTCGCTCGCGAAGTGCGTGCCGGGTTCCGGCCGTTGCGTCGCGCGTAAGCGGGGTTTGACGGGAAAACGCGGGCCGGTCGCGATGCCGGCCCGCGTGATGCGTTGCGCACGGCCGACCGCGAACGCCCGTTTACGCCGCCAATTTTGAATCGCTGTATGTCGTGCCCGAACCTGGATACGTTGGGATACAAAGCATCCGGATGGTTCGGATATAAAACCGGTGAAGCGATTCACACGGGCGACGCGATGCCAGGCGCCGCCGCCGTGAACGGCGATTCCAGAGCGCCCGCACGTGCCGCGGGCCACTTCGTTAGCGATCGACAATGGAGAACGCGTCATGCCTGATACCGTGAACACCCGCCGCCGCCTGATTCTGGGCACGACACTCGCAAGCCTGAGCCTCGCCGACCTCGGGTTCGGTTCGCTGGCACGCGCGCAGTCGGCGCCCGATGCGTCGACGCCGAAGCGCACGGCCGGCGCGGCCTCGCTCGGCAAGATCCACCAGATCGACGCCGGTGTGCTGAACGTCGGGTATGCGGATCTCGGACCGAAGAACGGCCCCGTCGTGTTCCTGCTGCACGGCTGGCCGTACGACATCTACAGCTACGCGGAAGTCGCGCCGCTGCTCACGGCGGCCGGCTATCGCGTGATCGTGCCGTACCTGCGCGGCTACGGGTCGACGACGTTCCGCTCGGCCGATACCGTGCGGAACGGCCAGCAGGCGGTGACGGCCGTCGACATCGTCGCGCTGATGGATGCGCTGAAGATCGATCGCGCGGTGTTCGGCGGCTACGACTGGGGCGCGCGCACGGCCGACATCATCGCGGCACTGTGGCCGCAGCGCGTGAAGGCGCTGGTGTCGGTGAGCGGCTACCTGATCGGCAGCCAGGAGGCGAACCGCAAGCCGCTGCCGCCGCAGGCGGAATTCCAGTGGTGGTATCAGTTCTACTTCACGACCGAGCGCGGCGCGCTCGGCTACGCGGCGAATCGCGACGCGTTCAACAAGCTGATCTGGCGGCTCGCGTCGCCGAAGTGGCAGTTCTCCGACGAGACCTACGCGCGCAGCGCCGCATCGTTCCAGAACCCCGACCACGTGGCCGTCGTGATCCACAACTATCGCTGGCGCCTCGGGCTCGCGCAGGGCGAAGCCCAATACGACGACATCGAGCGGCGGCTCGCCGCCGGCCCGGCCATCACCGTGCCGACGATCACGATGGAGGGCGACGCGAACGGCGCGCCGCATCCGGAGCCTGCCGCGTATGCGAAGAAGTTCACGGGCAAGTATCAGCACCGGACCATCACGGGCGGCATCGGCCACAACCTGCCGCAGGAAGCGCCGCAGGCATTCGCCGATGCGATCCTGCAAGTGGAGCACCTGTGATGCGGGCCGGCACGATCGTGTTGCGCCGCGGCGCGCGCCGTGCGCTCGTCGCGGGCGCGCTGCTGGCGGGCGCGTGGTCGGCGAGCGGTCCGGCCGCGTTCGCGGAGCAGCCGAAGCCGGCGGCGTCGCCGATCTACGGCGTGACGATCCCGCCCGGCTACCGGAAGTGGGAAATGGTCGCGCCGGCCGAGGAAGCGGCGCCGCTCGACGAACTGCGCGTGGTCCTCGGCAATCCCGTCGCGATCCGCGCGCTCGAACAGTCGACGCTGCCGTTTCCGGACGGCACGATCCTCGTGAAGCTCGCGTACAAACGCAAGCAGTCCGACGAATTCGCGCCGGCGACGGTGCCCGGCCAGGCGACGACCGTGCAGGTGATGGTCAAGGATTCGCGCCGTTATGCGTCGACGGGCGGCTGGGGTTTCGGGCGCTTCATCAACGGCGTGCCGGCCGATATCGGTCAGCACCAGACCTGCTTCGCGTGTCATCAGGCGCGCGTGAAGAATCACGATTTCGTGTTCACGCGGCTTGCGCCCTGATGTGACCTGACCGGACCGGTTTGACGGAAAGGCGTGCCGCGCGAGGCACGCCTTTTTTCATGTTGGGATGCGGGCGCAGGCGCGCGGTGTGCGGGTTACCGGATTTGTATCGCACTGTATCGGGAGCCGCTGCGGAAACATCGGATTGCAGAACGCCCCTGTTTCGGAAACATGCCGGATACGTGAGCGGGTTCTACTGTCGACATGCAGCAAACGTTCGGTGCGAGACGGTCGCAACGGACGCCGAGTGATCGATACCCCCAACTTCCGCCAAGGAGAAATCTCATGAAAGCCGCTCGAATCCTCGCAGTCGCCGTGCTCGCTTCGATCCCCGCATTGTCGTTCGCCGATACCGGCCACGGCCTCACGCGTGCCGACGTGCGCGCCGACCTCATCCGGCTCGAGAAGGCCGGCTACAACCCGGCCGGCAGTGACGCGCGTTACCCGGACGATATCGCCGCCGCGCAGAACGCCGTCGCCGCGGCGCAGCAGGTCGCGCGCTCCGACCAGAACGGCCCGTCGAAGTCGCAGGACGACAACGTGGCTGCCGCGTCCGCGCCTGCCGCCGCGCGCTACGCCGCGGCCGACCATCGCGCCGCGCGCAATGCGCGGAAGGACGCCGACGACCTGTACGCACATTCGTGATGCATTGCCGCGCCTGCCGCACGCGGGCGCGGCCGCATCGGCAACACTTCAGATGAACGACACGACGGAAAGGAGCATGAAGATGATCGGTTTGACGAAACGGGTTCTGGTGTCCGCGGCGGTGCTCGGCGGGCTGTTCGGTGCGGTCGCGGCGCAGGCCGCGCCGAAGGAAGACCTGAAAGGCACGAACGTCGTGCTGGTGCACGGCGCATTCGCCGACGGGTCGAGCTGGAACCGCGTGATTCCGCTGCTCGAAGCGCGCGGCCTGCACGTGGTGTCGGTGCAGAACCCGCTGAGCTCGCTCGCCGACGACGCGGCCGCGACGAAGCGCGCGATCGACGAACAGAAGGGCCCAGTCGTGCTGGTCGGCCATTCGTGGGCCGGTGTCGTGATCAGCGACGCCGGCAACGACGACAAGGTGAAGTCGCCCGTCTACGTCGCCGCATTCGCGCCGGACAACGGCCAGTCGATCGCCGACGTCACGCAGGGGTTGCCGGCGCCGTCGTGGGCCGGCGAGCTGCGCAAGGACGGCGGCGGCTTCGCGAGGCTGTCGGACAAGGCGATCGCGCAGGATTTCGCGCCGGATCTGCCGCCCGCGCAGCAACGCGTCGTCGCGGCGACGCAAGGGCCGTGGTACGGTGGCTGCATTTCGGAGAAGGTCGCGCAGGCCGCGTGGCATGCGAAGCCGTCGTCGTTCGTCGTCGCGACGCAGGACCGGATGATCGATCCGAAGCTGCAGGAGGCGATGGCGAAGCGGATCGGCGCGACGGTCACGCGCGTGAACGGCAGCCACGTCGCGATGCTGAGCCAGCCGAAGGCCGTGGCCGACGCGATCATCGCGGCCGCGGAACGTGCGAAGCAGGATGCGCAGTGAGTGAATGCGGCGCCGCGTGGCGGATGACGTGGCGCCGTCGGAGATTGTGATGTCCTTTCACGAGGAGAAGTCATGACGCAGCAACTCTGGCAACTGTCGGCGACTGAAATTGCGAAGCGTGTGCGGCAGCGTGAAGTGTCCGCGCGGGAAGTGGCGGATGCCACACTGGCGCGCCTCGAAGCGGTGAACCCGGCGATCAATGCGGTGGTCGAGCATCGTCCCGACGAGGTGCGGCGGCAGGCCGACGACGTCGATCGCGCGATCGCCCGCGGCGACGATCCGGGCCCGCTCGCCGGCGTGCCCGTGACGGTGAAGATCAACGTCGACGTCGCGACGTTCGCGACGACCAACGGCACGCGGTTGCAGGAAAACCTGATCGCGAGCGCCGACAGCCCGTCGGTCTCGAACCTGAGAAAGGCCGGCGCCGTGCTGCTCGGCCGCACCAATTCGCCGACGTTCGCGCTGCGCTGGTTCACGTCGAACCTCGTGCACGGCCATACGTACAATCCGCGCAACCGTTCGCTGACGCCGGGTGGTTCGAGCGGCGGCGCGGCGGCTGCCGTGGCCGCCGGGATCGGCCCGATCGCGCTCGGCACCGACATCGGCGGCTCGGTGCGCTATCCGGCCTATGCGTGCGGCGTGCATGGCATCCGGCCGTCGCTCGGGCGCGTGCCGGCATTCAATGCGTCAGGGCCGGAGCGGGCGATCGGCGCGCAACTGATGTCGACGACGGGGCCGATCGCGCGCACGATCGACGATCTCGCGCTGGCGCTGCATGCATTCGCCGCGCCGGACCCGCGCGACCCGTGGTACGTGCCGGTGCCGATCGACGGTCGCGCGGTGCCGAAGCGCGCGGCGCTATGCGTGCGTCCGCGCGGTCTGGAGGTCGTGCCCGAGGTCGAGGCCGCGCTGCGCGATGCCGCGCGACGGCTCGTCGACGCGGGCTGGACCGTCGACGAAATCGACGATACGCCGCCGATGCGCGAGGCCGCGCTGTTGCAGGAGCAGCTCTGGCTCGGCGACGGATTCGATGCGCTGGCGAACGCGGTGGCGAGCGACGGCGATCCGGGCGCGGCCGCGGTGATCGCCGCCGTGCGCGGCAAGGTGCGCGATCTGCCGGCCGACGTGATCGGCCGCGCGCTCGTGCGGCGTACGACGCTGACGCGGCAATGGCGGCTCTTTCTCGACGAATATGCGGTGTTGTTGTTGCCGGTGTCGTCCGAGCTGCCGTTTCCCGACGATCTCGATCGGCAAGGGCCGGAAGGGTTCGAGCGCGTCTGGGAAGCGCAGCTCACGCTGCGGGCGCTGCCGGCGATGGGGCTGCCGGGGCTCGCGGTGACGACCGGGATCGTCAACGACGTGCCGGTGGGCGTGCAAGTGGTCGCCACGCATCATCGCGAGGATCTGTGCTTGCTCGCGGGGCGCGACATCGAGGCGCGCGGCGTGCCGATCGTGCCGGTCGATCCGGTACGTTGATGCGGCGACGGGTGGCGTGCATCGACGATGCGCCACGCCCGTCGGCTGTCGTGCCGCGATCCATCGTTCCATCGAAGCGCGCCATTCGACCCGGCGCGCGATTCCATTTCGGATTCCGTCACAACGACAACGGGCGGCGCGCGTCGCGTGCTGCATCGTTCCCGACCTCGCGGTCGCCGATCCTTTCAAGAACCTTCGATGCACGACATCGAACGGCCATCGCTTCACATCCTCCGCACGAAGCCGCACGAACCCTCGCCGATAGCGCGCGTCTGCTATTGCATTTCACGCGCCGCTGATTAGGAAATGAATTTTTATTGGTTCTGCTTCCCCGACCGCGCTCGCATAGTGGGGCTGACGGCTATAGACAGCAGGCAAGCTGCACCGGCCGCATTCCCGGCGTTTTTGATCATACGAATCTGCGAGAACAAGGAAGCGTGATGACGTTTGCATTGGAAGAACGAACCGCCGCCCAGCAGGCGCTCGAAGACGCCCGCGCGGCGGCCGCATCGGCGGGCACGCCGTACGCCGGTGGCGTGGCGCCGGAAGCCGCGTGGGCGCTGTTTTCCGCCGGCGACGCGTTGCTGGTCGACGTGCGCACCGCGGAAGAACGGAAATTCGTCGGCCACGTGCCGGAGTCGCTGCACGTGCCGTGGGCGACCGGCACGAGCCTGACGCGCAACCCGCGCTTCGTGCGCGAACTCGAAGCGAAGACCGGCAAGGATGCGGTGGTGCTGTTGCTCTGCCGCAGCGGCAACCGGTCCGCGCAGGCGGCCGAAGCGGCGGCCAAGGGCGGCTTCACGCAGGTATTCAACGTGCTCGAGGGGTTCGAGGGCGACCTCGACGAACAGCAGCATCGCGGCGGCCGCAACGGCTGGCGCCATCGCGGCCTGCCGTGGGCGCAGGACTGAGTCACGGCCGATACGGGGAGAAGTCAGCATGGCCGCATTCGATATCGACGGCATCGTCCAGTCGCTCCAGACCGTGCGCCGCGCGTGGCGCGAGAAACAGCGGCGCTCGCTCGAACCGGGCGGGCGCGACCTGCCGGCGCGCGAGGCGCTTGCGCAGATCATCGGCGCGCTGAAGGGCGTGCTGTTCCCGATGCGGCTCGGGCCGCCCGACCTGCGGCAGGAGAGCGAAAACCTCCATGTGGCCCACGCGCTCGACGCGGCGCTGAATGCGCTGCTCGCGCAGGTGACGCTCGAGCTGCGCTACGCGGCGCGGCAACGCAACGCCGACGCGCAGATCGACGAGGCGGCCGCCACCGCCGTTCAGGCCTTCGCGGCACGGCTGCCCGACATCCGCCGGCTGCTCGACAGCGACGTGCTGGCCGCATTTCATGGCGATCCGGCGGCGGGCAGTGTCGACGAAGTGCTGCTGTGCTACCCCGGCATCCTCGCGATGATCCACCACCGGCTCGCGCACGAGCTGTACCGGCTCGGGCTGCCGCTGCTCGCGCGCATCATCGCCGAGCAGGCGCATGCGGAAACCGGCATCGACATTCATCCGGGCGCCCGGATCGGCGCCGGCTTCTTCATCGACCACGGCACGGGCGTCGTGATCGGCGAGACCGCGATCATCGGCGAGCGCGTGCGCGTGTATCAGGCCGTCACGCTCGGCGCGAAGCGCTTCCCGCGCGATGCGGCCGGCCATCTGGAGAAAGGGCTCGCGCGCCATCCGATCGTCGAGGACGACGTCGTGATCTATGCGGGCGCAACGATCCTCGGCCGCGTGACGATCGGCCGCGGCGCGGTGATCGGCGGCAACGTGTGGCTCACGCAGGACGTGCCGGCGGGCGCGAACATCACGCAGGCCGTGCTGCGCAGCGAGGCGAATGCCGCGCCGCACGCGCGAATCGAGCCGGCCGAGCCGGTATCCGACGCGCAGGTGACGACATGAGCGACCTGATCCAGCACTTCGGGGCCAACGTGCGCAAGCTGCGCGAAGCGCGTACGTGGTCGCAGGAGCAGCTCGCCGAACACGCGGGGCTGAACCGTTCGTACGTCGGCGAGATCGAGCGCGGCGAGGCCATTGCGTCGATCGTCACCGCCGACAAGATCGCGCGCGCGTTCGACGTGTCGATCTCGACGCTGCTGCCCGGCGTGTACGTCACCTGACGCATCCCGCTTTCCTTCCCGTTCGGTTGTGCCGTGTGACGGCTATAGCATGTTGAGCCGGCAGGTGCGTGCTTCCGATAATCACCAAGCGTCATAAGCAATCCCGTTTTTCATCTTAAGAACCCGGAGCCACACATGTCGACCGTTGCAAGCGGCACGGCCGCGCTGAGCGATCACGCCGCCCGCCAACTAGCGAACGCTACCAAGACCGTCCCGCAGCTTTCCACGATTACGCCGCGCTGGCTGACCCATCTGCTGCAGTGGGTGCCGGTCGAGGCCGGCATCTATCGCCTGAACCAGGTGAAGAACCCGGAAGCCGTGCGCGCCGCGTGCACGCAGCTCGAGGACGAAAGCGTGCTGCCGCAGACTTTCGTGCCGTACGAGGAACAGCCGCGCGAGTATTTCCTGAACGCGGTGAGCACGGTGCTCGACGTGCATACGCGGATCTCCGATCTCTACAGCAGTCCTCATGACCAGATCAAGGAACAGCTGCGCCTGACGATCGAGACGATCAAGGAGCTGCAGGAAAGCCAGCTGATCAACAACCCGGACTACGGGCTGCTCGCGAACGTGACCGACGAACAGCGGATTTTCCCGCTGACGGGCGCGCCGACGCCGGACGACCTCGACGAACTGCTGACCAAGGTGTGGAAGGAACCCGCGTTCTTCCTCACGCACCCGCTCGCGATCGCCGCGTTCGGCCGCGAATGCACGCGGCGAGGCGTGCCGCCGCCGACGGTCAGCCTGTTCGGCTCGCAGTTCCTCACGTGGCGCGGCATTCCGCTGATCCCGTCGGACAAGGTGCCCGTCGCGGACGGCAAGACCAAGATCCTGCTGCTGCGCGTCGGCGACAAGCGCCAGGGTGTCGTCGGCCTCTATCAGCCGGGCGTCGCAGGCGAGCAGGGGCCGGGCCTGTCGGTGCGCTTCATGGGGATCAACAACCAGGCGATCGCGTCGTACCTGATCTCGCTGTACTGCTCGCTCGCGGTCCATTCGCCGGATGCGCTGGCTGTCCTCGATGACGTCGAAATCGCCAAGTACCATGACTATCCCGACACCTACCGTTAATCCCGGCTCGGCCGGCAGCGACGCGCTCGCGTTGCCGCACGCGCCGCTGCCGGCCGGCCTGCCCGACCCGGCGGCGCTCGCGCGGCTCGCGTCCGAGTTCTTCGCGACGCCGCCCGGGCAGGCCACCGCGCCCGGGCTGTCGGCGGGCAGCGGGGCGGTCGGCGGTGTGCCGTCGGCGTTGCCGGCGGCTGCGCCGATCCTCGCGTCGGCGAGCAATCCCGCGCCGGGCGGCTCGCCGCTCGCGGGGCCGGGCGGCACGGGCACCGGCGTGCCGGGCTTCGCGCTGCCGCAAGGCAAGGCGCCCGGCGCGAACCTCGCGCCGTCCGCGCCGACGCACGTGCTGTCGCTCGGCAATCGCGTGCCCGCGCTCGCGCCGCATGCGGCCGCGCAGAACGGGTTGCCCGACAACGCGGTGTCGATCGCGCCCGCGTTCGAACCGCGCGTCGGCGGCGCGGCGCTCGGCGTGCCGCAGGCGAATGCGGCGGTATCGGAGGGCGCGGTGAAGGCTGCGCCGGCCGCGTCGCCGTATTACTTCACCGACGGCTCGCTGCAGGGCTGGCAGGCGACGCCGCAGGACATCGTCGTGCCGTCGAACGGCCTCGCCTCGCCGGAAGCGTTCGGGCTGCCGGGCGACGATGCGTTGCGCGACCTGCTCGCCGTGCAGCGCGACGTGCCGGTGTCGCGTGCATCGGGCGCGGACGTGCCGCGTTACTTCATCGACGATGCGCATGCCGCCGAGCCGCAGGGCAACCTGCATCGCGGCGCGCACCCGCCGTTCGACGTGAACGCGATCCGCCGCGATTTCCCGATCCTGCAGGAACGCGTGAACGGCAAGCAGCTGGTCTGGTTCGACAATGCCGCGACGACGCACAAGCCGCAGGCCGTGATCGATCGTCTTGCCTATTTCTATGCGCACGAAAACTCGAACATCCACCGCGCCGCGCATGCACTGGCCGGCCGCGCGACGGATGCGTACGAGCATGCGCGGGACACCGTGCGGCGCTTCATCGGCGCCGCTTCGCCGGACGAGATCGTGTTCGTGCGCGGCACCACCGAGGCGATCAACCTGATCGCGAAGACATGGGGCGTGCAGAACGTCGGCGAAGGCGACGAGATCGTCGTGTCGCATCTCGAGCATCACGCGAACATCGTGCCGTGGCAGCAGCTCGCGGCGCTCAAGGGCGCGAAGCTGCGCGTGATTCCGGTCGACGATTCGGGGCAGGTGCTGCTCGACGAATACCGGAAGCTGCTCAACGACCGCACGAAGATCGTGTCCGTCACGCAGGTGTCGAATGCGCTCGGCACGGTCGTGCCGGTGAAGGAGATCGTCGAGCTCGCGCATCGCGCGGGCGCGAAGGCGCTCGTCGACGGTGCGCAGTCGATCTCGCACATGCGCGTCGACGTGCAGGCGCTGGATGCGGATTTCTTCGTGTTCTCCGGGCACAAGATCTACGGTCCGACCGGCATCGGCGTCGTGTACGGCAAGCGCGCGATCCTCGACGACATGCCGCCGTGGCAGGGCGGCGGCAACATGATCGCGGACGTGACGTTCGAGCGCACGGTATTCCAGCCGCCGCCGAACCGGTTCGAAGCCGGCACCGGCAACATCGCGGACGCGGTGGGGCTGGGGGCCGCGCTCGACTACGTGAGCCGCGTGGGCATCGAGAACATCGCGCGCTACGAGCACGACCTGCTCGCGTATGCGACGAGCGTGCTCGCGCCGGTGCCGGGCGTGCGGCTCGTGGGCACCGCGCGCGACAAGGCGAGCGTGCTGTCGTTCGTGCTGAAGGGCTATGAGACCGAGGAGGTCGGGCAGGCGCTGAACGAAGAGGGCATTGCGGTGCGCTCCGGCCATCATTGCGCGCAGCCGATTCTGCGACGCTTCGGGCTCGAGGCGACGGTACGGCCGTCGCTCGCGTTCTACAACACGTGCGATGAAGTCGACGCGCTCGTGAGCGTCGTGAGAAGGCTGGCGGCGCGGCGCTGAGACACGCGGCATGCGAAAAGGCCGCTTGCGACTCCCGGCAACGGGGTGTCGCAAGCGGCCTTTTTTTGTTGCGATGCCGGCGCGTGACGGCGCTCAGCGCCCGGCCAGCATCCGCCCGCCGAGCCCCATCAGCAGCAGCCCGGCCGTCGTGTCGAGCACGGCCTTGCGCCGGATCAGCAGCCGGCGCACCGACGGGTGCGACGCGAGCAGCGCCATCGTGCAGTACCACGCGCCCGAAATTCCGATCGACAACACGACGACCGCGAGATCGAGCCACGCCGGCGTATGGGCCGGCACCATCAACGCGAAGATACTGCCGTAGAACGCGACGGATTTCGGGTTCGTCATGCTGACCACGTAGCCCTTCTTCGCGGCATGCCAGTCGGAGGACGCGGCCGGCGCGGAAACCGCGGGCGGCGTGCGCGCGGTCAGCACCATTTTCAGGCCGAGCCAGATCAGGTATGTGGCGCCCGCGAGCCGCAGCGCGGTGTGCACCCAGGCGACGTGGGTCACGAGCAGGCTGAGGCCGGCGATCGCGATCGCCGCCCAGGTGCCCGATGCGGCGGCGAGGCCGAGCCCGGTCATCACGCCGGCGCGGCGTTGCGCGACGGCGGTCGACGTGACGATCACGAAGTTCGGGCCCGGGCTGGCCACGCTCAGGAACAGGACGCCGGCGAGCGGCAAAAGGGTGGCGAGGGTGGTCGACATGGCTTGGGCGGCAAAGCGACGGAAGGGGCGTTCATCTTACCGCGGGCGCGACTTACCGGTCGCCGCACGGCTGCTTCCGCGATTGTTGAGCGTATTGGAAAGGTCCAATCCGGAAGCAGCAATAGGTGCCGCGAATATGACCGATTATTCTCCCGAGCGCTATACCGGCAAGCCGACACGAATGCTGTCGGACTGCTTACAAAATCAATCGCTCAGGGAGGCCTTTCATGAAACGCATCGTCGTATCCGGTGGTGTCGGCGCGGTATTCGTCTTGACAGCGGTGTCGTCCGCATTTGCGCAGAGTTCCGTCACGTTGTATGGCCTCGTCGATACGGCGATCCGTTATCAGACGAACGCCGGCCCCGACGGCAAGGACCTGATCGGAATGACCGTCGGCCCCGAAACGCACAGCCGCTGGGGCTTGCGCGGCAGCGAGGATCTCGGCGGCGGCCTGTCGGCGATCTTTCGTCTCGAGAACGGCTTCGAGCTCGGCGACGGCAAGCTGCACGTCGCGAACACGCTGTTCAGCCGGCAGGCATACGTCGGCCTGTCGAGCGACCGGTACGGCTCGCTGACCTTCGGCAACCAGTACGCCCCGCTGTACGACACGATGGGCGACGTGTTCGATCCGATGACCGTCGGCGACTACTGGCAGGACAGCTGGGCGTACAACGGCATCGGCAATTACCTGACCGTGCCGAACTCGGTGAAGTACAAGTTCTCGTACAACGGCTTCAGCATCGATGCGATCTACGGGCTCGGCAATCATGCCGGCGCGATGGGTCTCGACAGTACGTACGGTGTCGAGCTGACCTACGCGCAAGGGCCTGCGTCGATCAACGCCGGCTACCAGCAGACCTCGGTGTCGTCCGTGAACGGCAGTGCGGTCAACGGCGCGAAGGTGAACTTCCTGCACGTGAGCGGCGCGTATCAGGTCACGCCGTCCGTGCGCCTGCTGGCCGGCTGGCTGCACGGTCAGGACAAGACTGGCACGACGGACTTCAACATGCAGCAGGCCGGCGCGCCCACGCTCGCCGGCGGCAGCCCGAACCGCATCGACGATACGTTCTACGTCGGCGCGAACTGGCAGGCCACCGCGCCGCTGCTGATCACGGTGGCCGGCTATTACGGCCACGCGCGCAACGCGGAGCGGCTCGACGGCACGCTCGGCTCCGGGATCAATTACTCGGCGACCATGCTGGCCGAATATGCGCTGTCGAAGCACACGGAGGTATACGGCACGGTCGATTTCGCACGCGGCAACGGCGCGTTCGCGGCCGACTACCCGGGTGCCACCAACCGGCTCACCGGCAAGGTCGATCAGATCGGCAGGACCAACAACGTCGGGGCCGCGATCGGCCTGCGCCAGATGTTCTGACGACGGCGCGCGGGGCGGGCGCGCACGAAAAAACGCGTGGCGACCGATGCCGCCACGCGTCGTGGATCGAAGCGCGCGGTCGCCCGGCTTGGGCGTGCGCGCTTGCCGGCGTCAGAAATCGAACCCCGGACCGCCTGCGCCCGGACCACCCGGCACCGCAGCCGGCGCCGCATCCTTCGGCGCTTCGAACACCGTCGCATCGGTCGTCAGCAGCAGCCCCGCGACCGACGCCGCGTTCTGCAGCGCGGTGCGCGTGACCTTGGTCGGATCGAGCACGCCCGATTCGACGAGGTCGCCGTATTCACCGGTCTGCGCGTTGTAGCCGAAGTTGCCCGAGCCCTCCGCGACTTTCGCGACGACCACGCTCGCTTCCTCGCCCGCATTCGTGACGATCTGGCGCAGCGGTTCCTCGAGTGCGCGCAGCACGATCTTGATGCCCGCGTCCTGGTCGGCGTTCGCGCCCTTGAGTGCGCGGATCGCCTGCCGCACGCGAATCAGCGCGACGCCGCCGCCCGGCACGATGCCTTCCTCGACGGCCGCGCGCGTCGCGTGCAGCGCATCGTCGACGCGATCCTTCTTCTCCTTCACCTCGATCTCGGTCGCGCCGCCGACCTTGATCACCGCGACGCCGCCCGCGAGCTTGGCCACGCGTTCCTGCAGCTTTTCACGGTCGTAGTCGGAGGTCGCTTCCTCGATCTGCACGCGGATCTGCCTCACGCGCGCCTCGATGTTCTTCGCATCGCCCGCGCCGTCGATCACGGTCGTGTTTTCCTTGCCGACCTCGATGCGCTTCGCCTGGCCGAGTTCGGCGAGCGTCGCCTTCTCGAGCGTGAGGCCCGTCTCCTCGGCGACGACCTGGCCGCCGGTCAGGATCGCGATGTCTTCCAGCAGCGCCTTGCGACGATCGCCGAAGCCCGGCGCCTTGACCGCGACCGTCTTCAGGATGCCGCGGATGTTGTTCACGACCAGCGTCGCGAGCGCTTCGCCTTCGACGTCTTCCGCGATGATCAGCAGCGGCCGGCCCGACTTCGCGACCTGTTCGAGCACCGGCAGCAGGTCGCGGATGTTCGAGATCTTCTTGTCGTGCAGCAGGATGTACGGGTTCTCGATTTCGGCGATCTGCTTGTCGGCGTTGTTGATGAAATACGGCGACAGGTAGCCGCGATCGAACTGCAGCCCTTCGACGACGTCGAGCTCGTCGGCGAGCGACTTGCCGTCCTCCACGGTGATCACGCCTTCCTTGCCGACACGGTCGATCGCCTCGGCGATGCGCTGGCCGATCGATTCCTCGCCGTTCGCGGAGATCGTCGCGACCTGCGCGATTTCCTTGCTGGTGGTGGTCGGCTTGCTGATCTTCTTCAGTTCGTCGACGGCCGATGCCACCGCCTTGTCGATCCCGCGCTTCAGGTCGAGCGGATTGAGCCCGGCCGCGACGTATTTCTGGCCTTCGCGCACGATCGCCTGCGCGAGTACGGTGGCCGTCGTCGTGCCGTCGCCGGCCGCGTCGCTGGTGCGCGACGCGACTTCCTTCACGAGCTGCGCGCCGACGTTCTGCAGCTTGTCCGCGAGTTCGATTTCCTTCGCGACCGACACGCCGTCCTTGGTGACGACGGGTGCGCCGAAGCTGCGTTCGAGCACGACGTTGCGGCCTTTGGGCCCGAGCGTGACCTTCACCGCATTGGCGAGAATGTTGACGCCTTCGGTCAGCTTCGCACGGGCGACGTCGCTGAAAATGATTTCCTTCGCTGCCATGATTGCACTCCGTTATTGACTGACGACCGCGACGATGTCTTCCTCGCGCAGTACGAGGAATTCGTTGCCGTCCACCTTGACGGCCTGGCCTGCGTACTTGCCGAACAGCACGCGTTCGCCGACCTGCAGGTCGGGCACGATGCGCTGGCCGTCCGCGTCCTTGCGGCCGGGGCCGACGGCGATCACTTCGCCCTGGTCGGGCTTTTCCGCGGCGCTGTCGGGGATCACGATGCCCGAGGCGGTGGTGGTTTCCTGGTCGAGTCGCTTCACGATGACCCGGTCGTGCAAGGGGCGTAGGCTCATCTGTCCGTCCTGTTCTGTTGCGTCGAAATTGGCTGGCACTCTTTGATGGAGAGTGCTGACGAGTATAAAAACGCGGGACGGCGCGATCCAATAACGGATTCCGAAATGCATTTGCGTGGATGCGCTATGGGAGCGTCGACGACGCGGCACAGCGCGGTACGCGGATGCGGGTACCGGCGCGGAAGAGTGCGATGTAGAGACGGCAGCGAGGAGAAGGCGGCGTGCGCCGCCTTCATCCGTTACGACGCGACGCGAATCACGACCTTGCCGAAATGCTGGCCCGACTGCAGGTACGCATACGCTTGCGGCGCCTCGTCGAAACCGAACACGCGATCGACCACCGGCTTGATCCGTTTCGCATCGACGAGCCGCACGACGTCGTCGAGCATCGCGCGGCTGCCGACCATGAGGCCATGCAGTTTCCGAATGCCGCCGATCAGCGACAGCAGCCCGAGTTCGGGGCCGCCGAAGCTGCTGAGGCCGCCGATGACCGATACGATGCCGCCCAGCTTCGTCGCGGCGACCGAGCGCGCGAGCGTATCGCGTCCGCCGACTTCGATGACGAGATCCGCGCCCGCACCGTCGGTGAGCCGCAGCACTTCATGCTGCCATTCGGGCGTCGTGCGGTAGTTGATCGTTGCGTCCGCACCGAGTGCGCGGGCGCGTTCGAGCTTGGCATCGCTCGACGAGGTCACGATCGTGCGCAGTCCGGCCGCATGCGCAAGCTGCAGCGCGATGATCGATACACCGCCCGTGCCGAGCAGCACGACCGTCGCGCCCGGTCTCAGCCCGCCGTCGACGAACAGCGCATTCCACGCGGTGATGCCCGCGCACGACAGCGTTGCCGCTTCGTCGTAGTCGAGATGCGCAGGAATCCCGACGAGCGAGGTTTCGTCGGACACGAAGTGCTCGGCCAGCACGCCGTCGAATTGCGCGCCGGGCGAACCCGAGACTTTCTGCGGCGTGGGCGGCCCGTCGATCCAGTGCGGGAAATACGTATTGATCACGCGATCGCCCGGCTTGAACCGCGTGACGTCGCGACCGGTTTCGACGACTTCGCCGGCGCCGTCGGCGACGGGTATCAGCGCGTCGGTGCCGATGCCGAGATAGTCGCCGCGCGCGAACATCAGGTCGCGGTAGTTCAGTGCGGTCGAGTGGATCTTCACGACGACGTCGGTCGGTCCGACCGGGCGAAGCGTCGCGTCGATGCGCCGGAGCCCGGCAATGCCGTCCCCCGGTTTGATTTGCCATGCGTGCATGTCGGCTCCTTTTTCGAGATGGACCGGACTATCATAGTGTTGCGCAACGGGACACATTGGCGAGAATTCGGCCAACGATTGTCGCCGGCACGGACACAGACCTGTCATTCCATCGGAGCGGAACTGCATGGACGAGCGATTGAGAGGCATCGTCGAATTCGTCGACGTCGTGGAGTCGGGCAGCTTCGCCGCGGCAGCGCTGCGCCTCGGCATGACGCGCTCGGCCGTGGCGAAGATCGTCGCGCGCCTCGAACAACGGCTCGGCGCGCGGCTCTTGCAGCGCACGACGCGCCAGCTCGGCTTGACCGACGAAGGACTCGTCTATTACGAGCAGTGCCGGCGGTTGCTGGCCGAACTCGGCGAGACGGAGGCCGCGCTCGACGCGGGCCGGCGCGAGCCGACCGGGCGCGTGCGGATCAGCGTGCCCGTGCTGTTCGGCCGGCAATGCGTGGCGCCCGTCGTGCGGCGCCTCGTCGAGCGTCATCCGCGGCTTGAAATCGACGTGTCGTTCAGCGATCGCCTGGCCGACCTGGTCAACGACGGCTTCGACATCGCGGTGCGCATCGGCGAGCTTGCGGATACGAGCACGCTCGTCGGGCGGCGGCTTGGCGTACAGAGGATGGGCATTTGCGCATCGCCGGCGTATCTCGAACGTCATGGCCGGCCGACGGGATCCGACGAGCTCGCGTCGCACGTCGGCATCGCGTATTCGCGCGGCGGGCAGCCGACGCCGTGGCGGATCATCGGCCCGGACGGCGCGGTGCACGACCATCGCCCGGCCGGCCGCCTGCGATTCGACGATCTGCAGGCGATCGCCGACGCGGCGGCAGCCGGCGCGGGCCTCGCGTGGCTCCCGTGCTGGCTGATGGCGCCGTACGTGCGCGACGGCCGTCTCGCGCTCGTGATGGACAGCGACAGCGTGTCGGGCGCCGAAGTGTTCGCGGTGCGCCCGGCGTCGCGCAATGTGCCGATGAAGGTGCGCGTCGTCATCGATGCGCTCGTTGACGAGATTCCGCGCATGCTGGCGTCGGACGACGCGGACGGCGAGCGCGTGCCGCCGCGCAGCGTTCACGCTACGTAGCCACGCCGCACGACGTGGCCGCCGCCATCGCGTTCCTGTTGTCCGACGATGCGGCGGTCGTCACGGGGCAGGTGCTCGCGGTGGATGGCGGCGGCAGCCTCGACGGACGCGGCTGACGCAACGCGTGTATGACGGCGCGAGCCGTCGATCAACGGGCGGCGTGCATATTCCCCCTTCCCGTTAGCATGTGACGAATCCGACTTTGGGTGCCGCGCGGGCGCCGCTAAGATCGCCGATCCGTAATCGAGCGTTCGACAAAATGAAAAAGTCCGCGTCGCCGTTGCATGCCTTCCGTTTCCGTGTCGTCTGCGCCGCGATTGCCGGCGCGTTGTCGCTCGCGTCGTGCGGGGGCGTCGACAGCGATGCGCCGTCGCAGTCCGCCGCGACACCACCGCAGGCCGCGAAACGCCCGAACATCCTGTACATCATGGCCGACGATCTCGGCTATTCCGACATTCACGCATTCGGCGGCGAGATCAGTACACCGAACCTCGACGCGCTCGTCGCGTCGGGCCGCATCCTGTCGAACCACCACACGGGCACCGTATGCGCGATCACGCGCGCGATGCTGATTTCCGGTACCGATCACCACCTCGTCGGCGAAGGCACGATGGGCGTGCCGACCGACGAGCGGCGCGGGTTGCCGGGCTACGAGGGCTACCTGAACGATCGCGCGCTATCGTTCGCACAACTGCTGAAGGACGCCGGCTATCACACTTATATCGCGGGCAAGTGGCACATCGGTTCGGGGATCGTCGGCAGCGCGACGGGCAGCGGACAGACACCGGACCAGTGGGGCTTCGAGCGCAGCTACGTGCTGCTCGCCGGCGCGGCGACGAACCACTTCGCGCACGAACCGGCCGGCTCGTCGAACTACACGGAGGACGGCAGCTACGTGCAGCCGGGCCAGCCCGGACAACCGGGCGGCGCGGGCGGCAGTCCGGCCGTGTTCTATTCGACAGACTTCTATACGCAGAAGCTGATCTCGTACATCGATTCGAACAAGCGGGACGGCAAGCCGTTCTTCGCGTACGCGGCCTACACGTCGCCGCACTGGCCGCTGCAGGTGCCGGACCCGTGGCTGCACAAATATGCGGGCGTATACGACGCCGGCTACGACGCGATCCGCAACGCGCGGATCGCGCGACAGAAGGCGCTCGGCCTGATCCCCACCGACTTCAAGCCATTTGACGGCCTTCCGGAAACGACGTCGGCATCGCCGGCCACGGCGAACAACGGCACCGCGAACGCGAAGTACATCAGCGCCGTGCATTCGGCCGCCGACGGCTACAGCGACTACGGCACCGGCAAGGTCGACAAGCTTTGGTCGAGCCTGAGCCCGGCCGAGCGCCGCGCGCAGGCGCGCTACATGGAGATCTATGCGGGGATGGTCGAGAACCTCGACTACAACATCGGCCTCTTGATCCAGCACTTGAAGGACATCGGCGAATACGACAACACGTTCATCATGTTCCAGTCGGACAACGGCGCGGAAGGCTGGCCGATCGACTCCGGCGCGGACCCGACGGCGACCGACACCGCGAACGGGCAGGACCCGGTCTATTCGACGCTCGGCACCGACAACGGCAAGCAGAACGCGCAACGGCTGCAATACGGGCTGCGCTGGGCCGAAGTGAGCGCGACGCCGTTCCGGCTCACGAAGGGCTATTCGGCCGAAGGCGGCGTGTCGACGCCGACGATCGTGCGGCTGCCGGGGCAGACGCGGCAGTTGCCGACGCTGCGTGCGTTCACGCACGTGACCGACAACACGGCGACGTTCCTCGCGGTCGCGGGCGTCACGCCGCCGTCGCAGCCGGCGCCGCCGCTCGTGAACACGTTGACGGGCGTCGATCAGAACAAGGGCAAGGTCGTCTACAACAACCGCTACGTCTATCCGGTGACGGGGCAGTCGCTGCTGCCGGTGCTCACCGGCTCGGCGACGGGCGAAGTGCATACGACGCCGTTCGGCGACGAAGCGTACGGCCGCGCGTACCTGCGCAGCGCCGACGGCCGCTGGAAGGCGTTGTGGACCGAGCCGCCGCTCGGGCCGCTCGATGGCCACTGGCAGCTGTACGACCTCGCGGCGGACCGCGGCGAGACGACCGACGTGTCCGCGCAAAACCCATCGGTGATCGGCACGCTGGTCGACCAGTGGAAGACCTACATGAGCAACGTCGGCGGGGTGGAACCGCTGCGTCCGCGCGGCTACTACTGAGGACGGCACGATGCGGTTCCGCTTCCGGACACTCGCCGCGGCGCTCGCGGCCACGCTGTTCGCGGCTGCGTTCGCCGTCGGCTTTGCGAGCCCGTCGGCGTTGCCCGGCGGCGCCTTCGACGACGCGAATCGCGGCCGCACGCTCGCGCCGCTGGGCTCCGAACGGCAGTGCGAGCGCTACTCGGGGTTGCCGACGAAGTGGCGCGACGACCCAAAAGCCGGGATGGTGCACCTGAGCGGCGGCGCGTTCGTGTTCGGCAGCACACGCGGCTATGCGGACGAGCGTCCGGCCGGTGACGGCAAGACGCGTGTCGGCGGCTTCTGGATCGACCAGACCGACGTGACGATCGCGCAGTTCGCCGCGTTCGTGCAGGCGACCGGCTACGTGACCGAGGCCGAGCAGCAAGGCGGCGCGGCTGTGTTTCATGTGCCGACGCGCGACGAGTTGAACGCGCGTGACCTCGCGTGGTGGACGTGGGTGAAGGGCGCATCGTGGCGGCAGCCGCGCGGCCCCGGCAGCAGCGTCGACGGGCTCGGCAACCTGCCCGTCACGCTCGTCACGCAGCGCGACGCGCTCGCGTATGCGCACTGGCTCGGGCGCGACCTGCCGACCGAAGCAGAATGGGAATACGCGGGCAAGGCCGGTCGCGACGACGCATCGCTCGATGCGGCGCCGCGCGACGCTCGGGGCAAGCCGGCCGCGAACTACTGGCAGGGCGCGTTCCCGGTGCTCGATACGGCCGAGGACGGCCACGCGGGGCTGGCGCCGGTCGGCTGCTACGCGGCGAACGGCTTCCGCCTGTACGACATGATCGGCAACGCATGGGAATGGACCAAGGACGCATACACGGGCCCGCATCAGTCGCACACGAACGGCGACACGGCGGCTGTCGCACCGCCGACGCGCCGGCACGACACGCCGATGGTGATCAAGGGTGGCTCGTTCCTGTGCTCGCGCGATTACTGCGTGCGCTATCGCGCGTCGTCGCGCGAACAGCAGGAAGCCGATCTCGGCACGTCGCATATCGGGTTCCGCACGGTTCTGAGGGATGCGTCATGAAGCAGGTGATGTATCGCGTTGCCGCGTCGCTGATCGTTGCATGCGGTGTCGCCCATTCGGGCTGGATCGTTGCGGCCGAAACCGCCACGGCGACGATCCGCGTCGGCGTGACGCGCGGCGTGCACGCGGACATCCTCGACGAGGTGAAACGCGTCGCGGCCACGCGCGGGGTGCGTGTCGACGTCGTCGAATTCGACGACGCGTCGCGCATCGATTCCGCGCTCGCGGACGGCACGATCGACGCGGCGAGCTTCGAGGACGCGCAGCGCCTTGCCTCGACGTGTACGGCGAAAGGCTATGCACTGACCGCTGTCGCGCCGACCGTCACGTTGCCGATGGCGCTCTATTCGCGCAAGCTAAGGAGTCTGAACGATTTGCAGCCCGGTGCGACGGTTGCGATCCCGGCCGATCCGCGCGGGATGGCACGTGCGCTCGTGCTGCTGCAGAACGACACGCTGGTGACGCTGCGCGAAAAGGCCGGCCTGCATGCGACGCTGCGCGACGTGACGGGCAACCGGCTTGCGCTGAAATTCGTGGCCCTGCGCCGTGACCGGCTGCATGCGGCGCTCGACTCGGCCGCGTTCGTCGCGATGGACAGCGAGGACGCCGCGCGCGCGGGGCTGCAGCCGGCGCGCGACAGCATCAATCTCGAGGATGCACGCTCGCCGTATGCGAACGTGCTGACGGTGCGCGACGCCGACCGCACGAAGCCGTGGGTCGCGCAGCTCGTCGCCGCGTATCACTCGGACGACGTCGCGCATTTCATCCTGACGCGCTACCAGGACTCGGTGCGACGGCCGTGGTAGACGACTATCGTCTCGCGTTCAATGCGTGCGGACGCTGCTGCAACGGTGCGCGCTGCGTGCCTTACACTTGCCGCTCTTTCAACCGTCTCCGATGGAGCGCGCATGTACGCCTCGACCTTCATTTTCCGCGCAGGGATATACGATGACGAGTTTCACCGGCTCGACCGCCAGATCGCCGACATGGCGCGCGCGACGCCCGGCTACCTCGGCGAGGAGACGTGGGAGAACACCGAGGCGGGGCTGATCCAGAACGTTTACTACTGGGAATCGGAGGCGGCGCTGCAGCAGTTGATTCGGCATCCCGCGCATCTGGAAGCGAAGGCGAAGCAGGCGCGCTGGCTGGACGGCTATCGCGTGGTGATCTCGCAGGTGTTGCGCGAGTATGGCGACGGCAAGCTTGCGCAGCCGCGTGCGGGGCAGCCGGCGTAAGCCGATCGCCGAACGGGCGCTTCAGGCGCCGTGCGTGATCCGCCCGGCATCCCCACACCACCTCAAAGCGCCTCGACCAGCAACCGGTTGCTCTTCTCGCAATACTCGTGACACGCAGCCCGCGCTGCGATCGACGCGCCGTGCACGAACTTCGGCGCATCCGCCCGCCGCGACATCGACACGACGATCGACGGCGGCGACGGCTGCAGCGGCAGCTCGACGACCTCGCCGCTGGCGATCAACGCATCGACGAACAGCACCGGAATTGCCGCCACGCCGAAGCCGTCGCGCACGAGCTGCACGATCACCGAGATCGACGGCGAGCCGGTGATGCGCGTCTCCGACAGCGGCACGCCATGCGCGTGCGCGAGCGTGCGCACGATGTCCTCGAGCGCGCGGTGGGGCGCGGTGCCGCGCCCGTAAGTCAGGATCGGCTGGCGCAGCACCTGCCGCGCGAGCCCCGTGCGCGCGGTCGGGAGCAGCCCGGCACGCGCGATCCAGCGCACCGGATAGTTCGCGAGCGCGTCGCAGACGACCGATGCCTCGTCGCTGCCCTCCACGCGAATGATCAGATCGAGCTCGCCGGCCATCAGCCGGCGCTGCAGCACGACGCTGACGTCGACGGTCAGGTCGATCTCCAGTTGCGGATAGTCGGCGGCGAGGCGCCGCAGGTAATGCGGCAGCCAGCTGTGCACGACCGTCTCGATCACGCCGAGCCGCAGCTTGCCGCGCAGCGCGCTTTCGCCGGCCGCGGCGGCCTGCAGTTCGTGCGTCGCCTCGACGACGGCCTTCGCATAGCCGAGCAGATATTCGCCGTTCGGCGTGAGCCGGAACTCGCGGCTGTCGCGATCGACGAGCACGGTCTGCAATTCATCCTCGAGCGCCTTCAGGCGCTGCGAGATCGCGGCCGGCGTCGCGTGCAGCGCGGCGGCCGTCGTGCGGAAGTTGCGCAGCTTCGCGAGCGTGACGAAGGTTTCGAGGAAACGCGTGTTCATGGCGGTCGGCAAGTCGTTGGGCGCGCAGCTTGCCCCGCTGAAAAAATGAACGGGACCGGGGAAAACCCCGAGATCCGTTAAGGAATTCTATACACACGGCGCAAAAAAACTCGTTGGCGACAAAATTTTTTCTTTTCTATTCTTCGCCGTATCCGCTGACGCAACCGTCATCCAACGACAGACCGATCCGCCAACGACCATCATGACACCTTCCGAATTCCGCCAGTCCGTACGCAACGGCGCGTTCCGCAGCCCGACGGCCGGCCAGTGCGGCCCGTTCGCGCAAGCAAACCTCGCGATCCTGCCGAACGCGTACGCGCACGATTTCCTGCGCTTCTGCCAGGTGAATCCGAAGGCGTGCCCGCTGCTGGGCGTCGGCGAACCGGGCGCGTTCCGGCTCGACGTGCTCGGCGAGGATCTCGATATCCGCACCGACGTGCCGAGCTACAACGTATACCGCGACGGCCGCCTGACCGAGCGGGTCGAATCGCTCGAGGCGCTGTGGCGCGACGATTTCGTCGTATTCGCGATCGGCTGCTCGTTCTCGTTCGAGGACATGCTGGCGCGTGAAGGGATCGGGCTGCGCCACATCGAGGAGGGTCGTAACGTGCCGATGTATCGCACGTCGATTCCGAATCGCCGTGCGGGGATCTTCGGCGGGCAACTGGTCGTGTCGATGCGGCCGCTGCGCGGCGCCGACGCGATCCGCGCGGTGCAGATCACGAGCCGGTTTCCGGGCGTGCATGGCGCGCCGGTCCATATCGGCCATCCGCGTGAACTCGGCATCGCCGATCTCGGCGCCCCCGATTTCGGCGACGCCGTGACGGTGCGCGACGACGAGCTGCCGGTGTTCTGGGCGTGCGGCGTGACGCCGCAAACCGCGCTGATGGAAGCGAAGCTACCACTCGCGATCGCGCATACGCCCGGCTACATGCTGATGACCGACATCACGAACGCGTCGCTGGCCGTGTTCTGACCCGGTCGGAGCGGCGGCCCGCGCGGTCGTTGATCCGGCCCCGACGCGGCGGTCCGCCGCCGCCGCAGACGATCCGCCCGCCCGGAGGGCGGCGCGCAGCCGCGGCCCGACGATCGCGAGCACCACGCACCACGCACCACGCACCACGCACCACACACCACACGCACGGTTTCGACCGCACATTTCGACAGGAGCTTCACCATGGAAAGCAAGACCCTCGCGGCGCCCGCCGCCGACCCCGCGGGCCCCGCGCGCAACGGCCTGTTCGGATGGTATGCGGACGCGCAACCGCGCGAGCGCCGCGCGTTCTGGAGCTGCAAGGTCGGCTACATGCTCGACGGGATGGACACGCAGATGCTGTCGTTTGTGATCCCGACGCTCGTCGCGACCTGGGGCATCTCGCTCGCGGACGCCGGCTTCATCGGCACGATGACGCTGCTCGCGTCGGCGCTCGGCGGCTGGATCGCCGGGATCCTGTCCGACCGGATCGGCCGTGTGCGCACGCTGCAACTGACCGTGCTGTGGTTCGCGGTGTTCACCGCGCTGTGCGGGCTCGCGCAGAACTATCACCAGCTGCTCGCGGCGCGCGCGCTGATGGGCTTCGGCTTCGGCGGCGAATGGACGGCCGGCGCGGTGCTGATCGGCGAAGTGATCCGCGCGCGCGATCGCGGCAAGGCGGTCGGCCTCGTGCAGTCGGGCTGGGCGATCGGCTGGGGGCTGTCGGCGCTGTTGTATGCGCTGCTGTTCTCGGTGCTGCCGGCCGAGCAGGCATGGCGCGCGCTGTTCCTCGTCGGCCTCGCGCCCGCGCTGCTGGTGGTCGTGATCCGCCGCTACGTGAAGGAGCCCGACGTCTACGAGAAGGAGAAGGCCTCGCAGGCGAAGGTGGCCGACGCGCCGCGTCTCACCGAAATCTTCGCGCCGAAGCTGCTGTCGACGACGCTGCGCGCGGCGCTGCTGACGACCGGCGCGCAAGGCGGCTACTACGCGATCACGACCTGGCTGCCGACGTTCCTGAAGACCGAGCGGCACCTGACCGTGATGGGCACCGGCGGCTATCTCGCGATGATCATCTTCGGCTCGTGGGTTGGCTACCTGACGAGCGCATACCTGACCGACCGCCTCGGCCGCAAGCCGAACTTCATCCTGTTCGCGCTCGGCTCGATGGTGATTGCGTTTTCGTACACGTCGCTGAACCTGACCAACGCGTCGATGCTGTGGCTCGGCTTCCCGCTCGGTTTCTTCGCGTCGGGCATCTTCTCCGGGATGGGCGCGTTCCTCACCGAACTGTTCCCGACCCGCGTGCGTGGTTCGGGCCAAGGCTTCTGCTACAACGTCGGCCGCGCGATTGGCGCACTGTTTCCGTTCCTGATCGGCGCGCTGTCGAAGCAGTACGGGCTCGGCATGAGCATCGGCATCTTCGCGGTCGCCGCATACGGCGTGGTGATCGTCGCCGCGCTGACGCTGCCCGAAACGCGCGGCCGCGAACTCGACGCCGCCTGAGCGGGCATCCGCCCGCCGCCTTTTTACCGCTCCCCTTTCATCGAAGCCCTCACGCGGCGCGCGACGCGCGCCGTGCGGCGGCGCTCGTCCTTCGCTTCAACGACGCATCGAGTTCATCGCCATGACTGACCGACAACCTTCCCCCGTTTCCTCCGACGCCGCGCGCTGGCAATTCTGGATCGACCGCGGCGGCACCTTCACCGACATCGTCGCGCGCCGGCCCGACGGCTCGCTCGTCACGCACAAGCTGCTGTCGGAGAATCCCGAGCAGTATCGCGATGCGGCCGTGGCCGGCATCCGCCATCTGCTCGGTCTCGCCGACGGCGAGCCGATCACGCCCGAACGCGTCGACATGGTGAAGATGGGCACGACGGTCGCGACCAACGCGCTGCTCGAACGCAAGGGCGAACGCACCGCGCTCGCGACGACGCGCGGCTTTCGCGACGTGCTGCGCATCGCATACCAGAACCGCCCGCGCCTGTTCGACCTCGACATCGTGCTGCCCGATGCGCTGTACGAGACCGTCGTCGAAATCGACGAGCGGATCGGCGCGCACGGCGACGTCGTCGTGCCGCTCGACGTGCAGGGTGCGGAAGCGGCGTTGCGCCGCGTGTTCGACTCGGGTGTGCAGGCGCTGGCCATCGTGCTGATCCACGGCTATCGCCACACCGCGCACGAACGCGCGCTGGCGGATCTCGCGCGCCGGATCGGCTTCACGCAGGTGTCGGTGTCGCACGAGGTGTCGCCGCTGATGAAGATGGTGTCGCGCGGCGACACGACCGTGGTCGACGCGTACCTGTCGCCGATCCTGCGCCGCTACGTCGAGCAGGTCGCGCACGAGATGCCCGGCGTGAACCTGCAGTTCATGCAGAGCAGCGGCGGCCTGACGCGCGCCGATGCGTTCCAGGGCAAGGACGCGATCCTGTCCGGCCCGGCCGGCGGCATCGTCGGAATGGTGCGCGCCGCGCGCGCGGCCGGCTTCGAGCGCGTGATCGGCTTCGACATGGGCGGCACGTCGACCGACGTATCGCACTACAACGGCGAATTCGAGCGCGTGTTCGAGACGCAGGTGGCCGGCGTGCGGATGCGCGCGCCGATGATGAGCATCCACACGGTCGCGGCCGGCGGCGGCTCGGTGCTCGGCTTCGACGGCGCGCGGCTGCGCGTCGGGCCCGAATCGGCCGGCGCGAATCCCGGGCCGGCCGCATATCGGCGCGGCGGCCCGCTGACGGTGACCGACTGCAACGTGATGCTCGGCAAGATCCAGCCCGATCACTTCCCGCGCGTGTTCGGCCCGCACGCGGACGAACCGCTCGACCGCGACGGCGTGGCCGCGAAGTTCGCGGCGCTCGCCGACGAGATCCACGCGGCGACCGGGCGGCGCGACACGCCCGAGGCGCTGGCCGAAGGGTTCCTGGAAATCGCGATCGGCAGCATGGCGAACGCGATCAAGAAGATCTCGGTGCAGCGCGGCCACGACGTGTCGCGCTACGTGCTGACGACGTTCGGCGGCGCGGGCGGCCAGCACGCGTGCGGCGTGGCCGACGCGCTCGGGATGACGCAGGTGTTCGCGCATCCGCTCGCGGGCGTGCTGTCCGCCTACGGGATGGGGCTTGCCGACCAGACCGCGATGCGCGAGCGCGCGGTGGAGGCCGTGTTGTCCGACGAATCGTTGCCGGCGCTGAATGCCGCGCTCGACCGGCTGACCGACGAGGCGGTCGGCGCGTTGCTCGAACAGGGCGTGCCGCCGGCGCGCATCGCGACCGAGCGCCGCGTGCACCTGCGCTACCAGGGCACGGATTCCGCGCTCGACGTGCCGGCCGGCAGCGTCGCGGCGATGCAGCAGGCGTTCGAAACCGCGTACCGGCAACGCTACGCGTTCCTGATGCCCGGCACGCCGCTGGTCGCCGAACTCGCGTCGGTCGAGGCGATCGGCCGCTCCGATGCACCGGTCGAGATCGCACCGCTCGAGCCGCGCGACGAGGGCGCGGCGCCGCACGCGCACAGCGCCGTGCGTTTCTATTCCGGTGGCGAATGGCACGACGCGGCGCTGTACGTGCGCGACACGCTGCTCGCCGGCGACGCGATCGACGGCCCCGCGATCGTCGCGGAGCAGAACGGCACGACCGTCGTCGAACCCGGCTGGCGCGCGCGGATGACCGCGCAGGGCAACCTCGTGCTGACGCGCACGACGCCGCTGCCGACGCGCCGCTCGCTCGGCACCGACGCCGACCCGGTACGGCTCGAGATCTTCAACAACCTGTTCATGTCGATCGCCGAGCAGATGGGGCTGCGGCTGCAGAACACCGCGTATTCGGTCAACATCAAGGAGCGGCTCGACTTCTCGTGCGCGATCTTCGACGGCGACGGCAACCTGATCGCGAACGCGCCGCACATGCCCGTGCACCTGGGCTCGATGGGCGAGAGCATCCGCACGGTGATCGAGCGCAACCGCGGCCGGATGCGCGACGGCGACGTGTTCATGCTGAACGATCCGTATCACGGCGGCACGCACCTGCCGGACGTGACCGTCATCACGCCAGTGTTCGCGGACGGCTCGGACACGCCGCTGTTCTACGTCGGCTCGCGCGGCCACCACGCGGACATCGGCGGCACCACGCCGGGCTCGATGCCGCCCGATTCGACGCACATCGACGAGGAAGGCGTGCTGATCGACAACTGGCAGCTCGTGTCGGCGGGCGTGCTGCGCGATGCCGACACGCGCGCGCTGCTCGCATCGGGCCGCTATCCGGCGCGCAACGTCGAGCAGAACATGGCCGACCTGCGCGCGCAGATCGCGGCGAACCAGAAGGGCGTCGACGAACTGCGGCGGATGGTCGAGCAGTTCGGCCGCGACGTCGTGCTCGCGTTCATGCGACACGTGCAGGACAACGCGGAAGAGGCGGTGCGGCGCGTGATCGGTGCGCTGCAGGACGGCGCGTACCGCTATCCGCTCGACAACGGCGCGGAGATTCGCGTCGCGATCCGCGTCGACCGCGCGGCGCGCCGTGCGGAGATCGACTTCACCGGCACGTCCGCGCAGCTCGACAACAATTTCAACGCGCCGAAGGCCGTCTGCATGGCTGCCGTGCTGTACGTGTTCCGTACGCTGGTCGGCGACGACATCCCGCTGAACGCCGGCTGCCTGAAGCCGCTGACGGTGATCGTGCCGGCGCGCTCGATGCTGAACCCCGAGTATCCGGCGGCGGTCGTGTCGGGCAACGTCGAGACGTCGTCGGCGATCACCAACGCGCTGTACGGCGCGCTCGGCTGCATCGCATCGAGCCAGGGAACGATGAACAACTTCACGTTCGGCAACGATCGCTACCAGTACTACGAGACCATCGCCGGCGGCAGCGGCGCGGGCGACGGTTTCGCGGGCGTCGGCGCGGTGCAGACGCACATGACGAACTCGCGGCTGACCGATCCGGAGGTGCTCGAATGGCGCTACCCGGTGCGGCTCGACTCGCATCGGCTGCGCGCGGGTTCAGGCGGCGGCGGGCGCTGGCGCGGCGGCGACGGCGCGGTGCGGCGGATCCGCTTCCTCGAGCCGATGACCGCGTCGATCCTGTCGAACAATCGGATCCATGCGCCGTTCGGCGCGGCGGGCGGTGAGGCCGGCGCGCTCGGCCGCAACACGATCGAGCGGGCGGACGGCACGGTCGAGACGCTCGAGCACGTCGGCCGCGCGCAGATGGCGCCGGGTGACGTGTTCGTCGTCGAAACGCCGGGCGGCGGCGGTTACGGCGCGGCGGGCTGAGCGGCTCGACGCTGCGCAATGCAACGCGCGGAAGCGGTGCGGCGGCGTGCCCGCCGGACGGTTTTCGCGCGTCGCGGCCGGATCATCGCACCGGTTCCATCAGATGCCGCCGCAATGCCTGCGCGACGCAGCGATATATTCGCGTGCACTAATTAGCCCGATATTGCAGCGAGTATGGGAATAAAGTCGTGCATTCCGGCGTGAATGGAAATGGAAATTCCCCATTTCGCGTGCTGCCCAATACGATCCGACCCCGCCAGAAATCCGACGGGGGCAGATCGCTGCCGGTTGCCGTCGATTCCCGAAAACGCCCGCCCGGCAAGGCGCACCGCCGAATCCGCCGGCTCCGCTCAGGGCCGCTGCACGCGCCCACGTGCGCGCCGCCAATCACGAAAAATCCTCCGTGCCAATCGAGTTGCGATTCCTTGACACTCCGTTCTAAATGTGAGTGCCAATCCGCTTCGTCATTTGATAAGATGGCTTCCATCATTCGCTTGGAAACCTGCGCGCGACATGCGCGAACGCCGGTTCGCATTGGTTGGAAACAAGTACGGAACGAGGGCCGCTGGCACAGTCATCGCGACTGCCCCGCCGGGTACGCGCGCAGCGCGCCCGGCGATCGGCGGCGGCCCGCTCGGCTCCGTCTACACTGTGCGTTTTTTCTGGATCGGGGCGTGTCCATGGATGACGAAAACGATAGCGCCGTGCTCGAAGCGCATCTCGGTACGCGTAGCCCATGCTGGCGTCTCGGCAGCGACAGCAATGCACTCGAACTGGCCGCCGTTCGCGGCCTGACCAATGTCGCGGTGGCACTGACCAGCGAGCAGGCCGCGCGGATCCGCGCGCTCACCGGCGTCACGTCGCACCTCGTGCTCGAACTCGCGCTGTTCGGCGATCCGGTCAGCCTCCATCTGGTCGGCAGGAAGGTCGATACCGCCAATTGGGCCGGCACGGCCTCCGCCTATTCCGATACCGCCTCCGTCGCGAGCGACCTCGCGCACGGGCTCGCATTCGCCGAGCAGGTCGTGTCCGAAGTGAATTCGCTCGTCGTGATCCTCGACCGCAACGGCATGGTGCAGCGCTTCAACCGTCTGTGCGAGGAAGTGACGGGCAAGCGCGAGGTCGACGTGATCGGCCGCAGCGCGTTCGAGCTGTTCATGAGCCCCGAGCAGGGCGCGCAGTCGCGCACCAACATCACCGGCTTTTTCGCGAGCAACCGTTCGTTCGCGGTCGAGCGCTACATCAACACGGTCAACGGCCCGCGCCTGTTCCAGTTCCGCAACAAGTTCGTGCAGAGCGGCAGCGGCGTCGACGAGCAGTTCCTGATCTGCTCGGGCATCGACGTCACCGAGGAGCGCAACGCGCAGCAGCGGCTCACCGAGCTCGCGAATACCGACGTGCTGACCGGCTTGCCGAACCGTCACGCCATCAGCGAGCGCATCCGTGTCGCGCTGGCCGCGGACCGCACCGACGTGCGCGGCCAGGTCGGCATCCTGTTCCTCGATCTCGACAACTTCAAGCGCGTCAACGACCACTACGGGCACATCACCGGCGACCGCCTGCTGCAGGACGTGTCCGCGGTCATCGGCGGCTGCCTGCCGTCCGGCGCGACGCTCGCGCGGCTCGGCGGCGACGAATTCCTGGTGCTGTTCGAGCACGGCACGCGGCCGCTGCTCGAAGCGACCGCGCAGATCATCCTCGAGCGGCTGCGTACGCCGATCCACCTCGGGCTGGTGGAGGTCTACACGAGCTGCTCGATCGGCATCGCGATGTATCCGCAGCATGGCGATTCGCTCGAAACGCTGATCCGCAGCGCCGACACCGCGATGTACGTCGCGAAGGAAGAGGGCAAGCATACGTACCGCGTGTTCTCGCTGGAGATGAACCAGAAGGTCGCGAAGTATATGTGGCTCGACACGAACCTGCGCAAGGCGCTCGAGGACGAGCAGTTCGTGCTGCATTACCAGCCGGTCATCGACATCGCGACCGGCGACGTGCACAGCGTCGAGGCGCTGATCCGCTGGCAGTCGCCGGATCGCGGAATCGTCGCGCCGATCGAGTTCATCCGTTTCGCGGAGGAGTCGGGGCTGATCGCGCCGCTCGGCCGCTGGGTGATGCGCACCGCGGCCGCGCAGGCCGCCGCGTGGAAGGCGAAGGGGCTCGGCGTGCGGATCGCGGTGAACGTGTCGGCGCGGCAATTGCAGGACATGAACATCGTCGACCAGTTCGCGACGATTCTCGACGGCGCGGGGCTGAAGCCGAGCCTCGTCGACATCGAGCTCACCGAAAGCAGCTTCATCGAGGACGAGGAATCGGCGCACGAGCTGATGAAGCAGTTCCGCCAGCTCGGCGCGGAGATTCACCTCGACGATTTCGGCACCGGCTATTCGTCGCTGTCGCAACTGTCGCGGTTGCCGCTCGATTCGATCAAGCTCGATCGCACCTTCATCACGGGCATCGACCGCAACCCGCGCTCGCAGGCGCTGGTGCGCTCGGTCGTGTCGCTCGCGAAGGCGCTGAGTTTCTCGGTGGTCGCCGAAGGCGTCGAGACGCACGCGGAAGCCGAATTCCTGAAGCAGATCAACGTCGATCACGCGCAAGGGTTCTACTTCGCGCGGCCGATGCCGGCCCAGGCGTTCGAGGCCTGGCTCGCGGAAACGAGAAAGCTCAGGCTGATCGCCTGAGCCCCACCGCATGACGGGCGCCGCCGGTTTCGCGGCGGCGCTTCGCTCACATCACACCGTGCGCAGCTTCGACACGCGCCGGTTCTGCAGCATCACCAGACGTTCCATGTACGCGAGATCCTTCGGCTCGATCGTGAACGCCGCGTGAACCCATTGCTCGGTGATGTCCATCAGCTCGGAACGCGTGAGATGGAACACGCGTTCGCGTGCGCGCAACATCGCGCGGATGCCGTTCAGCTTCGGCTTCATCACGTCGATGAAGGTGCGCGTCGCGAGATACGCGTCGCCCGCGTCGAACGTCTGGTCGACCAGACCGCGATCCTCGTACCACTCGGCCGCATGCGGCTCGCCGGACGAGATCAGCGATTCCGCGAGCCCTCGGTCCGCCTTGCGCGCGACCAGCGAATAGCCGCCCATGCCCGGAAACAGGTTGAACGCGATCTCGGGAAAGCCGAGTTTCACGCCCTTCTGCGCGAGCATGTAGTGGTGCGCGAGGGCGGCCTCGAAGCCGCCGCCCAGCGCGCTGCCCTCGACCATCGCGATCGAGATCGCCCCGGTGCCGAAGCCGGTGTAGATCTCGAACACGCCGTCGATGCACGAGCGCGCGTAGGCCATCAACTGGTCGCGGCGGCCGCTGCGGATCGCGTCGACGAAGAAGCTCAGGTCGCCGCCGACGTTGAACAGCTCGGGGACGAGCGAGCCCGTCACCCAGAAGTCGAACGGCAGGCCCGAGTCGCGTGCGACGCGCGCGAGATGGATGATGTCGGTGACGAGTTGCTGGTTGAAGCACGGCCGCGGCTCCGATCGCAGCATCATCCACATGACGTTGCGGCCTTCTTCGTAGAACGCGGTCAGTTGCGTGAGTTCGCCTGCTTCGTAAAACGGACGGCACGCCGGATGGGATTGGAGTTGCATGGTATGTCCTCGTGAGATGTGGTTTTCAAGAACCGCCGCGGCCGGCGTCGTGGAAACCTGCCCCCGGACGGCGCCGGCCGCGAGGCACCGCCATTGTTGCGCGCGCATAGAAGCCGAATTGCGCGGAACAACGCATGAACGGGACGCGAGCGGGCAGCGCGTTCGGTACGGATCGGGCTGACCATGCGAACGATGCGAATGACGCGATCGAGGTGATCGCTCGGCGGGAGGACGGCGATGGGGAAGGCCGGGAAGAGGCCCGCGTCCGGGTGTGGGGAGGCGGTGAGGGCGTCGGTGCGTACGCGGCCCGTGGGGCGGCGCGACATGCCGGTCGCTTACGCGTTGAAAGCGGCGCGGTGCCGTCGGTCGCGTCTCATGGAATGTGCGGACTGGTGCGGCGGCCGGGCGTCGACTAGCTTTAGAGGATGACGCCGCTGCGCCGGGGCTTCCGGGAGGGGACCATGACCGCATTCCAGAAGATGTGGCAGCTAATGATCGGAAAGCCGCTGGACCCGCTCGATCCGCGCACGCGCCATGCGATCGCCGTGACGCCGTTGCTGGCCTGGGTCGGGCTCGGCGCCGACGGGTTGTCGTCGTCGTGCTACGGCCCGGAAGAGGCGTTCCTCGCGCTCGCGCACCACACGCCGCTCGCGCTGTTTCTTGCGCTCGCGACCGCGGCGACCGTGTTCATCATCGCGCTCGGCTACAACCAGGTGATCGAGCTGTTCCCGACCGGCGGCGGCGGCTATCGCGTCGCGACGTCGCTGCTCGGGTCGAAGCCGGGGCTCGTCTCGGGTGCTGCGCTGCTGGTCGACTACGTGCTGACCGTCGCGACGTCGCTCGCGAGCGGCGTCGACGCGTTCTTCAGCCTGCTGCCGGTCAGTGCGCAGATGTTCAAGCTCACGACCGAGATCGTGCTGATCCTGCTGATGACGGGGCTCAATTTCCGCGGGATGCGCGAATCGATCATGGTGCTGCTGCCGATCTTCATCGGCTTCGTTGTCCTGCATTTCGGGCTGATCGTGTATGGCGTCGCCGTGCATGGCAGCAACCTCGCGACGATCGTGCCCGATGCGGTGCACGAGGCGCACGGGATGTCGCAGTCGCTTGGCGTGTTCGTGATGCTCGCGTTGCTGATGCGTGCGTTCTCGCTCGGCGGCGGCACCTATACGGGCCTCGAGGCCGTGTCGAACAACGTGAACATGCTCGCCGATCCGCGCGTGCCGAACGGCAAGGTGACGATGTGGTACATGTCGACGTCGCTCGCGTTCACGGCTGGCGGCATCATCCTGCTGTACATGCTGTGGCACGCGCGGCCCGTCGAAGGCGAGACGCTCAACGCGGTCGTGTTCGGCCGCGTGATCGACCACCTCGGGCTCGGCTCGGCGTTCGCGCGGCATGCGCTGCTCGCGGCCGTGCTCGCGTTCGAGGCCGGGCTGCTGATGGTCGGCGCGCAGACGGGCTTTCTCGACGGCCCGGCCGTGCTGTCGAACATGGCGTCGGATTCCTGGGTGCCGCGCCATTTCCGCGACCTGTCGACGCGCCTCGTGCGGCAGAACGGCATCATCGTGGTCGGCCTGTCGAGTCTGCTGATCCTGCTGTGGACGCACGGCAGCGTCGACGTGCTCGTCGTGCTGTACAGCATCAACGTGTTCCTCACGTTCAGCATGTCGCTGCTCGGGCTATGCACGTATTGGTGGCGCCATCGCAGCGAGCGCGGCTGGTTCAAGCATTTCTTCCTGTCCGCGCTCGGGTTGACCGTGACGGCGACCGTGCTCGTCATTACGCTGGTCGAGAAGTTCACGGCCGGCGGCTGGCTCACGGTGCTCGTGACGAGCGCGGTGATCGCGCTGTGCTTCATGATCAATCGCCACTACGCGTATACGCGCGCGCAGCTCGCGAAGGAGGACGCGCTGTTCTCGGGGGCGCCGCCGGAAGTCGACGAAGCTACCGCGCCCGGCAAGCCCGATCCATCGCAACCGACGGCCGTGCTGCTGGTCGGCAAGCATCGCGGCGCGAGCATGCACGCGCTGCTGTGGGTCAACCGGCTGTTTCCCGGGCATTTCCGCAACGTGATCTTCCTCGCGGTCGGTGAGGTCGATGCGAAGGCGTACGACGGGCACGAACATCTCGAACGGCTGCGTCACTCGATCACCGAAGCGCTCGAATACTACGTCGCGCACTGTCGCCGCAACGGCATCGCCGCCGACTATCGGATCGCGTTCGGCACGAATCCCGTCGTGGAATTCATGAACCTCGCGTCGTCGACGCTCGATGACTATCCGAACGCCGTGTGCTTCGCGAGCAAGCTGATCTTCCGGCGCGTGAATTTCCTGACCGCGTGGTTGCACAACCAGACGCCGGTCGAGTTGCAGGCGCGCCTGCATGTCGAGGGCAAGCAGATGGTGCTGCTGCCGATGAACGTCGGGTAGCGGCGGCGCGGAAAGCGCGTGCGCGACTGCCGGCGGCAGCCGTCACGGTTGATGATGCCGATGCGGGCGGTTGGGCCGTCGCAGCGGCGGATGATGGAATTTAGCCCTCAGCCGGTCGCGCCCCGGACGCTTGATGAAGAACAGCACGGCGAGCGCGACGAACGCCAGCAGCACGACGACTTCCACGATCCCGGTTTCCATGGTGCCTCCTCGTCGCGAGCGGGCGATCCATCGCCGTCGTTCGGCGATCGGGCGGATGCCGGCGGCCGCACGCGATGACGCTTCCATGTCTCATTGTAGGTCGGCGCGCACCGGCTTGACGCGTACGGATGCGACGCCCACACTGGCCGACACGAGCGTGGCGCGGTCGCCGTATGCGCTGCGCGACCGTGCTGTCCGTGAACCGCGACGAGGTGCGATGTGGTGCGCTTTTCTGCCGGCCTGGCCGGCTGGATGCTGGCATGTGCCGCCGCGTTCGGCGCATCGAACGCCGTCGGCGCGACGCCGGGCGCGGGGCCGACCTTGGGCGGAGCGAACGACGTGGCCGACGAAGCGCCCGTCACGCTCGTCAGCGATGTCCACGAATTCGTGATCCAGCACGACGGTTCGCTCGACGAGCACGACGATTCGACATTGCGCGCGAACAACGCGAACGGCATCGACGAGATCGCGCAGCGCTACGTATGGTTCGACAAGAATCTGGAGAAGGTCGACCTGCTCGCGGCCGAGACGATCGATCGCGACGGCGTCGCGCATCCGGTCGGCCCCGACGGCATCCGCGACGTCCAGGAGCCGCGCTCGGCTGGTGCGCCGACGTTTCAGGACGGGTTGCTGCGCACCGTCGTGTTTCCGGGCGTCGAGGCCGGCTCGGGCACGCGCATCGCGTTCCGCAAGTCGCGCACGAGGCCGGTCAACGCGGGTTACTTCGGCTACTACGTCGAGCCGTCGCGCGAGCCGGTGGAGCACCAGCGGCTGATCTTCGACGTGCCGGCCGACATGACGCTGCACGCGGACGCGCGCGGCTACGTCGCGCTGCCGCCGGTGACCGCGAACGGCCGCACGCGCTACGAATTCGACTACCGGCACGGCCCGTACGAGCGCATCGAGAGCGGTGCGGTCGGTTACCCGACCTACGGCGACCGGCTCGTGGTGTCCACGCTGCCCGACTATGCGGCGTTCGCCGCGCGCTACCGCAACGCGGCCGTCGACCCGGGCGCGAACGATCCGGCCGTCGTGCAGCTCGCACGCGCGCTCACCGCCGACGCCGCCGATCCGCACGACAAGGCGCGCATCCTCTACGACTGGGTGCAGGCGAATGTGCGCTACGTCGCGCTCTTTCTCGGCGAGACGGCCGCCGCGCCGCATCGCGTGACCGACATCCTGCGCAACCGCTACGGCGACTGCAAGGACCACGTCGCGCTGTTCGGCGCGTTGCTCGCGGCGGTCGGCATCCGCAGCGAACCGGTGCTGATCAATCTCGGCTCCGTGTACACGCTGCCGTCGGTGCCCGGTTACGGCGGCGGCGCGATCAATCACGCGATCACGTGGCTGCCCGATCTCGACCTCTACGCCGACACCACGACGGCCGGCATTGCGTTCGGCTACCTGCCGCCGATCGTGATGGATCGGCCGGCTTTGCTCGTCGACACCGGCGTGCTGTCGCGCACGCCCGCCATGCAGCCGAAGCGTCGCACCGCGCGCGTGGCGATCGATGCCGCGCAACCGGGCGCCTCGGGGTTTCACGCGCTCGTCGAGGACGACGGCTGGACCGCCGAGCTCGAACGCACGCTGTTTCGCCGCGCGGCGCCCGACCGGATCCGGCAACTCGCGAACGAACGCCTGCGGCAAAGCGGGCTGCGCGGCCACGCGCGGATCACGACGAGCGACCGCCGCGCGACCGGCGGGCCGTTCGACGTGACGTATGCCGGCACGCTCGATCACGTCGTGTGGCCCGACGGCACGACCGCCGTGCCCGTGCTGTCGAGCCTTACGGGCGGCATCGCGACACAGGTCGAAGGCTGGCTGGCCGAACCCGCGCGCACGCAGCCGTGGACGTGCATCGGCGGCAGTTTCGAGGAGACCGGCCAGATCGCGCTGCCGGCCGACGTCGCGGTGACCGACCTGCCGGCCGATGCGGCCGTGCACGACCGCTTCGTCGACTTCGCGTCGCATTACGTATTCGATGCGGCCACGCGGGTCGTGCAGGTCACGCGGCGGATGAAGGCCGAATTCGGCCGCCAGGTCTGCACGCCCGACGAGTTCACGGCGCTGCGTGCGTCGCTCGAACGCATCGAACGCGACACGCAGGCGCAGATCGTCGTGCGGGCGAAAGGGCATTGAGCGGGGAGGGGGATTGAGCGCGTCGCCGCCATCGGCCGACGCACGGGAGGAACATCATGACGGAACGGGAACACGAGATCGCCGATCTGGCGAAGGAATTGCTGGGCCGGATCGTGCAGGGCGCGATGACGAACGGCGCGCCGGTGGATGCGCAACAGTGCGCGGCACTGGCCGTGGAGTGCGCGACGGCGCTGGTGGACAAGCTCGACGCGCACAGCGGTTGAGCTCGAGCGTCACGGGCGACGGCGGATCGAGCGATGCCGGCGTGACTCGGCAGGCGTTCGCTTGGCCCCGCGCTGCACGCGAAGCGTTACAGGTCACACGTCGGCGTGCGTGTCGCCTTCGGCACGCACCGCACCCGGCGGCCTGCCGACCACGCGCTTGAACGCGCGGCTGAACGCCGCGAGCGACCCGTAGCCGAGCCGGTATGCCACCGCTTCGATCGTTTCGCCCTCGCGGGCGATCCACTGCGCGGCGAGCCGCATCCGCAGCTCGGTCAGGTAACGCACCGGCGTCATCCCGGTGGCCGCGAGAAAGCGCTCGGCGAATACCGAGCGCGACACGCCCGCTTCGGCGGCGAGTTCCGCGACGCTCCAGTTGCGCCCCGGATCGCGATGCAGCGCGACGATCGCGCGACCGAGCTTCGGCTCGCGCAGCGCCTGCACCCAGCCCGTCGCGTCGCCGCATCCGCATTCGACCCAGCCGCGCACGATGAACGCGGCGACCACGTCCGCGAGCCGCGCGAGGATGCCCGCGAAGCCGGCGCGTTCGGAGCACGATTCGCGTTCCATCGCGTCGAGCATCGGACGGATTTCCGGGTAGCGCGCGAGCAGCGTGCCGACGTGCATGAATTCCGGCATCGTCCCGACGAGCGGCTGCATGCCGCCGAGATCGAGCTCCATGCACGCGCTGAAGATCAGCGCGTCGCCGGCGGCCGGCTCCGTCGCGGCGCACGACGTCGCGCCCACCGACGCGACCGTGTCGCAGATCTTCGCGACCTCGAACCCGCCGATCTCGCGGCACGGCGCATCCGGATCGGACACCAGCGCGTGCGTGCGGCCGTGCGGCAGCAGGATCGCGTCGCCCGCCTCGAGGCGCATCGTCGTGCCGTCCGCGTCGCGCAGCAGCACGGGCCCGCGCCCGACGAAATGGAACTGCGCGCGGCCCGGCGCATGGCCGAAACTCAGCCCGAACGGCCGCGGCACCTGGATGCGGCGATACTGCACGCCGCTCAGGCGCATCCCCAGCAGCAGCTCGCTGACGAGGTCGTGCACGTCGGGGACGGGAGGAAGCAGGGGCTCGGACATCGCGAAATTCGGACGATCGATCAACAAGAACGGATTGTATGTCATAGACCGTCCTGCCGCCGTTCCTTACGATACGTCGTCATCAGTATTTTCCCTATACGACCCGGAACGACGCATGAATCCAGGAATCTCCTCTGCCGCCACCATGGCGGCCCCCCGCGAGCCGGCCTGGGGCGCCGTCTTCGCGATGACGCTGGGCGTGTTCGGTCTCGTCACCGCCGAATTCCTGCCCGCGAGCCTGCTCACGCCGATGGCCGACAGCCTCGGCGTGACCGAAGGCGTGGCCGGCCAGGCCGTCACGGCCACCGCGACGGTCGCGCTCGTCACGAGCCTGCTGATCTCGGCGCTGACGCGCACGATCGACCGCCGGCGCGTGCTGCTCGCGTTTTTTTTCGGTGCTGCTCGTCGCGTCCAATCTCGCAGTCGCGTTCGCGCCCGACCTGACGACGCTGCTGATCGGCCGCGTCGTGCTCGGCGTCGCGCTCGGCGGCTTCTGGACGATGGCGACCGCCACCGCGATGCGGCTCGTGCCGACCGCGATGGTGCCGCGCGCGCTGTCGATCATCTTCAGCGGCGTGGCGGTCGCGACGATCGCGTCCGCGCCGATGGGCAGTTATTTCGGGCACCTGATCGGCTGGCGCAACGTGTTCCTGGTCGCAGCCGGGCTCGGCGGTCTCGCGTTCGCGTCGCAGGTGATGACGCTGCCGTCGATGCCGCCGAGCGGCACGACGCGGCTGCGCACGCTCGTCGACGTGCTGCGCCGGCCGACCGTCGGCCTCGGGATGTTCGCGACGATCCTCGTGTTCACCGGGCATTTCGCGTTCTTCACGTATCTGCGGCCGTTCCTCGAACAGGTCGCGGGCGTCGGCGTGAACGGGCTGTCGGCAATCCTGCTCGGCTACGGGATCGCGAACTTCGTCGGCACGTCGCTCGCGGGCCGCGTGCTCGAGCATCGACTGCGGCCGATGCTGATCGGGATGCCCGCGCTGATGGTCGTGCTCGGCGTCGCGCTCGTCGCGCTCGGCCGCGCACCGATGATCGACGCGGTGCTCGTCGCGTTGTGGGGGATGGCGTTCGGCGGCGTGCCGGTCGCATGGTCGACGTGGGTCACGCGCACCGTGCCCGACGAGGCCGAAAGCGCGGGCGGGCTGATCGTCGCGGCGATCCAGCTCGCGATCGCGACGGGCGCGGCGGCAGGCGGCGTCGTGTTCGACGCGAACGGTGCGGGCGGCGTGTTCCTGGGCGCGGCAGCGGTGCTGGCCGTGGCGGTCGCGACGATCGTGACCGGCGTGCCGAAGCGGGTGGGCGTGGCGCCGGCGCTGGCCGAGTGAGGTGCATGCGGGCCGATCGACGCGAGCGTGGATCGGCCTGCCGTTCGGGCCGTCGAGAAACCGGCGTGTCCCGATGATGTGACCGGCGCGGGCACGCTGCTTGTTGCGGCGCGCCCGCTGTTTGCTCCATGCGACGTTCAGCGGCCGATCAGCCGCCCTGCCTGACCACCGCCGCAAGCGCCTTCATCGCCTGCAGGTAAGGGTACGGCCCGTGGCTGATGCGCGCGACGCCGTATGACGCGAGTTCGGCCAGCGTCGGCGTTTGCGCGACGCGCATGATGTTCACGGGCAGCGGCGACGCGGCCGTCAGCGCGCGAATCAGCGCCGGCGACTGCAGCCCCGGCACGAACAGGCCGTCGGCGCCGGCCGCCGCGTACGCATGCGCGCGCGTCAGCACATCGTCGAGCAAACGTTCGTCGTGCGTGTCGGCCGCGGCCTTGAAGAACACGTCGGTGCGCGCGTTGATGAAGTAGCCGATCTCCGCGCGGTCGGCCGCCTGTCGCGCCGCCGCGAGACGCGCCGCCGCAGCGTCGACGGTGCGCAGCTCGCCCGTCGCCGGAAAACTGTCCTCGAGATTGCAGCCGATCGCGCCGGCCTCGATGCTGCGCGCGATCGTGTCCGCGACATCCTCCAGCCGCTCGCCATACCCGCTTTCGAGATCGACGGTGACGGGCAGGTCGGTCGCCTGCGCGATCCGCGCGAGCACTTCCATCACGAGCGCTTTCGGCATCTGCTCGCCGTCGACGAAACCGTTGGCCGCCGCGACCGACCAGCTGCCGGTCGCCAGCGCGACGCCGCCCGCGTCGGCCACCGTGCGCGCGCTGCCGGCGTCCCACACGTTGAACAACGCGAGCGGCTGGCCCGCGCGATGAAGCGAACGGAAATACGCGGCTTTCTCCTTGTTATTGCGGCTCATGCTCGTTCCTCCGGTTGAAATTTCGATCGGTGTTCTTATCGAACGATACGGCGACCGTGTCGAGCGCCGCGAGGAAATCGCGTGCATCGAACAGTTCGCCGAGGCTGCGCACGCCGCCCGACGTCAACGCCTTGCCGCTCAGCAAGCGGACCGTCGCCTCGACGATGATCGGTGCGCTGACCGCATAGATGTCGCGTCCCGACGCGGTCGCGCGATGCGTGCTGCCGTTCTGCACGACGACCACGTCCATCGCGAATTGCTGCGCGGAGCGGCCAAGCGTGTCGACCGGCCGCGGCGGCGGCGTGCCGGCATCGCGCACGTCGCGCAGCGCGCGCGTCGCGAGCCAGGACTCGATCGTATCGATGCGCAGATGACGCGCGAGTGTCATCACTTCCGAAAACGGCAGCAGCGTGACGTCGACGTCGCCGAGCGGCGACGGGAACGGCCACCTGCGTTCGCGTGGCGTCGACGGGACGGCGGTCGGCTTGCCGTCCTTCCGGATCAGCCGGATCGCATGATTGCGCTCGCCGGTCACGCGCGTGCCGCGCGTCGGATGCCAGCTGTCGAGGCCGGTCGCGACGTCGACGCGCTCGATCGGCTCGCGTGGTTCGACGATCGCCGTGACGAGCAGATCGGCCAGGCCGCCGTAGAACGCGGCGGCCGGCACGAGCGTCACGCCGGCGGCGCGTGCGCGGGCGTCGCGCTGGTCGGTCAGCGCCTGGACCGACGGCTGTTCTGCCGTCAGGTCGAGATACGGGATGCCTGCCCGCAACGCCGCATCGGCGAGCGGCAGCGCGGTATCGAGGTACGGGCCCGCGCAATTGATCACCGCGTGCGCGCCGCGCAACGCGGCGTCGAGCGCGGCCGGATCATCGACCGAGGCGACGCGCCACGGCGGCGCGTCGGGGCCGCCTTGCGCGAGGCGCGCGGCATCGCGCCCGATGCGGATCGCGCCGAGGCCGCGCCGTTCCAGCTCGGCCACGACGAACCGCCCCGTGTGACCCGTGGCGCCATACACCGCAACCGTCATTCGATCGTCCATGATCAGCTCCGATACAGATCGGTCTGTTTTATAGTACAAACCTGTAGCGTCGTCAACTTCCGGGTGCTATCATCGGACGCACTTTCGCGAGACGGGCGGCCTCGGCGGCCGGGCTTGGATGAAAAAGGGAACGGACACGAACGGGAGCGCGCCCGATACGCGCGAACGCATTCTGCAAACGGCGAGCGCGTTGTTCTACCAGGAAGGGACGCGGGCGGTCGGCGTGGACCTGATCGTCGCGCGGGCGGGCGTCGCGAAGACGAGCCTGTATCGGCACTTCGCGACGAAGGACGACCTGATCGAGGCGTTCCTGCTGCGCGAGGATGCGGATTTCTGGGCGCACTGGGACGCGGTGGCCGCGCAGTACCGGCGCACGCCGCGCGAGGAACTGGATGCGCAGCTGCAGTGGATCGGCGAGCGCATCGAGCGCCCCGGTTATCGCGGCTGTCCGCAGATCAACATCGCCGCCGAGTACGCGGACGGCAATCATCCGGCCCGCAAGGTCGCCGTCGCGCACAAGCAGGAATTGCGGCGCCGGCTGACGGAGCTGGCCAGCGCGATGCGGATCGACGAACCGGAAACCTACGCGCTGCGGCTCGCGACCGTCATCGACGGCGCGCTCAGCAGCGGGCAGGCGCTGCACGCGCACGGGCCCGTGCGTTTCCTGCAGGAGTTCGCGCAACTGCTGATGCCGAAGAAGGGGCGGAAGTGACGCGCATGGCGCGCCGCGTCAGCCGCGCGTAGCCGGATCCTCCGACAGCGCGCGCAACTGCCCGCGCAACACATCGACTTCGCCTGCCGCGAACGGCCGTTCGATGTCGGCGTGCGTTTGCTGCCACAGCGGGAACGCTTCGGCCAGCAACCGATGGCCGGCCGGCGTGAGTTGGAGCAGGCGGCTGCGCTTGTCGTCCGGATCCTGCGTGATCGTGAGCAGCCCGCGCCGCTCGAGCGGCTTGAGCGCGGCGGTCAGCGTGGTGCGGTCCATCGCGAGCAATGACGCGACCGATTTCATCGCGGCCGGCTGCGGCCGGTTCAGCGACATCAACAGCGAAAACTGGCCGTTGGTGAGATCCAGCGGACGCAGCACATCGTCGAAGATGCGCGCGAGATTGCGCGCCGCGCGCTGCATGTGCAGGCACAGACAGCAATCGCGCACCATCAGCGTCGTTTCGAAAGGGAGCTCTTCTTTGCGTGCCATGTTGCAATTGTGTTGATATCAACCTATTGTGTCAAGGACGAGGAGCGGCAGCCCGTCGTTCCCGCCATCGGACGGAGGAAGCATGGGTGCGCAACAGCAGTTGTATCTCGCGGTATTCCTCGGCAGCAAGGAGAGCCCGGCCATGAAGGCGTGGATGGCGCTGCCCGAGGACGAGCGGCGTGCGCGGGAGCGCGAGGGGATCGCCGCATGGCACGCGTGGGTCGACCGGCATCGCGACGCGATCGTCGAGCTCGGCGGGCCACTCGGCAAGACCAAGACCATCGGCAAGGGCGGTGTGACGGACACCGCCAATGCGATGAGCGGCTTCACGGTCGTGCGCGCCGCATCGCACGACGCGGCCGCCGCGCTGTTCGAAGGCCATCCGCATTTCACGCTGTTCCCGGGCGACGCGATCGACGTGATGCCCGTGCTCGCGGTGCCGGGCATGTGAGCGGCGACGGGCGCTGCGTGCGCGGTCGTCGCGGCCGATGGGCCGTCGCCCGTGCGCGGCATTTTTCCCCGACATTATCAAAGGAGACATTGCGATGAAGCTTTACGGATTCGCCGGCACGCGCTCGCAACGCGCGCTCTGGGGGCTCAAGGAACTGGACGCGGATTTCGAGTTCGTGTCGGTCAACCTGCTCGAGGGCGAGCACAAGCGGCCCGAATTCCTGCGCCTCAATCCGGCCGGCAAGGTACCCGTGCTCGTGGACGGCGACCTCGTGATTCCCGAGTCGGCCGCGATCGTGCTGTATCTCGCGGACAAGTACCCGGAGAAGGCGCTGTTGCCCGTCGATCTGGCGCTGCGTGCGCAGGCGTATCGGTGGGTGATGTTCGCGGTGACGGAGCTTGAACAGCCGCTGTGGCGGATTACGCGCCATTCGTTCATCTATCCGCCGGAAAAGCGCTCGCCGGCCGATATCGAGCTGGCTCGCGAGGATTTCGCGACGATGGCCGCGATCCTCGAAAAGCATCTCGAAGGGCGCGAATTCATCGTCGGCGACTCGTTGACGGTGGCCGATTGCGTGACGGTCTACCTGATCGACTGGGCGAGCGAATGCCACCTGATCGAACCGTTTCCGCAATTGCGCGCGTATCTCGAGCGGCTTTATGCGCGACCGAAGGCGCCGCAACGGATCGCGGACGCGCGCAAGGCGGCGTGAAGCAGTGGTCGGACCTGCCGACGACGGGGGCGATCGAATTCGGCCGCGATCTGGCGGGCTCGCGGTTACGACGCTTCGACGGGGCCGCCGAGCGCACGACACAGCGCCGACAAGTCGCGAACGGTCAGATGCGGGGACGGGGCACGCGGCGCGGCGTGCTCCGCTTCCGGTCCTTCGTGACGCACCACCCAGGCCGCTTGAAGCCCCGCATTCAACGCGCCGACGACATCGAGGTGAAAGTCGTCGCCGACGTGGAGCAGCTCCGCCGCAGGCACGCCGAGCTTCGCGGCGGCCGCATGGAAGATTTCCGGCTCGGGTTTCGCGAATCCGAACGCGCGCGCGCTGAGCGTGTCGCGGAAGAACTCGCCGCCGCCGGTCAGTTGAAGGTCCGCATTGCCGTTCGTCACCGCGATCAGCGGAAATCGCGCGCTCAACCACGCGAGCGCCGGCAACGCATCGTCGAAGAACTCGACCCGGTTTCGCGCGGAATAGAACACGTCGTATGCGCGGTCGGTCAGCGTGACGTCTTCGTTCGCGCGTTCGAGCGCAAGCCGGATCGAGCCGATGCGCAGCGCACGGAAGTCGCTGACGAGGTCCGGCCGCGAGCGTTCGTATTCGTTGCGCAACTGGCCCAGTGCCTGCGACGTGGGCACGACGCTCGCGGTATCGGGCGCGTGCGCGATCAGCCACGCATGCAGCGACGCCTCGGCCCGTTCGACGGCGGGGCCGAACGGCCACAGCGTGTCGTCGAGATCGAACGAGATGGCGGAAATTCTGGATAGACGCATGACGATGGAAGATACCACGCCCGTGCCGTTCAACACGGCCACGGGATCGAACGTCCGGTCAGGTCCTGCAGCGCGAGTCCCGTCATGTCGAACACGGCGATCTCGCCCGGCGATCGATCAACGGACACGGTGCCGGCAAGCACGTCGCCGATTTCAGCGCGCGGCGGATCGGGCGTGTCTCTTGAATCTGTCGGCCACGCTGAAGGAGGCCGAAGCGGTGCTGCTTGCGCGTTTCGGCGAGGTCACGCCCGGCATGCTATCGCGCGATTTCGAGGCGAAGGCGGCGCGCCCCCCGCAAGCCGCGCTGACGCGCCGCAACATCGCAACCATCACCCGATAACCGGCAGTCCGATGCAATCCGGCGCCGCGCGAAACCCGCACGCCGCCGTGTTCTGTCCCCCAACTTCTGCCCGGTTCGCCCGCCACAGGGCAAAATACGGGTTTTCCGCACCCGAGAGGGCGCGCCCGAATCACGCGCCGGGCGGCGGCAGTGCGCCATCGCACGCCGCCGCCCGGCGCCCAGGCAAGATGCTCGCCGTGTCGCGAGCCCACAGGAGTCCAGACCCCATGCCCGAATCCAACCTGTCCTTCTTCGGCCGGCTGTCGCTGGCCGTCGGCACGTTCTTTTCCGTGATCGGCAACCGCGAGTTCGCGGCCGGCGTGCTGCGCGTGCGCGACGGCGCGCCGGCACCGGTTGCCCCGGCGCCGGTTGCGCCGGCCCCCGCCGCGGCTCCGGCGCCCGCGAAGGCCCCGGCCCCCGAGCTGCGCGAAGCGAGCCCGCAAGCCGCGCTGCAACTGCTCGGCCTGCTGCAGCGCGATGCACGCTTCATCGATTTCGTCGAGGAAGACATCGCCGGCTATGCGGACGCCGACATCGGCGCCGCCGCACGTCTCGTGCACGACGGCTGCCGCGCCGCGCTGCGCGAGCATTTCACGATCGTGCCGGTGCGCGACGAAGCCGAAGGCAGCCGCGTGACGCTGCCGGCCGGCTTCGACGCGACGGCCGTGCGCGTGACGGGCAACGTCGTCGGCTCGGCGCCGTTCACGGGTACGGTCAGCCATCGCGGCTGGCGCGTGGCCGACGTGCGCCTGCCGAAGCTGACGGGCAGCCACGACGCATCGGTGGTCGCACCGGCGGAGGTGGAACTGTGAGCGATCCGCGCTATTCGATCGGTATCGACCTCGGGACGACCCATTGCGCGCTGTCGTACGTCGACAGCGCCGCGAGCGACGGCGAAAAGATCACGCAGCAGGTGCTGCCGATCGCGCAGCTGACCGCGCCGGGCGCGCTGGAGTCGCGCGACCTGCTGCCGTCGTTCCTCTATCTTCCGCATGAAAGCGAGCTGACGCAGGGCGACCTGACGCTGCCGTGGACGGCCTCGCGCACCTTCGCGGTCGGCGAAATGGCGCGCACCCGCGGCGCGGGCACGCCGATCCGCCTCGTGTCGAGCGCGAAGAGCTGGCTGTGCCACCCGGGCGTCGATCGCCGCGCGGCGATCCTGCCGAGCGATGCGCCGCCCGAGGTGTCGCGCGTGTCGCCGCTGGAAAGCTCGATCCGCTACCTGACGCACCTGCGCGAAGCGTGGGACCACGCGCATCCCGACGCGCCGTTCGCCGACCAGGACGTGACGGTCACGATTCCCGCGTCGTTCGACCCGGCCGCGCGCGAACTGACGGCGGAAGCCGCGCGTGCCGCCGGCTATTCGCGGATGACGCTGCTCGAGGAGCCGCAGGCGGCGCTCTACAGCTGGATCCAGAAGAGCGAAGGCGGCTGGCGCAAGCAGGTGCGGGTCGGCGACCTGATCCTGTGCGTGGACGTCGGCGGCGGCACCACCGACCTGTCGCTGATCGCGGTGGTCGAGCGCGAAGGCAACCTGGAACTGCATCGCGTGGCGGTCGGCGAGCACATCCTGCTCGGCGGCGACAACATGGACCTCGCGCTCGCGCACGTGGTCGCGCGCAAGCTCGCGCAGCAGGGCACGCAGGCCGATCCGTGGCAACTGCGCGCGCTGACCTACGCGTGCCGCGCGGCGAAGGAAACGCTGCTGTCCGACCCGACGACCGACGCGGTGCCGCTCGTCGTGCCGAGCCGCGGCTCGAAGCTGATCGGCGGCTCGATCCGCACGGAGCTGACGCGCGCGGAACTCACGCAGACGATCCTCGAAGGCTTCTTCCCGCAAGTCGATGCGGCGGCGCGTCCGGTGAGCCGCGCGCGCGTCGGCCTGACGCAACTCGGCCTGCCGTATGCGCAGGATGCGGGCATCACGCGCCATCTCGCGGCGTTCCTCGGCCGCCAGGTCGCGGCGCTCGACGCGCTCGACGGCGTGCAGCGCACGCTGCCGCAAGGCGCGACCTTCCTGCATCCGACCGCGGTGCTGTTCAACGGCGGCGTGTTCAAGTCGACGCTGCTCACGCAGCGCGTGCTCGACACGCTCAACGGCTGGCTGGCCGCCGAAGGCGCGCCGTCCGCGCGCCTGCTCGAAGGCGCGGATCTCGATCTGGCGGTCGCGCGCGGCGCGGCTTATTACGGTTACGTGAAGCGCGGCCGCGGCGTGCGTATTCGCGGCGGCACGGCGCGTGCGTATTACGTCGCGATCGAATCGGCGATGCCCGCGGTGCCGGGGCTGGAGCCGCCGGTGCAGGCGCTGTGCGTCGCGCCGTTCGGGATGGAGGAAGGCTCGGATGCGGCGCTGCCGCCGCAGGAGTTCGGCCTCGTCGTTGGCGAACCGGTGCAGTTCCGCTTCTTCGGATCGTCGGTGCGCCGCCAGGACCAGGTCGGCACGCTGCTCGACTACTGGTCGCCCGAAGAGCTGCAGGAACTCGAGGAAATCCAGGCGACGCTGCCTGCCGAAGGGCGCACGGTCGGCGAGGTCGTGCCGGTGAAGCTGCACGCGCGCGTGACCGAAGCCGGCACGCTCGAACTCGAGGCGATCCCGAGCGGCACGAACGAGCGCTGGAAGGTCGAGTTCGACGTGCGCGGCGCCGCCTGAGCGCGATGAAGCGCTATACGGTCGGCATCGACCTCGGCACGAGCAACACGGTCGTCGCATACGTCGAGGCCGGCTCCGACGCGATCCGCGTGTTCGACGTCGAGCAGCTGGTCGGCCCCGGCGCGGTGGCCGCGCAGCCGCTGCTGCCGTCGGTGCGCTATCACCCGGCGGCGGGCGAACTGCCGCCGGATGCGTTGCGCTTGCCCTGGGCGTCCGATGCGACGGCCGGTGAGCCGCCGGCCGTGATCGGCCGCTATGCGCGCACGCTCGGCGCGCAGGTGCCGGGGCGGCTCGTCACCAGCGCGAAAAGCTGGCTGTCGCACGCATCGGTCGACCGGCTCGCGGCGATCCTGCCGTGGGGCGCGGCCGAAGGCGTCGACAAGGTGTCGCCGGTCGACGCGAGCGCAAGCTATCTCGCGCATGTGCGCGCCGCGTGGGATGCACGCTTTCCCGACGCGCCGCTCGCGAAGCAGGACGTCATCCTGACGGTGCCGGCGTCGTTCGACGACGGCGCGCGCGCGTTGACGGTCGAGGCCGCCAAACGCGCGAAACTGCCGGCGTTGCGGTTGCTGGAAGAGCCGCAGGCCGCGTTCTACGACTGGTTGTACGGCCAGCGCGAGACGTTGCGCGACACGTTTGCCGCCGCGCGCCGCGTGCTGATCTGCGACGTCGGCGGCGGCACGACCGATCTCACGCTCGTCGACGTCGCGCCGGGCGACGACGGCGAACCGGCCTTCACGCGCGTCGGCGTCGGCAATCACCTGATGCTCGGCGGCGACAACATGGACCTCGCGCTCGCGCGCCTGGTCGAGACGCGGCTGACCGAGCCCGGCACGCGGCTGTCCGCCGCGAGCCTGTCGCAGCTCGTCGAACGCTGCCGCGCGGCGAAGGAGCGGCTGCTCGGCGACGACGCGCCGGCGTCCGTCACCGTGACGCTGCTCGGCGCGGGCAGCAAGCTCGTCGGCGGCGCGCGTTCGGCCGAGCTGACGCGGCAGGAAGTCGAGCAGATCGTCGTCGACGGCTTCTTTCCGCAGGTCGATGCCGGCGAGCTGCCGCGCCGCGCGCGGGCCGCGATCGTCGAATTCGGCTTGCCGTATGCGAGCGACCCGGCCGTCACGCGCCACGTCGCCGCGTTCCTGAATCGTCATGCGGAAGGCCCGCTGCCCGACACGCTGCTGCTCAACGGCGGCGTGTTTCGCGCGGGCGCGCTCGCCGGCCGCCTCGCGCAGACGCTCGGCGCGTGGCGCGGCGCGCCGCTCGACGTGCTGCACAACGCGCATCCGGACGTGGCGGTCGCGCGCGGCGCGGTGGCCTACGGCCTTGCGCGGGCGGGGCATGCGCCGCGCATCGGCGGCGGCTCCGCGCGCAGCTATTTCCTCGTGCTCGACGATGGTGACGGCGACGCGGCCCCGCGTGGCGTCTGCCTGCTGCCGCGCGGGTCGGAAGAGGGCCGCGAGATCCGGCTCGAGGAGCGCGTGTTCGCGCTTCAGCTCGGGCAGCCGGTGCGTTTCCATCTCGTGTCGACGGTGGCCGAGACGGCATACCGGCCCGGCGATCTCGTCGAACTGGCCGGCGGCGATTTCGTGCGGCTGCCGCCGATCGCGACGGTCGTCGATCGGCAAGCCGGCAGCGACGCACGCGAAACGCCGGTGAAACTCACGGCATCGCTGACCGAAGTCGGCACGCTCGAATTGCACTGCATCGCGACCGACGACGCGTCGCGGCGTTGGCGGCTCGAATTCCAGTTGCGCGGCGACGCGCCCGCGCAGGGCGACGACACCGCGCTCGCACGCCATCCGCGTCTCGATCATGCGATCGAGCTGATCGACCGCTCGTTCGGCAGCAAGGCCGCGAACGTCACGCCGAAGGACACGCGACGGTTGCGTGCGCAACTTGAACAGGTGCTCGGCCCGCGCGACGAGTGGGACGTCGCACTCGCGCGCGAACTGTTCGACGCGTTGCTCGCGCGGGCGCGTCGCCGCCGGCGCTCGGCCGATCACGAACGCGCGTGGCTGAACCTCGCCGGCTATTGCCTGCGGCCCGGCTTCGGCCATCCGCTCGATGCGTGGCGCATCGAACAGCTGTGGCCGCTGTTCGACGACGGGATTCAGTACGTGAACGACGCGCAGGTGTGGTCCGAGTGGTGGACGCTGTGGCGGCGCGTGGCCGGCGGCCTCGACGACGACGCGCAGACGCAGGTGCGCGACGCCATCGCGTTCCTCGAACCGTCCGATGACAAGCGCCGCAAGCTGCCGTTTGACCCGGCCAAGGTCGGCCCGGCCGACATGACGCGCTTGTCCGCGTCGCTCGAACGATTGCCGGTCGAGCGCAAGGTGGAACTGGCCGAGCGTTTGATCGTGCAATTGCAGAAGCCGGCCGAGCGCACGCTGTGCGCGTGGGCGCTAGGACGGATCGGTGCGCGGCGGCCGTTCTACGGCAGCGCGCACAGTGTCGTGCCGGCCGACGTCGCGAACCGCTGGCTCGACGCGCTGTTCGCGCTGGACTGGAAGCAGGTCGAACCCGCGGCATTCGCGGTCGCGCAAATCGCGCGGATGACGGGCGACCGCGAACGCGATTTGCCGGACGAGACACGTGAGGCCGTGATCCGGCGTCTGTCGGCCGCGAATGCGTCGGCCGCGTGGATCGACATGGTGCGCGAGGCGATCGCGTTCGACGAAGCCGACACGGCACGCGTGTTCGGCGAAACGCTGCCGGCCGGGTTGAAGCTGCTGGCGGGGTGAGCGGCGAGAGGGCTCCGGTATCGTTCGGATACCGGAGCATTCTGCGGCGTTGCCGATGCGGGCCGACGCCCGCCGATTCGATTCAATACCCTTCGAACAAGAAACGGCTGCCGTTGCATCGCATCGGCAGCCGTTTGCGCTTCGTGAGTCTGCCGGTCAGATTTGCGGCGTCGTCTCGCGTGGCAACGCGGCCGATTCCACGGCGATCGCATCCGGCGCGGTTACCCGCCGCGCGAGGTGTATGCCCGCGAGCATGCAGCGCACCGAGCCGCCGGCTAGTTCGATCGTCGGCACGTCGAGCGGCAGCAGCCGCGCGGAGCGCTCGATCGTCGCGCGCTGGTCGCCCGTGAGGCAGTCGAACGCGCGCCGCGACAGCGCGAGCACGCGCCCGTCCTTGCCCGACAATTCCAGCGTATTGCCCGCGAAATTCGCGATCTGCGCGTGATCGAGCGCGATCACCGTGCGGCCCGTTTCGGTCAGGCGTTGCGCGATTTCGTCGCGGCGCCGGCGGTCGGCGATCAGGTCGAGGCCGACCATCGCGAACGCCGTTGCGACGCTCATCATCACGTTCGTGTGATAGATCGGGTTCCCGTTCGCGTCGGCCGTGTCGAAGCAGATCGGCTCGAAGTTGAAGTGCGTGCAGAAGCGTTCGAGCGCGACCGGATCGGCGCGGCGCGAACGCGCGGTGTACGCGATCCGCGCGACGTGGTCGAGCACCATCGCACCGGTGCCTTCGAGGAACACGTCGTCGTATTCGAGCCCCGAGTAGTCGATCACGTCCTGCACGCGGTATTGCGCCTTCAGCATCTCGACGATGTCCGCGCGTCGCTCGCGGCGGCGGTTCGGGCTATACATCGGAAACAGCGCGATGTGCCCGCCCGGATGCGTCGAGAACCAGTTGTTCGGGAACACGGAGTCGGGCGTGTCGCGCTCGCCGTGGTCGTCGAACACGTGCACGCGCACGCCTGCGTCGGCGAGCGTCCGCGCCGCGGCCGTGACTTCGTCGCGCGCGGCGGCCGACACCGACGGCGCGTCGTTCGCCCCGGCGGCGGCCGTGCGCTGGAAGGCGTTGTCGGCCGCGGTCTGCGGGTTCGGCAGGAAGCGGTGCGGCCGGATCATCACGACGGCGGCCGGCGCCTGGATCGATACGAGATTCATGAACGGTGAGGGCGGGAAGCGGGGAGCAGGGCGGCGCGCACGCCGCCCGGGATGACGATCAGCGCGCGAACGCGGCGACGGCTTCGGTCACGAAGGCCGCGTGACCCCGCGCGATCGCGGCCGGATCGTCGATCAGCGCGAACAGGTTCTTCGGATCGACGGCCGGCGGAATCAGCGCGATCTCGACGCCCGCGTTGTGCTGCTGCGCGAGCGCGTACAGGTAGCGCAGCGCCGAGTAGTCCTCGAGCGCGAAGCCGACCGAGTCGAACACCGTGACTTCGTCCGCGCGTTCGCGGCCGGCCGTCTCGCCCTGCAGCACGCGCCACAGCTCGGTCACCGGAAAGTCGGCCGGCATCTGCTGGATTTCGCCCTCGATGCGCGACTGCGGCTCGAATTCGACGAACACGCGGCCCGCTTGCAGCACGCTCGCCTCGAGCTCGGTCTTGCCCGGGCAATCGCCGCCGACCGCGTTCAGGTGTATGCCGGGCTCGATCATGTCGGCGGTGACGATCGTCGCATATGCCTTGTCGGCGGTGACGGTCGTCACGATGTCGGCGCCGCGCACGGCGTCGGCGGTCGACGCGGCGCGCACGACGCGCAAGTCGGGGTAGGCGGCGAGGTTCTTCACGAGCTTGTCGGTCGCGAGCGAGTCGACGTCGAACACGCGGATTTCCTCGATGCCGAGCAGCGTATGGAACGCGATCGCCTGGAATTCGCTTTGCGCGCCGTTGCCGATCAGCGCCATCGTGCGCGAGTCGGGGCGGGCGAGCGCCTGCGCGGCGAGCACCGACGTCGCGGCCGTGCGCAGCGCGGTGGTCAGCGTGAGTTCGGCGAGCAGCAGCGGATAGCCGGTGTCGACTTCGGCCAGCGCGCCGAACGCCATCACCGTGTGCATGCCGCGCGCGGCGTTGACGGGGTGGCCGTTCACGTACTTGAACGCGAACAGCGATGCGTTCGCGACGGGCATCAGCTCGATCACGCCGTCGCGCGAGTGGCACGCGACGCGCGGCGACTTGTCGAAATCGGCCCAGTGCAGGTAATCGGCGCGCAGCGTGTCGACGAGTTCGCGCAGGAACGTCGTGACGCCCGTCCTGGCGATCAGTCGGGCGGTGGCGGGAACGTCGAGGAAGCGGGTCATCGGTCTGTCTCCAATTTTTGCCGGTACGGGTGTCCAGGCGTCCTGGTCGAGCGGGGCGGGCGCGTCGGCCCGGGCCCCGGCTCCATCAAAAGCGGTGTCGCGGCGTGTGCGGCCGGGCGATGGAGTCATTATTTCCGTGAGTCGAGCCAACAAAAAGACGGCAAAAGTGGCAGATTTATCGATAGACTTGGCAGATTGCTGGCCATATCCGGCAGTTTGTGCAATCCACGCTGGTCGAAATGCGCGCCGTCCGGCACGCTGGCGGCCGTCTCACGTTCAACAGGAAGGTCCGTTCATGATCACGCTCGACGACGTCGACCGGCAGCTCATCGCGCTGCTGCGCGACAACGCGCGGATGCCCGTGGTTGCCCTCGCGAAGGCGTTGCGCGTCGCGCGCGCGACCGTGCAGAACCGGCTGACGCGGCTGGAGAAGAACGGCGTGATCGTCGGCTACACGGTGCGGCTCAAGCCGGCGGCCGAGCGGCACCGGATCCGCGCGCTGATGTCGATCGCGGTGCAGGGCAATCGCGGCGCGGAAGTGGTGAAGGTGTTGCGCGGGCATCCGAACGTCGCGTCGATCCACAGCACCAACGGGCGCTGGGATCTGGTCGCCGAGCTGCACGCCGATTCGCTCGAGCATTTCGATCGCGTGCTCGGCGCGATCCGGTTGATCGACGGGATCGCGAATACGGAGACGAGCATTTTGTTGTCGACGCACAAGGCGTGACGCGCGGCGGCGCGTCAGCCCATGTGCTTGCCTGCGCCAGCGTATCAGCTGCCGGTTGCCGGCTCCGGAAACACCGGCTCGCCCAGCGTCAGCATCAACCGGTTCGCCCACGCGAAGATCGCGATCGCGTGCGACAGGTCGAGAATTTCCTCGTGCGTAAGCCCTTCCGCCTCGAGCGCGGCGATGTCGTTTTCATCCAGCGTGTCGGGCCGTTCTGTCAGCGCGATCGCGTAGCGGATGATCGCGCGTTCGCGCGCGGTCGTGCCGGCTGTCGACGGATCGTCGAACACCTGGTCGATCGCATCCGTGCGCTTCGCAAGTTGCGTGAAGCGCTGCGCATGCACCGATGCGCAATATACGCAGCCGTTCACGCGTGACACGGCAGTGCTCGCCAGCTCGCGTTCCGCGCGCGACAGTCCGCCGGGGCCGTACATGATCGCGTTGAATACGCCTGAACGCTGCCGCAGGATCTCGGGCAGGTGCACGAGCAGCAGGTAATAGTCGGATGTCTTCGCTTGAGGATGGCTCGTTTCGAGCACCGCGAGCTGCTCTGCCGTTGCGCTCTCGAGCGGCACCGTGTCGAGCCATGCACGCCAGCCGAGCGTGTCGGACGTGAAACCGTGAGTCGCCGTAGTCATGCTGCCTCCCGGGTGGCGCGCGCCTGCAACGCTCGCGCGGCCGCCGCGACACGCAGCTGATACGCGACGAACGCGACGAGCTGCGAGAGCGCGACGATCGCGGGCGTCGTGAACCCGGCCGACTTCAGCGCATCGAGATCGGACGGACGCGCGTCGACGGGCGAGAGCGTCAGGCGTCGCGCATGCGCGAGGAGCGCGCCGAGGCGTCGAGGCAGCGCGTCGAACGCATCGGCATCCGAACGGGCGATGTCGTCCGGCGTGCCGCCCGCGTCGATCAGCCGTGCGCGGTAGGTCGCGGCCAGCGCGTGCGCATTCGATCGCTGCGCGACATACCGTGCCGCATGCAATCGTTCGATCAACGAAAGATCGGGCAGCGCGGCGTCGAACAGCGCGGCGTCGAACAGCGCGGCTTCGGCGAGCCGCGTATGGAGCAGAACCTTGTCGCGTGCGCGACGCAGCATGGCCACTGCGTCGCTTTCGCGCAGGCCGGCGATGGCGTCGATCGTATCCGGCGCGGCGGCCGGCGGGAGGAGGGCGGTCATCGTGGTGGTTTCCAGTCGTCGTGAGTGTCGTGGATCGCGGCGGCGTTCATGCGTCGGCGTCGCGCCATTCGTCGCCTTGCAGCTCCGCGGTCGCGAACGTGACGAGCGCGTCATAGTGGCGGTCGCGATCGGCGTCGAACAGCCGGCTCGCGATGCCGCGTGCGAGCCGCTCGGCGCCCGCGCTGATCGCGGGGATGTCGCCGGACAGCTTGCCGTGGCTCAGGCTTGCCGCATGGTTGAAGCAGTGGATGTGCGTGACGGCCGGGCAGGCACCGCGCTCGCGTTCCTGGAACGCGAACGCGGGACCGAGATCGGGCGACTCGGCGAGCTCGTCGAGCCACGTGCCCGGTTCCGGTTGATAGCGATCCTTCCAGCGCCGCACATGCGGCCCGAACGACGCGAATTCGGTGCGCGTCGTCCAGTCGGAATGAAAGCCCGTCGCGAAGATCAGGAAGTCGACCGTGGTGCGGACGCGCGGCGTGACGACGTCGAGGCCGTCCGCGTGTTCGACCAGCGCGTCGATCGGGCTGCCTGCGTGGAAATGCGCGCCGGCGTGCCGCGACACGCGCAGCACGCTGTCGCGCGGCGGGGGCGTTTGCGATGTCAGCGCGTAGTGCATGAAGCGCCATTTCGTTGCATCGTCGAGATCGGCATAGCCGTGCACGAGGCCGGGGCTGCCGATACCCGTCAGCTTGTTGATGCGCGGAATGTCCGCGCGACGGAAGAACAGGTCGACGCGCGCGGCGCCCGCTTCGAGCGCGGTGCCTGCATTGTCGAACGCCGACGCGCCCGCGCCGACCACGCCGACGCGCTTGCCGGCGAGCGAATTGAAATCGATCGGCTCGGACGAATGGGCCCAGCGCGTGCGCGGCGCGCGTTGCGCGACGGGCGGCACGTACGGGCCGCCGAGCCCGTCGCGGCCGGTCGCCAGCACGACGTGCCGTGCGAGCACGGTCTGCGCCTGGCCGTTCGCGCGCAGGTCGAGCGCGAGCAGGCCGTCGTCGCGCGGACGCAGCGCCACGAGCGCGGTGTCGTTGCGCACCGGCAGGTCGAGCACGCGGCGATACCAGCGCAGGTATTCCATCCATTGCGTGCGCGGAATCTTGTAGAGCGCGTCCCACGCGTCGCGGCCGTATTGCGCTTCGAACCACGCGCGGAACGTCAGCGCGGGCAGGCCGAGCGCGGGGCCGGTGAGCTGTTTCGGCGAGCGCAGCGTCTCCATCCGCGCGAACGTGACCCACGGGCCTTCGTAGCCGGCCGGCGCGCGGTCGATCACGCACTGGTTGTCGATGCCGAGCAGGCGCAGTTCGGCGGAGGCCGCGAGCCCCGCCATCCCGCCGCCGACGATCGCGACGTCGAGCACGCGCGTGCCGTCGACGTCACGTGGCGGCACCCAGGATGGTGCCGGCAGATCGAGCCAGCGCAGGTCCTGGGCGAGGCGGGCTTCGAGTCTGTCGAGTGCCTCGTGCGTGTCGGGCGTCGCCGTCATGCGGCCTCCGGGCGGGTACGGCGTGCGCGTGGGGCGCGTGCCGTGCGTGTCGCGCGAGGCGGGCGATCGGTGCGCAACCGGTCGCCTCGCAACAACGCGTCATGTACGGATGCGTCGTGAAAGATCACGTCGTCGAGCAGCGTGCGCGTCGTGCGGTGCAGCGCGTCGAGCAGCGCATCGACGGCGGCCGTGCGCGGCTTGCCGGTCGGCGTCGCGACACCGAACGCGAACGGGATGTCCACATCGAGCGGACGTGCGACGACGCCGTCCACCGGCAGCGCCACGCCGATCGCCGGGTCGACGATGCCGATTCCGACGCCCGCGCGCGCGGCCATCACCGCATTCAGCGACGCATTGGTTTCGATGAACACGCGCGCATCGACGCGTGCGGCCGCGAATGCCGCATCGATCCGCTGGCGCAGCCGGTGCCGGTTCGCGACCGTCACGATGCGGCGGCGTGCGAGATCGCGCAGCGCGATGCGCGGCTTGTCCGCGAGCGGATCGCCGGCCGGCAACACGGCGACGCAGGGCGTCTGTGCGATCCAGTGCACGTCGAGCCCCGCATGCGCCATCGGCAGCGTGACGACGCCGATATCGGCCGTGCCGGCGAGCACTTCGTGCACGACGTGCTCGGCCGACTCGCTGCGCAGCTGGTAGTGCGGCGCGTGCGCGTCGTCGGGCAACGCGGCGAGCGCGGCCGGCACGAGAGTGGCCGCGAGCGAAGGCGTCGCCGCGAGGCGAACGGGTTCGGCCGTGTCGTCGCCGAGCGCGCGCGCACGCGCTTCGATTGCACGCAGGCCGACAAGCGAGCGTTCGACTTCCTCGTACAGCAGGAACGCGCGGCCAGTCGGCGTGACGCGGGGGCCGTGGCGGTCGAACAGCGTATAGCCGAGATCGGCTTCGAGTTCCTGGATCTGCCGCGTGACGGCCGGCTGCGAACGACCGAGCAGTTCACCCGCGCCGGTCACGCTGCCGGTCGACATGACCGCGGAAAAGGCTTCGAGTTGATGCAACTCCATGACGCGTTCCGATGATGCGATTTGCGCATTGTAGGAGTGCCATCATGCGAGATTCATATAATGATTTTTCGTATCGACAGCGCGAAAAATGCGAAGCGCGCACCCGTGTCGACGGCAGGCCATGCGGGCCTGCGGATCGACCGGAAGCGGCGCCGCGCGGCAAACATCAATCGAATCAATGCGCTGCGGTGCACGCCGATGCGTCGCGCGACACGCGATATGCGGGAGACCACGGCAAGTGCATGTTGCTTCGCGCCGCACGCGATATCGATATGCGCAAAACTTCGTTTGAGCGCCCTGAACCGGATGGTTACATGCCCTCACTCTTTTCGACTGACCGATGGTGGGGGACGCATGAACGTTTCGGGGAACGACGCACGCGGCGCATGGCGGCGCGTGCTGGGCACGGTGGCAGCACTGGCTGCTGCATGGGGCTTGTCGACGGGCGGCGCGCTCGCGGCGGGCGTATCGGGCGAGCCGGTGGTGATCGGCGTGAGTGGGCCGCTCACCGGGCAGGACGCGCAATACGGCGAGCAGTGGAAGCGCGGCTTCGACCTCGCGCTCGACGAGATCAACGGCAGCGGCGGCATCCACGGCCGGCCGCTCGCGGTCGACTTCCAGGACAGCCGCAGCGACCCGCGTCAGGCGGTGGCGATCGCGCAGAAATTCGTCGCGGATCCGCGCATCGTGATCGAGCTCGGCGACTTCTCCAGCGCGACGTCGATGGCCGCGTCGCCGATCTACCAGCGCGGACAACTGATTCAATTCGGCTTCACGAACTCGCATCCGGATTTCACCAAGGGCGGCGACTATCTGTGGAGCACCGCACTGAGCCAGGCCGAGGAGCAGCCGCTGCTCGCGCGCTACGCGGTGAAGGAACTCGGCTTCAAGCGGGTCGCGGTGCTGTACCTGAACACCGACTGGGGCCGCACCAGCAAGGACATCTTCGCGAAGGCGGTGACGGGGCTCGGCGCACAGGTCGTCGCGGCCGAAGGCTACCAGCCGACGGAAAAGGATTTCCGCTCGACGCTCGTACGGATCGGCGCGTCGAAGCCCGATTCGATCGTGCTGATCTCCTACTACGCGGACGGCGCGCAGATCGTGCGGCAGGCCCGCACGTCGGGCGTCACGCTGCCGATCGCAGCGGTTGGCTCCGTGTATTCGCCGAAGTTCCTGGAACTCGGTGGCACGGCCGTCGACGGCGTCTATACGGAATCGAACTTCTTCCCGGCCGAGCCGCGCCCGGAGGTGCAGGCGTTCGTGCAGCGCTATCGCGCGAAATTTCATGCCGATCCCGATTCGTTCGTTGCGCGCGCATACGATGCGCTGATCCTGTCGGCCGAGGTGCTGCGCCGCTACGGCGCGACGCGGCAGGCCGCGCACGACGGTTTCGCGAAAGTGAGCGACGTGCCGAGCGTGATCTTCGGCAAGGTGCGCTTCGATTCGCAGACGCGCCGTGTCGCGGGCGCACGCACCGTGTATCTCGTCGTGAAGCAGGGGCAGTGGGCGCTGTGGGACGGCGCGAAGCCGCAGCTCGCGGCGCGCTGAGCCCGCCCCCGAACCGCATGCTAATGACGGACGCATCGTGATGGCTTCCTGGCTCGACTACACGCTCAACGGCCTCATCGTCGGCAACATCTACGCGCTGCTCGCGGTCGGGCTCGCGCTGATCTTCGGCGTGTCGCATCTGATCAACTTCGCGCACGGCTCGGTCTATATGGTCGGCGCCTTCATCGGCTGGCTGTGCCTGACGCGCTTCGGATTGCCGCTGCCGGTCGCGCTCGCGGCGGTGGTCCTGGGCTGCGGCGCGCTCGGCATCGCGATCGAGCGGATCGGGTTGCGGCCGCTGCGCCACGTGGCGCGCATCGCGCCGCTGCTCGCGACGATCGGCATCAGCTTCATTCTCGACCAGCTCGCGCAACTCGCGTTCGGCGCGGACCCGCGCGCGGTGCCGACGCCGCTGCCCGACTGGCACCTGAGAATCGCCGGCGCGACCCTCGGCTCGCTCGACCTGCTGATCGCCGGCATCGGCATCATGGCGGCTGTGCTGCTATACGGCTTCCTGCGCTTCACGCGCCTCGGCTGGGCCGTGCGCGCGACCGCGCAGGATCGTGACGCCGCACTGCAGATGGGCGTCGATGTCGACCGCGTGAACCAGGCGGTGTTCGCGATCGCATGTGCGCTCGGCGGCGTCAGCGGCCTGCTGGTCGGCATGTACTACAACAGCATCGATCCGGCGATGGGCTTCCAGGCGACGCTGAAGGGCGTGGTCGCGCTGCTGATCGGCGGGCTCGGCAACGTGCCGGGCGCGATCGCGGGCAGCCTGCTGCTCGGTCTCGTCGAAAGTTACGGCGTCGCGCTGTTCGGCACGAGCTATCGCGACCTGTTCGCGTTCGGGCTGCTGATCCTGTTTCTCGTATGGCGGCCGAACGGCTTGTTCAGCAGGAATCGCGCGCTGCCGCCGGAACCGATGACCGGCACCTTCCTCGCGGCCGCGCAGGCTGCGCGTGTGCCGCGTCCGCTCGTCGTCGTGCTGATCGCGCTGGCGGCCGTGCTGCCGTGGCTCGGCGCGTCGCCATACGTGCTGCAGACGTTGACCAACGCCTGGCTGTATGGCTTGCTCGCGCTGAGCCTCACGCTCGTCGCGGGCACGGTCGGGCAGATCTCGCTCGGGCATGCGGCGCTGCTCGTGATCGGCGCGTATGCGTCGGCACTGCTGTCGTCGGATCTCGGCTGGTCGCCGGCTGTGACGATACCGTGCGCGGGCGCGATCACCGCCGCGCTCGGTACGCTGCTCGTCTACCCGGCATTCCGGCTGCGCGGGCACTATGTGTCCATCGCGACGCTCGGCATCGGCGAAGTGGTGAGCCTCGTGATCCTGAACTGGGACGGCCTCACGCGCGGCCCGCTCGGCATCACCGGCATCGCGCCGCTGCCATGGGCGGGCACCGCGCGCGCCGCATACTGGTTCACCCTCGCGGTGCTGGTCGTGTTCGCGCTCGTGCAGGTGCGGCTGCTTCGCTCGCATCTCGGCCGCACGTTGCGCGCGGTGCGCGAGGACGACGTCGCCGCACGCGCGCACGGCATCGCGCCGAATCGCTACAAGGCGATCGCGTTCGCGGTTGGCGGCGTCGCGGCCGGCGTGAGCGGTGGCATCGCCGCGCACCTGTACAGCTATATCAATCACCAGACCTTCGATTCGCAGGTGTCGATTCTCGCGCTGACGATGGTGATTCTCGGCGGGCTCGGCAACGTGCTCGGCGGTGTCGTCGGCGCGATCGCGCTGATCGGGCTGCCGGAACTGTTCCGCTGGGCGGCGGACTACCGGATGCTGATCTATGGCCTCGTGCTGCTGCTGCTCGTCCGGTTTCGGCCGCAAGGCCTGCTCGGCACGGTATGAGGAACAATGCGATGACCACCAACCGACCCTTGCTCGACGTGCAGGGCCTGACGCGCCGCTTCGACGGCGTGACCGCGCTCGACGCCGCGAGCCTGACGCTCGCCGACGGCGAGTTGCTGAGCGTGATCGGCCCGAACGGCGCGGGCAAGTCGACGCTGTTCAACCTGATCGCGGGCGCCGACCGGCCCGATGCCGGCCATGTGACGTTCGACGGCCGAGACATCACGGGCACGGCGCCGGAACGGCTCGCCGCGCTCGGAATCGCACGCACGTTCCAGCACGGCCGCGTGTTCGGCAACCTGAGCGTGCTCGACAACGTGCTGATCGGCGCGCACGGGCGGCTGCGCGCGGCGCGGCCCGGCTGGCCGGGACTCGGCGCGGCGGCCGAGGTGTGGCGCGCGCTCGTGCGGCCCGCGTCGGTGCGGCGCGAGGAAGCGGCGCTGCGCGACGAGGCGCGTGACATCATCGCCGGGTTCGGCGAGCGCCTCACGCCGCGCATCGATCATCCGGCGCACAGCCTGTCGTATGCGAACCGGCGACGCGTGGAAATCGCCCGCGCGCTCGCGCTGCATCCGCGCTTGCTGCTGCTCGACGAGCCGACCGCGGGGATGAACGAGACCGAGACCGCCGAGATGCTGCAACTGATCCAGTCGCTGAAGGCACGCGGCCTGACGATCCTGCTGATCGAGCACAAGCTCGAACTCGTAATGCGCGTGTCCGACCGCGTGATCGTGCTCGACAACGGCGCGAAGATCGCCGAAGGCGCGCCGCGCGACGTACGCCGCGATTCACGCGTGATCGAAGCCTATCTCGGACGTCGCCATGCGGGTGGCGCGGCCGCCGGGCGCACCGTGCAGGCGGCTGCATGAGCGCACCTTCTTCCGGACTCGACGCGACCATGACCGATGCGCTGCTGAAACTGGAACACCTCGACACCTTTTACGGGCCTGTGCAGGTGCATTTCGACATGAATGTCGAAGTCGGCCGCGGGCAGATCGTCAGCCTGCTCGGCGGCAACGCCAGCGGCAAGTCGACGACGATGAAGCTGATTCTCGGGCTGATGCGGCCGCGTCGCGGCGTCGTGCACTTCGATGGCGACGACGTGACCGCGCTCGCGACACCGCAGCGCGTGCGGCGCGGGATCGCGGCCGTGCCCGAGGCGCGGCGGTTGTTCGGCGACATGAGCGTGCGCGAGAACCTGCTGATGGGAGCCTATACGCGCGGCGATCGCACGGCGGTGGCCGACGACTACGAGCGCGTGCTCGAATTGTTTCCGCGCATGCGCGAGCGGCTCGTGCAACGTGCGGGCACGCTGTCCGGCGGCGAGCAGCAGATGCTCGCGATGGCGCGCGCGTTGATGGCGCGGCCGAAACTGATCTGCATGGACGAGCCGACGATGGGATTGTCGCCGCTCTACGTCGACAAGGTGCTCGAGCTGATCGACGTGATCAACCGGCAGGGCGTGACGGTGTTCATGGTCGAGCAGAACGCGAGCCTTGCGCTGGAGATCGCGCACTACGGCTACGTGCTGCAGACGGGGCGCGTCGTGCTTCAAGGCCCCGCGAAAACGCTGCTCGATGACGAGCGCGTGCGCGATGCGTATCTGGGCGGGGAGGCGGCGTAGACGTTTGTCCGCCGTCGGTCACGTTCGACCGGGTCAGGTTTCGCCGGCGTGCGCCGTCACCGCCCGCGGAAACGTCAACACCACCGCGAACCCGCCCGCATCGGGAAACGCGAACCCGACACGCCCGCCGTGCGCCTTCATCACTTCCTGCACGATCGCGAGCCCCAGCCCCGACCCGGTTCGACGCTCGCTGCCGTCCGGCGCGATCCGGACGAACGGCTGCAATGCCGCGTCCCAATGCTCGCGCGGAATCCCCCGCCCGTTGTCGGTGACGGTCAGCGTCACCGCTCGATCCGCATTGCCCTCGCTGGCGACCGACACGACGATGTCGTCCGCATGCCCATGCAGCAGCGCGTTGTGCAGCACGTTCGACAACGCTTCCTGCAGACTGATCGCATCGCCGTCGATCCACGCATGCGGCGTGTCGCTCGCGAACGCGACGGCCACGTCGCGCGCGTCCGCGAGCGGAATCGTGCGGCCGAGCACGTCCTTCGCGAGCGCGACGAGGTCGACGGGTTGCAGCGGCACGACCTCGGTGCGATGAATCACCATCGCATGATTGAGCAACTGCCCCGTCAGGCGGCCGACGTCCGAGCAGGTCGCGCGCAGCGCATCGAGCCGCGCCGCATGGCGCGCGGGATCGACTTCCCCGTCGAGCAATTCGATCTGTGCGTCGAGGCGCGCGAGCGGCGTGCGCATCTGGTGCGCGGCATCGGCGATGAAGCGCTGCATCGCGTTGATCCGCTCGGCGAGGCGGTGCATCAGTCCGTTGATCGACCCGATGATCGCGTCGATCTCGCTCGGCGTATCGACGGCCACCGGCCGCAGATCGGCCGGATCGCGCGCGGCGATGATCGTGCCGATCTGCGCGAGCGGGCGCAGCCCGCGCCGGATCGCGAGGCCGCTCGCGCCGATCGCGAGCACGCTCATCAGCAGGATCAGCGTCCACACCTTGATGCTCATGTCGTTCGTCAACTGCTGCCGCGCGTTGGTTGTCTGCGCAACGGTGACGAGCGCCCAGCCCGGCGTGCTTTCCTCGGGCATGTAGCGCGCGATGGTCGCGGTGCGGATCCGGTGCCCCTGGTAGACGGCGTTCGCGAACGCCGGGCCCTGCTTCGCGGCGGCGAGCGTCGCGGGGCTCGCGAGGTCGTTGTAGCCGGCCACGACGACCCCGCGCGAATCGACGACCTTGTAGTAGACGAGGTCGTAGCGCGACAGCGTCGACAGCGCGGCGACGGGCGGGTTCAGCGCGAGCACGCCGCCCTGCACGTACAGGTTCTCCGCGACCTGGATCGACGCGCCGGCGAGCAACTGGTCGTACGCGCGTTCGGCCGCGACGCCCGCGTAGTAGCGCGCGATCGCGGCAAGCGCGAGCGCGCCGGTCGCGACGACGAGCGCGATGAACAGCAGCGTGCGCCCGAACAGCGTCTTCGGGAACCAGTCAATGCGCGGCAATCTGATACCCCATCCCGCGCGCGGTGCGAATCTCGACCGAGCTGCCCTGCAGCTTCCTGCGCACGCGTGTCACGTATTGCTCGACCGCGTTCGCGGTCGGCTCGTTGCCGAAGCTGAACAGCTGATTCAGCAGTTCGTCCTTGGAGAAGATCCGCTGCGGGCGGCTCGCGAGAATCTCGAGCAGCGCGAACTCCTGGCGCGACAGCGACAGCGGCTGGCCGTCGAGTTCGGCAAGCCGGCTGCTGCGGTCGATCACGAGGCCGCCGAGCGTCAGCACGTCGTTCGCATGACCGCTGTTGCGGCGCAGCAGCGCCTGCACGCGCGCATCGAGCTCGCGGTAGTCGAACGGCTTCACGAGATAGTCGTCGGCGCCGAGGCCGAGGCCGCTCACGCGGTCGTCGATCGCGGAGCGCGCGGTAACGAGCAGCACCGGCGTCGTGCTGCCCGACGCGCGCAGGTTGCGCAGCACCGCGAAGCCGTCGAGGCCGGGCAGGTTCGCATCGAGTACGACGAGGTCGAAGCGCTCGACGCGCAGCAAGCCGTTCGCGGTCGAGCCGTCGGTTTCGAGATCGACGGCATGGCCGAGCCGCGTGAGGCGGCTGCGGATCGCCGCGCCGATTTCGGCATCGTCCTCCACGACGAGAATGCGCATGGTGCCGTTTGCAGGTAGATGAGTTAGGGGTTTTCCCGGGGCCGGGATGTCAGCATTTTCTCAGACTCGCTCGATAACCTGTGTTCAGCCGGAACGAGCGATGACGGCATTAATACCAGAGGAGACGGCAACATGCAGCATGTCACGGGCACGACGAAGGCGCGGCCGAATGCACGGCGAAGCCTGACGCGGGCTGCCGCGTCGTCGCTTGCCGCCCACCGTCCGCAGGCATGCGCATGATCGCGTCGCCACGCCGCCGCGCGTTGCTCGCCGCCGGCCTCGGCATGCTTGCCGCACCGTCGCTGGTGCGCGCGAAGCCGCGCACGGTGCGGATCTCGAAAGGCTATGGCGTGCTGTACCTGCCGCTGCTCGTGATGGAGAAGCAGCGCCTGTTCGAGCGTCACGCGGCGCGGCACGGCCTGCGCGAGGTCGCGGTCGACTGGGTGCTGCTCGACGGCGGCAATTCCGTCAACGACGCGATGATGGCCGGCACGCTCGATTTCGCGGGCGCCGGCGCGCCGGGCTTCATCGAGCTGTGGGCGCGGGCGCGCGGGATCCCGAACGTCGAGGTGATCGGCATCAGCGGATTGTCCACGACGTCGCTGTCGCTCAATGCGAATCGGCCGGGCCTCGCGTCGCTGCGCGACTTCACGCCGTCGGACCGGATCGCCGTACCGGGCATCCGCACGTCGCTGTCGGCGGTCGTGCTGCAGATGGTCGCGAGCCGGCAGCTCGGCGCGAAGCATTTCGCGCAGCTCGATTCGATCACCGTGAACCTGCCGCATCCGCAGGCGATGCAGGCGCTGATCCGCCGCGAGAACGGCGTCACCGCGCACTTCACGTCGCCGCCGTTCTCGACCCTCGAATTGCGGCAGCCGGGCATTCATCGCGTCGTGAATTCGGTCGACGTGCTCGGCCCGCTGACGCTCGACGTCGTGTTCGCGCCGAAGCGGCTCGTCGACACGGAGCCCGCGCTGGCCTCGGCATTTCTCGGCGCACTCGACGAAGCGAACCGCCTGATCGCGCAGGACCCGCGCGCGGCGGCCGCGCTGTATGCGGCCTCGTCGGGCGTCGGCGTGTCGCACGACGACGTGATGCAGATGCTCGCCGCGCCGGACACGCGTTTCTCGGTGCGGCCGAACCAGCTGATGGACTACGTCGAATTCCTGTATCTCGCCGGCACGATCAAGGCGAAGCCGCGCGCGTGGCACGAGATGTTCGCGCCGATGCTCGACGACTACCGGACCGGCTGACCGTCGCCGTCCGCCGCCGAACCCCGATTTCATCGAACACCCCTGCGCCCGCGCGTGCATCGCGCGCGGCGCCGATTCAACCGACAAGCAACCGATTCACGGAGGAGCCCGCAGTGAATACCGCCGAACCCCTGGACCCCGCGTCCGCCGAAGAGCAGCGCGTCATGTCGAAGATGGCGCGGCGCCTGATGCCCATCCTCGTCGTGATGTTCCTGATCGCGTTCATCGACCGGCAGAACGTCGGCTTCGCGAAACTGCAGATGGTGCACAGCCTCGGGATGACGGAGGCCGCGTTCGGTCTCGCGTCGTCGCTGTTCTTCATCGGCTACCTGCTGTTCGAGGTGCCGAGCACGCTCGCGCTGCATCGCTACGGCGCACGCGTGTGGCTCGCGCGGATCATGCTGACGTGGGGCCTCATCACCGTGCTGATGGGCTTCACGACGTCGATGCCCGCGTTCTGTTCGCTGCGCTTCCTGCTCGGGATCGCGGAGGCCGGCTTCTATCCGGGCGTGATCTATTACCTGACGCTGTGGTTTCCGCAAAGCTACCGCGCGAAGGTGCTCGGCATCTTCACGCTCGGCAGCGCGCTCGCGAACATGCTCGGCTCGCTGGTCGGCGGCGTGCTGCTGAGCCTGAACGGCGTGTGGGGCCTCGCGGGCTGGCAGTGGGTGTTCGTGGCGACGGGCATCCCGGCCGTGATCGTCGCGATCGTCGTGTTCCGCGTGCTGCCGGCGTCGTTCCGCGATGCGCCGTTCCTCGACGAACGCGAGAAGCAGATCGTCGCGGCCGCGCTGGAGCGCGAGAAGCCGGCGAAGGCCGAGCATGCGCAGCCGTGGAAGGCGCTGCTCGATCCGCGCGTGATGCTGTTCGCGGCGACCTACATGCTGATGTCGACGTCGTTGTACGGCGTCACGTACTGGCTGCCGACGCTCGTGAAATCGTTCGGCGTGTCGAGCAGTACGAACGGTTTGCTGAGCATGCTGCCGTGGGCGCTCGCGGTCGTGCTGCTGCTGTGGCTGCCATCGAAGCTGCGCCGCGCGAAGAGCATCCTGCGCACGATCGCGATCGTCGCGGCGCTCGGCGCGCTCGGCTTCCTGCTGAGCCTCGTGCTGCCGTCGACGCCGCTGCGCTTCGTCGCGCTCGTGCTCGGCGGCGCGTGCATTCCGCTGCTGTATCCGTGCTTCTGGTCGATGCCGCCGCGCTACTTCACCGGCGCGCGTGCGGCGGCGAGCGTCGCGGCGATCAATTCGATCGGCAACCTCGGCGGCTTCTTCAGCCAGAACCTGATGCCGTTCGCGGGCAAGGTGACGGGCACCGCGTTCGGTCCGATGATCGTGCCGATCGTGTGCCTCGCGCTGCTCGGGATCGGCGCGCTGGTCGCGTGGACGCGTTCGGAGCGGGGGATGGTGGCGGTGCGGGCGTGAGCGGCGCGGGACGCATCGGGGCCGCGGTTCCGCGCGGTCCCGGCTTCCGTTCCGATCCCCGCAGCGGTATTCCGCCGTTGCTGCTTCACCCTTACCCCTCCGTCGGCGACGCCCCCCGTTCGTCATGCGCGATCGCCACATGCGCAGCCGCGACCGGAATGTCGACCTCCACCGTCGTCCCTTCACCGAGCGTCGTATCGATCCGCAGCGTGCCGCCGACGAGATACGCACGCTCGCGCAAACCGACCAGCCCGAACGATCCCGACTTGCGCGGCGCACCGGGATCGAATCCCGCACCGTCGTCGCGAATCGTCAGCGCGATCGTTTCGTCACGATAAACGAGCGCCACGGTCGCGCTCGACGCGGCCGCGTGCCGCGCGACGTTCGCGAGCGCTTCCTGCGCGATGCGGAACACGGCCGTCGCATACGGTTCGTCGAGCTGCAATTCGCCCGGCTCGACGTGCAGCGCGCACGCCATGCCGTGACGGTGCCGGAAATCCTCCACGAGCCATTGCATCGCGGCCGCGAACCCGAGGTCGTCGAGCATCAGCGGGCGCAGGTCCGACGCGATGCGCCGCGTGGCCGTCACCGCGCCGCGCGCGAGCGCATGCATTGCCGCGATCTTGCGCGCCAGCGGCGCATCGTCCTGCGGCACGTGATCGAGCAGCCATTCGAGATCGTTCTTCAGCGTCGCGAGCGTCTGCGCGAGTTCGTCGTGCAGTTCGCGCGCGATGCGGCGCTGTTCGGCCTCGCGCGCGCTCGCGCTGATCGCCGCGATCTCGCGCAGCTCCTCGCGCGATGCCTGCAGCGCCCGCTCCGCACGCACGCGCTCCTCGACTTCGCGCCGCAGGTCGCGGTTCGACGCGCTCAACTGCGCGGTGCGCGCCGCGACGCGCTGCTCGAGCCGTTCGTTCGCCTCGTTGAGCTGCGCGCTCTTCTGCACGACGAGCAGGTGCTGGTAGCGCGCGCCGGCCAGCGCGCGCACCGTCTGCGCATGCAGCCGGCCGTTCTCGAACAGCAGCGCGAACAGCACGACGCCCGACGCGACGAGGCCGTAGGTCCGCCCCGCGTAGAAGCCCAGGTCGAAGCGCCCGTGGTTCAGCATCGACGACAGCGCGATGTCGAACAGCCAGGCGACGAGCACGATCATCACCCACAGGTCCAGCACGGAATGACGGCGCCGCTGCCGCCACATCAGCACGAGCGCGGCAAGGTTCAGCGCCCAGACGACCGCGATCGCGTTCGTCATCGTCGAGGCCATCCGGTTGCCGTGCATGATGCGCGGCAGCAGGTCGTGGCCCGCGGTCGCGAGCAGCGCGAGCGCGGCGGTCGCGCCGGCCGTCAGGACGATGCAGAGCAGGAGCGGAATCGTGGCGCGACGCTGCTCGAGCGATGGCGGATGCGCGCGCGGCGCCGCGCGCAGCAGCGCGTACGCGACGACCGCCAGCGGAAAGCCGCCGTGCCAGAACAGATAAAGCCATGCGGTGGTCTGTTCGCCCGCGCCGAGCAGGCCCGTCGGCGTGAACAGCCCCGGAAAGGTCAGCATGTGCGTGCCGGCCATGAAGCCCGTGAACAGGTAGCCGACGGCGAGCGCGAGCAGCGATTTCTCGCGCAGGATCGCGTACTGGCCGAGCAGCAGGCCGGCCGTCACCATGTCGTTGACGACGATCGCCGACTGGTACACGGGGATGAAGCCCCACACGCGGGCAAGCGGCATGCCCGCGAACGGCGCGAGGGCGACGAAGATCAGGGCCGACACGACGACCGTCGCGATCGCGAGCCGCCGCTCGCGCCGCTCGGGCGGCAGCGACGACATGAACAGGCGCGACGGCTCCGACGTGTCGTCGTCGTCATCGGCCGCGGCCGGGCGGAAGCGGAATGCGGGCATCATGCGTCGTCGACGCCGAGGTCGAGATCGTGGCGCATCGCGTAGCGCACCAGCGCGGCTTCGTGCGGCAGCTCCATCTTCTCGAGGATGCGCGTCTTGTAGGTGCTGACCGTTTTCGCGCTCAGCGTGAGGTCCGCCGCGATCCGCGTGACCGTCTGGCCCGCGACGATGCGGCGCATCACGTCGAGTTCGCGCTCGGACAACCGCTCGTGCGGCAGCATTTCGGACGGCGCGCGCATCGTGCGCGCGAGGCTTTCGGCCGCCGACGCGCTCACGTACACGCCGCCGGCCGCGACCTTGGTGACGGCCTGGACGAGCTCGGCGGTCGCGCTGTCCTTCGTCAGGTAGCCGGTCGCGCCGGCCTTGAACGTGCGCGCCGCGTACTGCGTTTCCGCGTGCATCGTCAGCACCAGCATGCGCAGCGATGGCGCCTGTGTCTTGACCAGCCGGATCAACTCGATACCGGTCGGCGCGGGCATCGACAGGTCGAGCAGCAGCACGTCGGCGGCGCGACGCTCGGCCAGCGCGAGCGTGGCCGCGCCGTCGCTCGCCTCGCCGACGATCTCGAAACCGCCGGCCGTTTCCAGGATGTGACGCAGTCCGTCTCGCATGACTGCGTGATCGTCAGCCAGAATTACCCTGATCATCTAGCGGTCCTCTTCGGGATGACGCCGCGGGCCGCTCTGCCGGTTGTCGCCGCGGCGGTTCTTCTGACCAATATATGCCGCCGAAACGGGAAATGGTGCACCTCCGGAACATTTTTGAGACATCTGGGTATCGAATGTGTCTTGAAGCGAAATAATCGTCGTGAAATGGGACGGGCGGTAGGGGCAGGCGGGGAGGGTATTCCCGAGGAATCGTCGCGGTCCGGCGGACGGCGTGTCTCGCGGACCACCCTGATTCGGAGATAAACTGGTGCCTGATTGCACCGTCCAGACCCGAGGAGCCGCCACGATGATCGATCTTGCCGACATCCTGCCGTCCGCGTTACCCGACGCCGTCGCGTGGGCCGACGCGCAGGCGGCCCACGGGCTCGCGCGGGGCGTGCCGCTGACGCCCGCGCAGGCCGACGACGCGCGTGTCGTGGGCGTCGCGCAACCGGAGCGGATCCGCGTCGTGGTCGCCGACCGGCTGCCGTTCCCCGACACGCCGGCGCTGGGCGCCATCGCGCGCGACACCGGTCTGCTGGCGCCGGGGACGATCGGCCTCACGCTCGGCCATGCGGTGTTCGTGCTGCGCGGCCACGATACGCGACGCCTGCTCACGCACGAATTCCGCCATGTGCATCAGTACGAGGAAGCCGGGTCGATCGGCGCGTTTCTCGCGCGCTATCTGCACGAGATCGCGACCGTCGGCTACCACGACGCGCCGCTCGAGGCCGATGCGCGGCAGCACGAATTCGACTGACGCCGCCGGCCGGCGCGAACGCGCACACACTCCGATGAACCTTCCTCACGCCATCGCCGGCCCGGTGCGGACCCGTCGCGCCGCCACGCCGCGCGGCCCGCGATGAGCGGCACGATCCACACGTGGCTCGGTGCGATCGGCGCACACCCGGCGCTGGTGCTGGCGATCGTGTTCGCCACCGCCTGTGCCGAGGCGATCGCGTTGATCGGCACGGTCGTGCCGGCCGGCGCCGTGATGTTCGCGGCCGGCACGCTGATCGGCGCGGGTGCGCTCGACGGCTGGACGGCCATCGGCGTCGCGGCCGCCGGCGCGATCGTCGGCGACGGGATCAGCTACGAACTCGGACGCAACTACCGCGGCGCGATCCGAAATGGCTGGGTCCGGCTGGGCTACGCGGATGCCTATGCGCGCGGCGAGCAGTTCGTGCTGCGCCACGGCATGAAGAGCATCGTGCTCGCGCGCTTCCTCGCGCCGGTGCGCGCGGTCGTGCCGGTGGTGGTGGGGTGCGCGACGCTGCCGCGCCGGTCGTTCTATCCGGTCAACGTCGTGTCGGCGCTGATCTGGGCGCCGGTGCACGTCGCGCCGGGCATCCTGTTCGGCGCGTCGGCGGTGCTGGCCGCCGCGATCAGCGTGCGGGTCGCCGCGATTCTGCTGGTGATCGCCGCGCTGGTCGCGCTCGTGTGGATCGGCGTGCGCGTCGCGCTGCGGCGCGGCTGGCCGCTGCTGCACCGCGCGCTCGTCGCGGTCATGTACGCGTGCATCCGCCGCTGGCCGCGGTTCGGCGCGCGGGTGCACGATACGTTCGTGCACGTGCGCCGCCTGCCGGGCGCGGTACCCGTGTTCGCGCTGCTGTTCGTCGGCTGCGTGTGGCTGTTTGCCGGCATCGTGCAGGACGTCGTCGCGAACGATCCGCTGATGCACGCCGACATCGCGCTGTATGCGTTCCTGCAGAACCTGCGCACGCCGCCCGTGGACGCCGCGATGCGCGCGCTCGCGGTGCTGCACGGACACGATACCGGGCTGATCGTCGCGGCCGCGTTTCTCGTCTGGCTGATGATCCATCGCTGCTGGGTGACGTCCGCATGGTGGCTCGCGACGGTTGGCATCGCGGTCGTGCTCGTGCCGGCGTTCGGCGCCGGCTCGCCCGGCACGATGCCCGCGAGCCTGCCGCCCGGCGCGCTGCACGTGCCGCTGCCCGACGCCGATGCGGCGTTCGCGATGCTCGCGAGCAGCGGCATCGGCTGGGTGCTGACGCGCGACCGGCCCGCGCTGTGGCGTATCCCGGTCGTGACGGCGGTCGTGCTGTGGATCGTGCTCGGTGGCTTCGCGCGGCTGTACGTCGGCGATACGTGGCTGTCGGGTCTGCTCGGCGGCTGGAGCCTCGGGCTCGCGTGGTTCGCGATGCTGGCGGGCGCCTATGCGTACTGGCGCGTGCGCGAGCATGTGCAGCCGCGGGGCGCGCTGGTCGCGGTGCTCGTCGTGCTCGCGACGACCGGCGTCTGGACCGTGCCCGCGCAATGGCAGCTCGATCGCGCGGCGCGTCCGCACGTGGGCGACGTCGTCGCGATGACCGTCGATCAGTGGATGCACGGCGGGTGGCAGCGCGTGCCGACGCGGCGCACCGAGATCGGCGGCGATCGCGAGGAATATCTGCCGCTGCAATGGTGCGCGACGTCGGACACGCTCGATCGCCATCTTTCGCTGGCCGGCTGGCAGCGCGCGACGCCGTGGTCGCCCGCCACGGCACTGCGCTGGCTGCTGCCGCAGGCGCCGGCCGATGCGCTGCCCGTGCTGCCGCGCTACACGCATGGCGAAAGTACGCGCCGGGTGTTCGTGCGTGTCGATCCGGCCCGTCCGGACAGCCGCCTCGTACTGCGGCTGTGGCGTTATCCGTACGTGCTGCAGGATGCGCTCGGCACGCGGCCGCTGTGGTACGGCGCGCTGTATCGCGAGACGCTGCATCGGCCCGCGCGACTGATGACGATCGTGCGCACGACGACCGTCGACGATACGGCGACGATCACGCAGGCGCTGCAGGTCGAGCCGACGGTCGAGCGGCCGCCGGCGGGGACGAGCGCGGCGCCGGCCGAGGTGCTGCTCGTGTGGATGGTGCAGCCTTGAAGCGCGTGCGGCGCGTCAGGCGTGCGCCGGTTGCGCGGGGACGACGGACAGGCGCAGGCCGACGGTCTTGAGTACCGCGAGCAGGGTTTTCAGCGTCGGGTTGCCGTTGGGCGACAGCGTGCGATACAGCGATTCGCGGCTGATGCCGGCTTCGGCCGCGACCGCGCCGAGCCCGCCGTAGGCTTCCGCGACGGTGCGCAGCGCGAGCAGCGCGGCCGCGCGGTTGTCGGGATCGTCGAGCGATTCCATCGCGACGCGCAGATAGGCCACCGCGAGCTCGCGATCGGCGCCGAGTTCGGCGACTTCCGCGTCGTGGTGCGATACCGAGCCTTTGAGCTTGTTCATGCTTGCCTCCGTTTCCAGTTCAACCAGTGTTCCTTCGCATGCCTGATGTCGTCGGGTTGGCTGTGCTTGTCGCCGCCGCACAACAGCAGCACCAGCGTGCCGCCGTACCGGCCGAAGTACACGCGATAGCCGGCACCGACGTGGATGCGCAGTTCGATCACACCTTCGCCGACGGGCTCGCAATCGCCGAAATTTCCGGTCTGTATGCGGCGCAGGCGCTCGCGAATCCGCGCCTGGACGACCTTGTCGCGCACGGCGTTCAGCCATTCGGTGAAAGGCTCGCGACCGTCGTCGCGCTGATAGCGAAGCAGTTCGAACTTGGAGAGCATTGTAGCTTATAAGCTACATGAGGGGTATGGATATCGAGGTGATTGCGCTGTTTGTCCGATGAGGCGGATGAAGTGAAACGCGCACGGGTCGATTGCCGAATCGAGACGAAGCATGACGCGAAGGCGGTGCGCAGGATTGCCTGCGGTGCCTTCGTGCTCGGGGTTTCAGGCGGTGAGACCGGCTTCCCGAACGAGGATCATTCTTTCATTCGGGGTGTGCGATGACGATTCGGCCGAACGGCCGATTTCACCGGCGCGTACGGGAAACGCGCCGTGCGGGGAGAAGCCGAGCGGCTCGGCTTCAGCGACCTGTCGAGTTTCTCGCAGGCGTTCGAGCGATGGTATGGTGTGCCGTCGGGCACTTGTCGCAGCGGCCTGCTGCGCGACGGCGGCCCGCACTGACGCCGTGTCGCGCCACGCGCGCCGATCCGCACGTGCGCACTCCAAAATCCCTTCACGAGAGAACCCGCATGATCACGCTTCGCCCGATGACCGAAGACGATTTTCCCCGCTTCTGGCCCACGTACCGCGCGATCGTCGCCGCGCAGGAGACCTATGCATTCGATCCGGCGGCGACGCAGGAGGCCGCCCGCGCGCTGTGGCTCGACGCGCCGCTTTGCACGTGGGTCGCCGAGGAGGATGGCGTGCTGCTCGGCTCGTACTACCTGAAGGCGAACGCGGGCGGGCCCGGCAATCACGTGTGCAACTGCGGGTATATGGTCAGCGAGGCCGCGCGCGGCAAGGGCGTCGCGCGCCTGATGTGCGAGCACTCGCAGCAGGTGGCGCGCGAACGCGGCTTTCTCGCGATGCAGTTCAATTCGGTGGTCGCGACGAACGAGGTGGCGGTCGCGCTGTGGCAGAAGCTCGGCTTCGAGATCGTCGGCCGCTTGCCGCGCGCGTATCGCCACGCGCGGCTCGGCTTCGTCGACTGCCTGGTGATGTTCAAGTGGCTCGGCGACGCGGCCGCCGCCGAAGCCTGATTCTCGACGGTCAGACGGCGAACGCGCCGTCGAACACGATCCGCTCGTCGAACGCGAGCGTGCCGCGCGCGAAGATCAGGTCGAGGTGGTGGCTGCCGTTCGCGCCGCCACCGAGGCCGAGATGCAGCCCCGGATGGCGCTCCTCGAACCCGGCGTTGCGGCCGTACAGCGCGCGGATGCCCAGGTTCGTGCCGATGCCGAATTCCTCGATGCGCCGGTGATTGTCATGCCGGTCGAGGTACGACGCGAAGTCGCGCCGGAAGCCCGCGTCGTCGCTGTCGAAATCGACGATCAGGCTGTCTTCGACGTGCAGCGTCGCGAGCCGCTCCGTCACGCGGTACTTGATCGCGAACGGCACGGTGCCGAGGAACGTGCCGCTGAATACGATCGAGCCGTGCAGGTCGGTGACGTGCGTCGCGATCTCGCCGGGCACGACGTCGAGATTGCCCATCCCGTCCACGCTCGTCCATTTCTGGTCCGGCGAAAGCGAGCCGGTCAGCGTGTTGCCGGCTTCGTCGATGAAGTGGATCCGCGATGCGCGCGCGGCCGCTTCGATCAGCCGGCCGTTGCGCGCGGCGATGTCGTCGAGCGATTCGGCGAACGCTTCGTCGAGATGCGGGCCGTAATCCTTGAACAGTACCGACTTGCTCCAGTGCTCGACGATCGCGGGACGGATCGCGGCCAGGAACGGCGGGCCGCTCGGCGACGGTGTCGGCAGGCATGACGAGTCGTACAGCAGTACGAACAGATCCGCGTGCGCGAGCGCACTGGCGATGTCGGCGGGCGGGGTGGTTTCGAGGCAGAGGGTCGTCGCGTCGAGCGAGTCGGGCAGGGCGGAAAACGCGCGCAGCGCGATGTCGCGATTGCGGGTGTCGTAGCCGACCAGCAGTTTGCCCGTTTCGCCGCGTGCGAGCTTGTCGCGCAGCGCCGGGTGACAGCCGAGCGCGCGGTGCAGGTTCAGCATGCGTGTCTCCGGAAGCGGCGGAAGGGCCGCGGCCCTTCCGCGGGAACGGGCTGGCCGCTCAGACCGGCCAGAGCGCGGTGCCGAACGGCACCACGGCATCCTCGACCATCATGTCGACGGCCTCGGGGTGCGTGTCTTCCTGCATCCAGTCAAGCAATTCGATCTGCCGGGTTTCCTGCATGTCAATTCTCCTGTGATGAACATGAGCGATTCAACATGAAAGCGCGGTAAATGGATCACCGCCACTCGTCCGGAATTTTTTGAATACCGGAAGAGTGGCGTCGATATTAGTCTGACGATTTCGCGAATGCAATGCGTTGCGATGTTTTTAGCTGTGGCCGCTAAACAAGCGGGTTTTCTGCATATCTTGCGATCAAGACGAATGAATCGGATCGTGAAGGCCATCCATTATTTTTTTAATATCGCGTCCGTTAATGACGAATTGACTTTTGTGCTTTATTTAAATTTGAAGCGCAATCGCGTCGATCGTTTCGATTTTCACCATTCACGAACGATGCGCGCACGGCCAACGTCCATGCGAGCTGTCCGCCAGCCGCCGACGAGCCGGCTCCGGCGGTTGCACCGATTTTCTGGCACCATCTGACGACTTCGCGCGCGGGCCGCCGCCGTGCGCGCACCGCCATCCCGGCGGCACGATTCGAACCACGATGGAGACACCGCGATGCGCGCAGCGCCGCAACCGGAGCACGCCGGCCGAGCACGGCCGGATGCGGGCGCCACCGAACCCGACCGGATGGCCGCCTGGCGGCTCGCGATCTGCCTGTCGCTCGGCAGCGCGATCGCGCTCGGCCTCGCGCGCTTCTCGTATGCACTGCTGCTTCCGCCGATGAAATCCGATCTCGGCTGGAGCTTCGCGCAGGCCGGCGCGTTGAACACGGCGAACGCGGCCGGCTACCTGATCGGCGCGCTCATCTTCCCGTTGCTGTCGCGGCGTTGGCGCGCCGGCACGCTGCTGGCGGCCGGCTGCGCGCTGACCGCGGTGCTGATGGCCGCATGCGGGTTCACGTCCGGCATGAACGCGCTGCTCGTCGAGCGGCTCGCGACGGGCGTCGGCAGCGCGCTGATCTTCATCAGCGGCGGCGTGCTGGCGGCGCGGCTCGCGTCCGCGTCGCCGCGCGATGCGGGGCTGCTGCTCGGGCTCTATTACGGCGGCACGGGGTGGGGCATCGTCGCGTCGTCGCTGCTCGTGCCCGCGACGCTCATGCATCGCGCGCACGGCTGGCAACCGGCGTGGTTCGCGCTCGCGGTCGCGTGCGTGCTGTTCTCGGCGATCGCCGTGGCGGCGGCGCGTCGCATCGAGCAGGCGCACGCGGCACCGGCCGTGCGGCGCGACGGCGCCGCGCCGGCAGCTACCGCGAGCCCCGCGCGCTTCGCGCTCGCGCTCGCGGGCTACGGACTGTTCGGCGTCGGCTACATCGGCTACATGACATTCATCGTCGCGCTGCTGCGCGGCGCGGGGATGAGCGGCGCGGTCGTGTCCGCGTTCTACGTGATGCTCGGCGTCGCGACCGTCGTGTCGGCGCGGTTGTGGTCGGGGCTGCTCGACCGCATGCGCGGCGGCCAGGCGCTGGCCGCGCTCAATGCGTTGCTCGGCGTCGCGACGCTGATGCCGGCGCTGTTCGTGCATCCGGCGGCCGCGTTCGCGTCGGGCGTGCTGTTCGGCGCGACGTTCCTGTCGGCGGTCGCGTCGACGACCGCGTTCGTGCGTCACAACCTGCCGCCGGAAGGCTGGGCGAAGGGCATCAGCGCGTTCACGACGATCTTCGCGTTCGGGCAGATCGCCGGGCCTGTCGCGATCGGCTGGGTATCCGACAGCGCCGGTCTCGCGCGCGGGCTCGTGTATTCGGCGCTGACGCTGTTCGCGGGCGCGGCGCTCGCGGCCGGGCAGCGCGCGTTGCGGGGGGCTACGTAACGCGCACCGCCGCCCCGGTCGAATCCGCAGAGAAAGGGGAGTGTCGTCACTCCCGCACATGATGGTCGCGGCGCGCGCCGTCTTGCCCGCACGCCGGCGCCCGTTACCGCTCGATCTGCCGGTTCCAGCGCGTGTCCCACTGCGCGCGGCGCGCGTTGATCGCCGTCCAGTCGACCACCGTCACCTTGCGCACCAGGTCGTCGACGCTGCCGAGGCTTTGCTGCATCGTGGCGGGCATCTTCGCGAGACGGTTGGTCGGGATCTGCTTGCCGGCCTCGGCCGCCTTCGTCTGCGCGGGCGCGGACAGCAGGAACTGCGCGAGCTTCTGGGCCAGTTGCGGATCCGGGTTGTTCGCGACCACGCACAGGTCGACGAGCAGCAGCACCGGGCCTTCCTTCGGGTTCGCATACGCGACCGGAATGCCCTTGTCCTGCAGGTCGCCGACGCCGGTCGGCGTCAGCGGGAACAGGCCGGCCTCGCCGGTCTGCACCATCTCGGAGATCTTCGCCGAGTTCGGGATGTACTCGACGACGTTCGGCCCGACCGTGCTCGCCCACTTGCTGAAGCCGGGCTCGACGTTCTGTTCGCTGCCGCCGAGCAGCCGGTTGATCGCGAGAAATCCGTGCAGCCCGAACGTGCTGCTCGACGCGGACTGGAACACGACCTTGCCCTTGTATTTCGGATCGGCGAAATCCATCCACGACGTCGGCGGCGCCCAGCCTTTTTCCGCGAACAGTTTCTTGTTGTACGCGATGCCGGTCATCCCGAGCTGCACGCCCGCGCCGACGTCGTCCTTCATCCGCGCGAACGGATACAGCTCCTTCAGCACCGGCGAATCGTCGAGCTTCTGGCATACGCCGAGGCTGACCGCGCGCGCCATCACGCCGTCGTCGAGAAAGGCGACGTGGATCTGCGGCTTGTTGCGGTTCGCGAGCAGCTTCGCGAGCACGTCCGACGACGTGCCGGGCACGACGACGACCTTCACGTTGTTCGCTTTCTCGAAGTCGGGCAGCACCTGGCTCGTATAGGCCTTTTCCATCGGGCCGCCGTTCATGCCGACGTAGATCGTCTTCGTTTGCGCGAACGCGGGCGCGCCGGCGCCGGCGATGCAGAGGGCGGCAGCCGCCGCGATCGTTCCGAGCAGTTTCATCGTTGGGTCTCCTCTTGACGGAAAGGGGCGGTCGGCGCGGCTTGGCGGAAGAAGCGGCCGATCGAGAATGCATCGAGTGGCGTGGCGGTTTCGCCCGTCGTGACGAGATCGGCGAGCACCTCGCCGACGCCCGGTGCGAGCAGGAAACCGCCGCCGGAAAAACCGAACGCATGCAGCAGGTTCGGCGTGGTGCGGCTCGCGCCGATGATCGGGTTGTGGTCGGGCGTGCAGCCTTCGACGCCGCTCCACGTGCGGATCAGCAGCGCGTCGCGCAACGCGGGCAGCAGCGCGCATGCATCGCGCATCACCGCGCGTGTCGTATCGACCGACGGCTGGCCGAATTCGCCGTCGCCGCGACCGCGCCCGCCGCCGATCACGCAGTTGCCGCGCGCGACCTGCCGCGCGTACACGCCGCCGCCGTACACGCCGAGGTTGTGCGTGATGAACGGCGGCAGCGGTTCGGTCACCCACATGTTCGGGTAGATCGGCTCCATCGGCACGGCTTCGCCGAAGCGTTCGGCGATCGTGTTCGCCCATGCGCCGGCCGAGTTGATCAGCCACGTCGCGGCGCATGCGCGGTCGCCGGCATGAAGGTGAAAGCGCGTGCCGTCGTGCCGGACCGCGTCGACCGGCGTGTGCTCGAATACGTCGGCGCCTGCCGCGCGGGCTGCGCGCGCGAACGCGGGCGACACGACGCGCGGGTTCGCATGTCCGTCGGTCGCGCACAGCGAGCCGCCGACCGCCGCGCGGCCGAGCCACGGATAGCGGCGACGGAACGCGTCGCCGCGCATCACCTGCAGCGGCAGGCCGTGCTCGCCGGCGAGCGCCGCGTAGGCATCGAGTGCATCGAGATCGGCGTCGCTGCGCGCGAGCCGCAAGTGGCCCGACACGACGAATTCGCCGTCGATGCCGATCAGCTCGGGCAGGCGATCCCAGATGCGCCGCGCGCGCAGCGCGAGCGGCAGCTGTTCGGCCGGGCGGCCCTGGCAGCGCACGCCGCCGTAGTTCACGCCGCTCGCCTGTGCGCCGCAGTCGCGGCGTTCGAACAGCGCGACGCGCAAGCCGCGCCGCGTCAGCGCCAGCGCGGCCGATGCCCCGACGAGCCCGCCGCCGACGATCGCGACGTCGTAGTGGCGAAGGTCACTCATCGCGCGCCTCGTCGGGAATCGCCGCGACTTCGTCGCCCGCGAGCGCGGCGGAAATCGGAAACGGCTTCACGGGTGGTTGCGCGCGCAACCGTCCGACATCCGCGAGCGGGCGGCCGGTTTCGGCGGCGAGCACGAGCGCGGTCGCGTCGCCGCACATGCGGCCCTGGCAGCGGCCCATCCCGGCGCGTGTCAGCGCCTTCAACCGGTTCATCTCGGTCGCTTCGCCGCCGCGAATGCAGCGTCGCAACGTACCCGCGTCGATTTCCTCGCAGCGGCATACGATCGTGTCGTCCGGGCAGCGCGCGGCGAGCGCGGCGGGCGGCGCGAATGCGGCTTCGAGGCCCGCGCGGAATGTGCCGAGCCGGACAAGCCTGCGCTCCAGCATCGCCGCATCGGGTTTGCCGGAACGCGCGCGCGACGGCGTTTCGATACCCGCATCGTCGAGTAGCGCCAGCGCCGCGCGTCGCCCGGACGCCTCGGCCGCGTCGGCGCCTGCGATGCCGGCACCGTCGCCCGCGACGTAGATGCCGCGCACCGACGTGCGGCCGGCCGCGTCGCGTTCGGGCAGCCATGCGCGGTTGAGCGGATCGAAACGGAACCGGCAGCCGGCGAGATCCGCGAGCTGCGTTTCCGAACGCAGCCCGAAGCCGAGGCCGAGCGCGTCGCAGTCGAGCCGCCGCGGCGGCGCGTCGCCGCCGGCCGCGCGCCATGCGAGTCCCGTCACGTGCTGCTCGCCGAGCACGCGCTCGAGCGTGACGCCCGTTTCGATCGCGACGCCGTGCGCGCGCAGCCAGCCGATGTAGTACAGCCCCTTCGCGAAGGTGGACGGCATGCGCAGCAGGGCCGGTGTCGCGGCGGCCTGCTGGCGCAGCGGACTCGTGTCGAGCACCGCCGCGACCTGCGCGCCGGCTTTCGCGTATTGATAGGCGACGAGATACAGCAAGGGTCCCGTGCCCGCGAACACGATGCGGCTGCCGATCGCGCAGCCCTGCGCCTTCAGCGCGACCTGCGCGCCGCCGAGCGTGTAGACGCCGGCGAGCGTCCATCCCGGCACCGGCAGCATGCGATCGGTCGCACCGCTCGCGACGATCAGGTGCGAGAACGGCACGGTCGTCTCGCGGCCGTCCTGCAGCGTGTCGACGCGGCCCGCGCCGCACGCCCACGCGAGCGTGTTCGGCCGGTAATCGACGTGCGGCAGCAGCGCGGCCATGGTCCGGTGCACGGCATCGGCCTTCGCGGCCTCGAAGCCGTACAGCACGCGCTTGCCGCGCGCGAACGCGCCGTCGGCCGGCGGCTGACGATAGATCTGCCCGCCCCAGCGCGCGTTCTCGTCGATCACGACGGGGCGCAGCCCCGCGTCGACCAGCGCCTCGGCCGCGCGTACGCCGGCCGGCCCCGCGCCGACGATCACCGGTCGCAATGCGTCGTTCATGATGCCTCTCCGCCTGCGGCGGGCTGCGCGCCGGTGAGAATCCGCATGCCGTCGACGATCGGCGTCGAGCATGCGCGCACGCGTGCGCCGGCCTCGGTGCGCACCCAGCAGTCCTGGCACGCGCCGATCAGGCAGAAGCCCGCGCGCGGCTTGCCGCTGAATTCGCTCACGCGCACGCGGCGCTGCGCGACGAGGATCGCGGTGAGCACGGTGTCGCCGGCGAGCGCGTGCGCGGGGCGACCGTCGAGCGTGAACGCGACGGCGGCGCGCTCGCGTTCGGCGACGCGCACGAACTGCGCGCCGTCGTCCGCGATGCCGGTGGAACGGGAAACGGAAGTCGTCATCAGTGTTGGCCGATCAGGATGCGGTTCAGGCCGTACACGCGATCGAGCAGCAGCATCGCGCCGGCGGTGATGAAGATGACGAGCGCCGATACCGACGCCATCATCGGATCGATCGATTCGGTCGCGTACATGTACATGCGCACCGGCAGCGTGACCGTCTGCGGCGACGTGACGAAGATCGACATCGTCAGTTCGTCGAAGCTGTTGATGAACGCGAGCAGCCAGCCGCCGGTGATGCCGGGCACGATCATCGGCAGCGTGATGCGGCGGAACGTCGTCCACGGATCGGCGCCGAGCGAGCATGCGGCCTGTTCGATGCTGCGGTCGAGGCCGGCGACGGACGCGAGCACGAGCCGCATCACGAACGGCGTGATGACGATCATGTGCGCGAGCACCAGCCACGCGAACGAGCCGGTCGCGCCGATCAGCGCGAAGAACCGCAGCAGCGCGATGCCGAGCACGAGGCCGGGGATCACGAGCGGCGACAGCAGCAGGCCGTTCAGGAACGCGCGGCCGGGAAACGCCGCGCGGCCGATCGCGAGCCCGGCGGGCAATGCGATCGCGAGCGACAGCGTCGCCGACGCGAATGCGAGCTTCACGCTGTTGGCGAATGCGGTGACGAAGTCCGGATAGTCGAGGATCGCGCGGAACCAGCGCAGCGACAGGCCATGCGTCGGCAGCGTCAGCGTTTCGTCGGGCGTGAACGCGACGAGCACGACGATCACGAGCGGTGCGAGCACGAACAGGATCACGAGCGTGTGGAACGCCAGGGCGAAGGGGCCGTTCTTTCTCATCGGGAAGCGCCTCCGAGGCTGCGCGCATAGCGGCGTTCGAGCACGCGGTAGTAGGTGAGCATCACGACGAGGTTCGCGACCAGCAGCAGCACCGCGATCGTCGCGCCGAGCGGCCAGTTCAGCGAGCCGAGGAATTCGTCGTAGACGGCGGTCGCCGCGACCTTCAACCGGCGTCCGCCGAGCAGGCCCGGAATCGCGAACGCGCTCGCCGACAGCCCGAACACCATCAGGCTGCCGGACAGCACGCCCGGCATCAGCTGCGGCACCACGATGCGGCGCAGGGTCGTGAACGGCGATGCGCCGAGCGACAGCGCCGCGTGCTCGGTCTGCGGATCGAGCCGCTGCAGCGCGGTCCACACGGGGATCACCATGAACGGCAGCATCACGTGCACCAGCGCGATCACGATCGCGAACGTCGTGTATTCGAGCTTGTACGGCCCGAGACCGACGAGCCCGAGCGCCTGGTTCACGAGCCCGCTCGTGTTGAGCAGCATGCTCCAGCCGAACGCGCGCACGACGACCGACACGAGCAGCGGCGCAAGGATGACGAGCAGGAACAGCGAGCGCCACGGGTCGCGCATTTTCGACAGCACGTACGCTTCCGGCGTGCCGATCGCGACGCAGATCGCGGTGGTCAGCGCGGCGATGCCGAACGTGCGCGCGAAGATCGTGTGGAAGTACGACGAGCCGAGCACTTCCGCGTAGTTGCCGAACTGGAACGCGGCGATCGGGCCCGTGGCCGGATCGTAGCGGTAGAACGTGAGCGCGAAGGTCATCGCGAGCGGCACGAGCACGAGCGCGGCGAAGAGCAGGAACGCGGGCGTGCACATCAGCCACAGCGGCGCATGGGCGCGCCACGACGCGCGCAACGTGCGGCCGCCGGCGGCGCGTGGCGCCATGGCATCGGCGGCGGATGCGGGCACGGCCGATTGCGCGCGCGCGGCCGGCGCGCCGTCGGTCGGGAGCGGTCGGGCAGGCTGTCCCATTCAGGCCTCCCGCCGCATCACGCGCACCGCGTCGCTGTGCCAGTCGACGCCGACCGGCGCACCTTCCGCGAGCGGCTCCGCCCCTTCGTTCTGACAGCAGACGAGCACTTCGCCGAGCGCGCTGTCGACGCGGTACAGCCACTGGCTGCCGAGAAAGAAGCGGCTCGTGACGGTCGCGGCGAAGCGGCCCGCGCCCGGCGCGCACAGGCGCAGTTTTTCAGGACGGATGCACACCGATACGGCGTCGCCGATGCGCACGTCGCGCTCGCGCGCCGGCAGGTGCGCGGTGCGGCCCGTCTCCGCGAGATCGTGGCCGAGGTCGATGCGGATCGCGTCGCCGTCGTGCGCGACGATGGTGCCGGGCAGCAGGTTCGCCTTGCCGATGAACTGCGACACGAAGTGGTTCTCCGGACGTTCGTACGCGCGGTACGGCGTGTCGGTCTGCGTGATGCGGCCGGCCTCCATCACGACCACGCGATCGCTGATCGACAGCGCTTCCGATTGATCGTGCGTGACCATGATCGTCGTCGTGCCGATCTTGCGCTGGATCGCGCGCAGTTCGAACTGCATCTCCTCGCGCAGCTTCGCGTCGAGGTTCGACATCGGCTCGTCGAGCAGCAGCACCGGCGGTTCGATCACGACCGCACGTGCGATCGCGACACGCTGCCGCTGGCCGCCGGACAGCTCGCGCGGAAAGCGGTGCGCGAGCGCATCGAGACGCACGAGCGCGAGCGCCGCGCGGATCCGCTCGGCGCGCTCCGCCTTGTCGACGCCGCGCATGTCGAGGCCGAAGCCGACGTTCTCCGCGACGCTCATGTGCGGAAACAGCGCATAGCTCTGGAACACGATGCCGAGCCCGCGGCGGTTCGGCTTCATGTGCGTGATGTCCTGACCGTCGAGCGCGATGCGGCCGCGCGTGACGTCGACGAAGCCGGCGATCATCTGCAGCGTCGTGGTCTTGCCGCAGCCCGATGGCCCGAGCAGCGACACGAATTCGCCTTGTTCGACCGACAGGTTGACGTCGGCGACGGCCGTGAGCTCGCCGAACGATTTCGTCAGATCCGTAAGCGTGAGAAACGACATGGGGAACTCCGGGTTCGCACACCGGATGGCCGGTGCGTCATTGACGCGGACTCTAGCCAGCCATATTTGGGAGCGTCAATTTCGAATTCTGCTCAGCGGGATAAATTTCTGAAAAATTCCATTGATCGGAATGGTTTGAGGCATCGTCGGAAAATCGTTCCGTTGAGTGAAGGCGGGCGAGGCGATGAAAAGCGCACGTCAATCCCGTGCACACCCGGATGCCCGACGCATTTCGGCGGCACGACAATGGCGGCTGGCGTATTCCGTTCACTGAAATCATCGAGGAGAACTCGCATGCAGGAACCTCATTCGCGCGGAACGTCGCGTGCCGCAAGCGTGCCGGCCCCGGACGAGGACGCCGCCGCCGATGCGGCCGGCGCGCCGGGCACCGGCATGCTGCAGCGCGCGTTCGCGATCCTGCGCGCGCTGGCCGGCATGCAGCAGGACGGCGTGCGTGTCACGCATCTCGCGAAGGCCGTCGGCCTGACGCAGGGCACCGCGCACCGGATCCTGCAATCGTTGATCGCCGAAGGGATGGTCGAGCAGGACGAGCAGTCGAAGCTGTACCGGTTGAGCGTCGACTTCTTCGCGCTCGCGGCGCTGGCCGGCAACCCGAGCAGCATGCGTACGCTGTGCCGGCCCGCGCTGCTGCGGCTGTGCGCGAGTCTCGGCGAGACGATCTTCCTGCTCGTGAAGAGCGGCTTCGACGCGGTGTGTCTCGACCTGTGCGAAGGGCCATTCCCGATCCGCTCGTTTACCGGCGACATCGGCGGGCGCATCGCGCTCGGCGTCGGGCAGGGCAGCCTCGCGATCCTCGCGTTCCTGCCGGAAGCCGAGCGCGAGGAGGTGATCCGCTTCAACGTGCCGCGCATTCGCGGCTACGGCGTGCTCGACGAGGTGTATCTGCGCACCGAGATCGAACGCGTGCGCCAACTCGGCTACGCAGGGCGCAACAGCGGCGTGCTCGACGGGATGGCCGGCGTCGCGGTGCCGATCCTCGACCGCACCGGTTATCCGGTCGGCGCGCTGAGCGTCGGCACGCTGGCGTCGCGTCTCGGCGACGACCGGATGCCGATGGTCGTCGAACTGCTCAGGCGCCAGGCCGATGCGATCGGCCCGCGCACGAACCCGTTCGATGCCGCACTGCGGCGGCCGATGCACGGGCTATCCGGGAAAACCGCGTAGCCGCATCGCGCGTCGCCGTTTCGTCAGCTTGCTTACGCGCGCCATTCACGTCTGAGCAAAGTGCACCGCGTCACGCGGGCCTCGAGGCTTTCCGTTTGCTTGCGGATGACCGCTTTCCTTGCCCGTCCCCGCTTCACTCGTCTCCATTCGATTTTCAACTGCCGGCCAGTTGAACATTTCATTTCTTGATGCGATTGCGGCTGGATACCATCCAGCCACTGTCTATACAAGCCGACCGGCGCGTATGGCCAGCATCGAGAAAACACAACACAACATCGACAAGACGGTTTGGAGAGGAGATGACGGAGATGGTGCGAACGATGGGCAGTAACAGGGGCGTCGCGTGCATGAGCGCGGCCATTGCGATGATGTTCGCCGGCGCCGCGCACGCGCAGTCGACGGTGACGCTGTACGGGATCGTCGACGCGGGCGTGACCTATACGAGCAACGCGAAGGGCCATGCGCTGTGGCAGTTCACGGGCGGCAACGAATCGGGCCCGCGCTGGGGCTTGATCGGCACCGAGGATCTCGGCGGCGGCCTGAAGGCGAACTTCCGGGTCGAGAACGGCTTCAACGTCGCGAACGGCGCGCTCGGGCAGGGCGGCCGGATGTTCGGCCGCTCGGCATGGGTCGGCCTGAGCGGCGCGAGCTGGGGTGCGGTGACGCTCGGCCGCCAGTACAACTCGACGCAGGACATCCTCGGCTCGCTGCAGATGAGCAGTTTCCTCGCGCAGTACTCGACACATCCGTTCGACAACGACGACATCAACAACACGTTCCGCACCAACAACGCGGTCAAGTACGTGTCGCCGACGATCGCGGGCCTGCAGGCGAACCTCGTGTACGGCTTCTCGAACTCGACCGGCTTCTCGAACGACAACACGTGGAGCGCGGGCGTCACGTATGCGAACGGGCCGCTCAACGCGGGCGCCGCGTATGCGCGCGTGAACCATCCGGCGGTCAGCACGATCGGTGCAGTTGCTTCGGATAACTACTATTCGTCGTCGGCATCCGTGTTCGGTGCGAGCCTCGGGAACGCGGTGCGCCAGCAGATCTGGGGCGCGGGCGGCAGCTATGCGATCGGGCAGGCGACGCTCGGGCTGCTGTACACGGGCTCGAACTTCGGCCAGGCAACGGGCGGCGCGCTGCGTTTCAGCAATTACGAAGGCAGCGTGCGCTACCTGATCACGCCCGCGTTGATGGCCGCGGCCGGCTACACGTATACGAAGGTCGCGCGCGGCGGCGACGGCGGTCACTACCAGCAGGTGTCGGCCGGCGTTCAGTACCTGCTGTCGAAGCGCACCGACGTGTACGTGAATGGCTTCTACCAGAAGGCGTCGTCGGGTGTCGGACACGCGTGGATCGACGGCACCGACGGCCCGTCGTCGACGACGTCGCAGGTGGCGGCGGTGGTCGGCATTCGCCAGAAGTTCTGACGCCCTGACGCGTTCGCGCGTCTTCCGGAGGAGACATCAATGAAATTCAAACTGTTGCTGGCGGCGTTGCCGTTCGTCGGGATGTACACCGGCGGCTCGATCGCCGAGGTGCGGCCGCTGCTGTTCGGCCTGCCGTTCCTGCTCGTATGGAACCTGATCTGGATGGCCGCGACCGCCGCGATCCTCGCGATCCTGTTCCACCTCGACGAGCGCGACTCGGCCCGCGACGGCCGCACGGGAGACGCGCGATGAACGCATCGATCCTCATCATCGCGGCGTTCGCCGTGTTCGCGCTCGCGATCGGCGTGATGGCACGGCGCGGCCGCAAGCTCACGCTCGAGCAGTGGGCGGTCGGCGGGCGCGGCTTCGGCTCGCTGCTCACGTTCCTGCTGATGGCGGGCGAGGCGTTCTCGACGTTCTCGTTTCTCGGCGCGAGCGGCTGGACCTACAGCAAGGGCGTGCCCGCGTTCTACATCCTGTCGTACGGCTGCCTCGCGTTCGTGATCGGCTACTGGATGCTGCCCGCGGTGTGGCGCTACGCAAAGGAGCGCGGGCTCGTGTCGTTCGCCGATTACTTCGCGGCGAAGTACGACAGCCGCGCGATCGGCGTGCTGGTGTCGGTGGTGGCCGTGTTCGCGATGGTGTCGCTGCTGATGATCCAGCTGCGCGGCCTCGGCGTGATCGTGTCGGAGATGTCGTACGGGCTGATTCCGCAATCGGCCGCGATCTGGATCGCCGCGTCGCTGATGGCGGTCTACATGGTCGTGTCGGGCATTCACGGCTCCGCGAGCATCGCGATCTTCAAGGACGTGCTGATCCTCGCGATCGCGATCTTCCTCGGCCTGTACCTGCCGATGCACTATTACGGCGGCCTCGGCGAGATGTTCGCGAAGATCGACGCCGCGCATCCCGAACTGCTGCGCATGCCCGAGCACGGCTTCAACCTGAGTTGGTACAACTCGACGATCCTGCTCACGTCGCTCGGCTATTACCTGTATCCGCATGGCTTCACCGCGATCTACGTCGCGAAGGACGAACGCGCGCTGCGCCGCAACGTGATCCTGATGCCGCTGTACCAGGTGCTGATCGCGTTCCTGTTCCTCGTCGGCTTCGCGGCCGTGATGACCGTGCACGGGCTCGAAGGCGCGCAAACCGACCTCGCGCTGCTGCGCCTCGTGAAGCAGACGTTCCCCGCGTGGTTCGTCGGCATCGTCGGCGGCACGGGCCTGCTGACCGCGCTGGTGCCGGGCTCGCTGATCATGCTGAACGCATCGACGACGATCGCGCGCAACATCTATCGCGAAGGCTTCGCGCCGAATGCGACCGATCGCGAGGTGACGCGCGTCGCGCGGATCGCATTGCCGATCTTCACGCTGGTCGTCGTCTACTTCGTGTTGCGCGGCGGCGCCACTTTCGTCACGCTCGCGATCTTCTCGTCGAGCCTGCTCACCCAGCTCGTGCCGATGCTTGCGTCGAGCTTCCTGAAGCGGCCGTTCGGCACGCGGGAAGGTGCGTTCGCGGGCATCGTCGCCGGCGCGATCGTGATCGCGATGACGAATTACTACGGCGTGACGCTCGCGTCGCTGTTCCCCGGCGCATCGAGCACGCTGACGTCGATCAACCCCGGGCTGGTCGCGCTCGCCGCGAACGCCGTCGTGTTCATCACGATCAGCGCAGCGCAGCGCAAGCTGAAGGCGCGTGTGACGGCGCCGGTCCGCTCCGCGTGACGTCACGACCGACATGCCGCCGTCGAGCCGCCGGGCAGCCGCCCGGCGGTTGTTCCGCTCGGCGGCCCTTTGACTATTTCGCATTCCAACAGGACACCAGGCGATGAAGACCGAGGACAAGGCCGACGACCGGCGCGAAGCAATCGATACGCTGATCGCGAACGGCTGCGTGATCACGATGGACCCGCAGCGGCGCGTGATCGAGAACGGCGCAGTTGCCGTGAAGGGCGATCGCATCGTCGCCGTTGGCGACACCGCCGAGTTGCAGGCGCGGTTCCGCGCCGCGCGCATGATCGACGCGCGCCGCAAGGCCGTTCTGCCGGGCCTGATCGATTCGCATGCGCACGCGGGCCACGCGATGCTGCGCACGATCGGCGGCGCGGACGGCGATGCGTGGTCGGCCGCGGCCGAGACGATCTACACGCGCGCGTCGGACGAGGCGTTCTGGGAAACCGAATCGCACCTCGCGGCGCTCGAGCGGCTGAAGGCCGGCGTGACGACGGGCGTGTCGCTGCTCGGCGGCGGCAACTCGATCATGCGCGTCGACGATCCCGTCTACGCGCGGCGCCACTGCGATGCGGTCGTGCGCACCGGCACGCGCTCGGTCGTGGCCGTCGGCCCGTCGCGCCCGCCCGCGCCGCGCGCATACACGCGCCATACGCCGGACGGCAGCGAGACGCGCGACGTCGATTTCGACACGATGTACGACGTGTGCGAGCGCATCGTCGACGCATGCCACGGCAATGCCGACGGCCGGATCCGGATCGCGCTGACGCTGCCGGTGTACGGTCCCGAGCACGACCCGGAACTCGCGCGGTACGAGCGCGACTTCCGCGACCAGGCGGCGCGCTACGGCGCATTGGCGCGCGAACGCGGCCTGACGTTCACGCAGGACGGGCATCGCGCCGGCACGCTCGCGTTCGCGCATCGCGAACTCGGGCTGCTCGGCCCGACGTCGTTCATGTCGCACAGCATCGACCTGACCGACGACGACATCGCCGCGTGTGTGGAAACCGGCACCGCGATCGTCCACAACCCGAGCGCGATCATGTCGATCGTCGGCCGCTGCCCGGTGCCCGAGCTGATCGATGCGGGCGTGACCGTCGCGATCGCGTCGGACGGCGCGGCGCCCGATCGCGGCTACGACATGTTCCGTCACATGTGGCAGTGCATGCACTACCATCGCCGCCACTTCCGCGACCCGGATGTGCTGCCGCACGGCAAGGTGCTGGAGATGGTGACGATCGACGCGGCGAAGGCGCTGTCGCTCGATCGCGAGATCGGTTCGCTCGAAGCCGGCAAGCTCGCCGATGTCATCCTCGTCGACCTGTTCCGCCCGCACATGATGCCGATGAACATGCCCGTGTATCGCGTGACGTGTTTCGCGAATGCGGCCGACGTGTGCATGACGATGGTCGGCGGCCGCGTGCTGATGGAGGATCGCCGCGTGTTGTCGGTCGACGAGCACGAGATTCTCGAGCGCGTGACGACGGTCGCGGAGACGATGATCGCGCGCAGCGGGTTGCGGCACCTGCTCGACGAGCCGACGACGCTGTGGGGGCGCAGTCGCTACTGAACGACGCAATTGCCGCAGCGGTTTGCGCGGTGCAAGGACGGCGAGGCGGGGCCGGTTCGGGCCGGGTATTTTTCTGGTTTCGCCGCCGACGGACATGCTAGGATTTCCGTCAAACAACTCCGGAGACTGCTATGCCGTTCATCTGCGAAAACGTTGAATGCCGCGCCGTGCTGGCTCGTGGTCAGGTCAAGCCCGAGCACGAGGATGCGGGGTGGTGTTTCTACTGCCCGGACTGCAAGGCCAGGAACGAGTTGACGAGCGCCGGCGTGCCGGGCGGTCCGGTCGAGTTGAATCAGCCGGAGCGAGCCAGTCCCCCGCACAAGGTCGTCGCGACGGCGCGCGCCCTGGAGGACGGCGGGTTCGCCGCGCAGTTGCGCGTGCAGCGGGCGCTCGCCGTGAAAGGAACCTACGCGGCCGAAGAGCGCTGGGAGCAGCTCGGCGTATTCCCCGACGCGCAGGAGGCCGTCGCGCACGCGAGGTCCTTCGCGATGGACCTGCTGGCACGGGCGGCCTAGGCGCGAGCGCCCCGCGACACGATCCACATTTTTGCCGGCAACGACACCGGGCCGCGGCTCGGGTGTCGTACCGTGCCGGGCGGCCCGACGCCGGTCGGGCCGGTCACATCACGCCACCGCCGCCTCTCGAAGACGGAACTGCGCGACGGCATCGCTCAGCCGCGTGCTCTGATCCTCGAGCGACAGCGCAGCGGCGGCCGCCTCTTCCACCAGCGCCGCATTGCGCTGCATCGTCTGCTCCATCTGGATGACCGCGGCATTCACCTGTTCGATGCCGGCCGACTGCTCGTCGAATGCGATGCTCGTCTCGCCCATGATCGCGTTCACGCGCCCGACCGCGGCGACGAGTTCGGTCATCGCCGAGCCGGCGAGCGCGACAAGGCCGCTGCCGTCTTCGACGCGCTGCGCCGAGTGGCCGATGAGTTCGCGAATTTCCTTCGCCGCCGACGCGCAGCGCTGCGCGAGCCCGCGCACCTCGGTCGCCACCACGGCGAAGCCACGCCCCTGTTCGCCCGCGCGCGCTGCTTCGACCGCCGCATTCAACGCAAGGATGTTCGTCTGGAATGCGATGCTTTCGATCACGCCGACGATGCCGGAGATCCGCGTGGAGCTGTGCGAGATCGCCGACATCGTTTCGATGACGCGCTGCATCGCGTCGCCGCCTTTCGACGCGATGCCGGCCGCGCCTTCCGCGTAAGTGCGCGCATCGCGCGCGTTGTCCGCGTTCTGGCGCACGGTCGCCGTCAGCTGCTCCACGCTCGCCGCCGCCTGCTGCAGCGACACGGCCTGCTGCTCCGTGCGCGCGGACAGGTCGACGTTGCCGCTCGCGATCGTGCGGACGTCGCCGACGATCGTCTCCGTGCTCGAGCGCACCTGGTTCACGGTTTCGACGAGGCCGTCCTGCATCCGCTTCAACGCATTCAGCAGATACGCCATTTCGTTTTCGCCGGGGATGACGACCGTGCCGGTCAGGTCGCCTTTCGAAATCCTGTCGAAATGCGCGACGGCGAGATGGATCGGCGCGATGATCGCCTTCGCGAGCACGCGCTGCGCCAGGAAGCCGACGATCAGCGCGAACAGGGCGACCGCCACCATGGCCCACACGATCCGGTGGAAGCGCTCGCCGGCCGCGTCGTAGCGCGCCTTCTGGCGTGCGACCTGGAACGATTCGAGCGCGTCGATCGCTTCCTGATAGGCGGTGAAGAGTGCCGGCGGCGCGGTGCGGTGCGTGTCGAGGAAGTCGAACGCGTTGTCGTGATCGAGTTGCGACATCGCCTTCAGGAACACCTGGTCGAGCAGCGTGCGACGGCGATTGCGCAGCGTGTCGAACAGCGTTTGCTCGTCCGCGTCGCGCGCGTGCAGGCGCGTGTACGCGTCCAGTTCGTCGTCGCTCTGCTTGAGGAGCGTGTGGAGTTGCGCGATTTCCGCCTTCGCGGGCTGGCCGGCGCTGATGATCTGCGCGACGTCGCTCACGCGTTCGCGCAGCACGAGCATGCGCTCCGAGCTGGTTTTCAGGTGCAGCAGCGACGCGGTGTCGTCGCGGTACATTGCTTCGAGCGAGCCGTTGCCCGCGTAGAGGGCGGCGATGCACGCGCCGACGACCAGCACGAGCAGCGCCGTATAGCCGGCGATGGTCGCGACGAGTCCGCCGCGGATGGTGAGTTTTCGCATGACGTTCCCTTGCCGGCGGCCCGACGGGCGGCCAACGGCGGATGTGGATTCCGGATCACGAACGACGACGGGGCGCCGCGTCGAAATGCGGGGCGCCGGGGTTGCGAACGGGTTAACGGCAGGTGTGGCGCGGCGGTTTTATCCGCACGCGACGCGAATCTGAACGAATGCGACAGAAGGGCGGCGGTGGAGGGTGGATACGTTGCCGAGGTGAACGGCGTGCCGACGGCCGAGGCGCGCGTCGCATGCACGGGGTGCGATGCGCCCGGATCGCGGACGGTCCCGGCTGTCGATTATTCGCCGTCCGCCAGCCGAGACCGGATCTCGTCAACCGACGGATCGCGCAGATGCGTGGCGATCTGCCAGGTGTTTCCCCACGGGTCCCTGACCATCGCGCGCCGGTCGCCGTACGGCATGTCGGCCGGCATTTCGAGCGAAGTCGCGTTTGCGGCCATCGCCCGGCGATAGGTCGAGTCGGTGTTCTCGACGTAGACGTAGAGAAACGCCGGCGTCGGATCGCGCAGGCCGTCCCCGCCGCTCACCATCACGACGGAATCGCCGATCCTGATTTCGGCTGGCAGTCCTGAACGGAATTCGCCCCGCGCGTGAAAGACCGCCTTGATGAAGGCGATCAGGTGCTCGGGATCGGGAACGACGATGCGAGGCGTGACGGTATGCCATCCGTCGGGCTGGAATCGGGCCATGTCGAGCAACCTCGGGAGGGATTCACCGCGCATTGTCCTCCGGGCGCGGCGTGCGCGCAAAGGGGCGGCGGCACCGATTTCGATCGGTGCCGCCGCCTCCGCGCCATCGTCAGGCGCCCGTCCGGAACCCGAGCGTCGCTGCCTTCGCGCGCAATTCGGCGAAACGATCGACCGCCGGACTGGATGACGGACTGGCCGCCATTTGCGACGGATCGATGCCGGACACCGAGCCGGAGGGCGCAGGTGCGGTTTCCCCGGGACACGTTCCGCCGAACGGCCCTTGCGCGACCGTGAACGCCGGTGCATCCGTGCGCGGCGCGTCGGTGAAATCGAGTGCGTAAGCGAGATTGAACGTCGCCGGGTCGCTGCCGCGTACGCCGAGCGGCTTCAATCCGAAACGCCACTGCAGCAGCGCATGAATCGAGCTCGGATCGAACGGATAGCGCGTCACCGTGCCCGCGCGAACGCGCGGACCGAGCAGCGCAAGCGGCACGCGAAAGCCGAGCTTGCCGTCGTTGCCGATTGCGTGCTCGCTGTTGCTGATCGGCCGGATCGGCGGCACCACGTGCTCGAGAAAACCGCCCCACTCGTCGTACACCACGATCATCAGCGTGCGGCTCCAGCTGGGGCTCGTACGCAACGCGTCATAAACCTGGTTGAGAAACGCCTGCCCGTCGCGAATATCCGCATGCGGATGATCGTCCGCGGAAGCGCCTTGCTGCTCGCCCGTGAAAGCCGGGTCGACCATGCAGAACGGCGGCAGCGTTCCCGCCGCCGCATTCGACAGGAAATCCGAAAACGTATGCGAGATGCCGATATAGCGCGTGCCGTACAGCGCGGTGAACGGCACGTCGTGATAGTAGTAGCTGCAACCGACGTTGGCGTCGCTCAGGTTGTCCCAGATCGTGCGCAGCGACGAGTTGTCGGGGGTGTCGGTGAGGCGGTCGGTGGCGCCGCTGTGCAGGTAGAGGCGATTCGGAAACGTGTTGGTCAGGATGCCGGTGAAGTAGAAGTCGCCGATCGTGTAGCTGCTCGCGACCGCGCTGAAGAACGGCAGGTCGGCCGACGTGTAAAAGCCGATCGGCAGCAGGTCGCCGCGCGTCAGGCTCGTTCCCGGCGTCAGGAGCCAGCCGTTCATCGCGCCCGAAGCCAGTTGCGTGCGCGCGCCCTCGTAGCTGTGATTCGGGTCGTGGTATGCGCATGCCTGATAGCCGTAAGCGGGATTGGCCGACAGCGGGAACGGCGAGTCGATCCCGCCGAACGCGTCCTTGAATTGCTGATTGGCGGGCATGCCCTCGGCGCCGGGCACCCAGCTCAGGTAGTGGTCGAATGAACGATTTTCCATCGTGACCAGCACGATGTGATCGATGCCGGAACTCGCGGGATCGGGCAACGCAGGCCGTGGAAGGTTGTAGCGATCGCGTCCGTTCGGCGACGGCGTGTCGCCGATCGAAGGCGCGGGCGCGTTGCCGTCCGAACTGGGGCCATTGTCGTCTCCGCCGCAACCCGGCAGCGCAACGCTGCCGGCCATCGCTGCAACACCGGCGAGAAAGCGCCGGCGATTGTAGCGCCGATATGCATTCGTCTCGTCCATGACGACGTCTCCTTCTTGATGGGATGCGGCGTTGACCGGCCGGTCACGCATCGCCGCCGCGAAGCGACGCGCACTCGCCGTCGGAGATCGCGAGCGGGCGCAAGGCGCAAGCTTCATGCCCGTTGCGGAAGGCTCGGCGTGTCGTGCACGCTGTCGGGGCGCCCGCTTCGTGCGCGCGCGGCCGCCACGCGCTGCGCACGGCCGTCGCGCGTTCGCCGTCGACCGAGATGTTCATCGCGGCGCATCGTTCGGTCACCTGTCGATCCCGCGGCTGTCGTCAGACGATTGCGCGGCGCAATTGCACAGGCCGTTGGTCAAAAGGAACTCGGCGAACCGGATGCCGAAAGCGGGAAAGGGGCATCGCGCCCGCGCGCGACGCCCCTTCGCATCGGCCGGCGGCCGTAGCCGCTCGCATCCGTCAGTTGTAGATGTCGAACGAGAAATACTTCTTCGCGATCCGCTGATACGTGCCGTCCTGAATCAGGCTCGCGAGCGCCTGGTTGATCTGCGTGCGCAGCGCGTCGTCATCCTTGCGCACGCCGATCGCGGACCCGACGCCGAGCGTCTTCGGATCGTGCAGCGGCGGCCCCGCGAATTCGAAGTTCGCGCCCTTCGCGGTCTTCAGGAAGCCGAGATCGGCCTGCACCGACGATTGCAGCGACGCGTCGAGGCGCCCCGCAATCAAATCCTGATAGACGAGATCCTGCGTCTGGTACGTGCGCACGATCACGCCCTTCGGTTCCCAGTACGTGCGCGCATAGGTTTCCTGCGTCGACCCCTGCTCGACGCCGACGCTCTTGCCGGCCAGCGACCCGGCCGTCGGCTGCAGGTTCGAGCCGCGTCGCGCGACGAGGCGCGGCGGCACGTTGTTGATCTTGTCGGTGAACGCGATCTGTGCGAGGCGCTTCTCGGTCACGCTCATCGACGACAGCACGCCGTCGAACTTGCGCGCCTTCAGCGCGGGGATCATCCCGTCGAAGGCGTTTTCGACCCACACGCAGCGCACCTTCATGCGTTCGCAGATCGCGTTGCCGAGATCGATGTCGAAGCCGACGAGCTTGCCGTCCGGCGCGAGCGATTCGAATGGCGCGTAGCTGGGATCGACGCCGAGGCGCAGGACGGCCGGGTCTTTCGCGGCGGCGGCGCCTGTCGTCAGCGCAAGCGCGACGGCGATGACGAGTTTTTTCATGATTGTCTCCAAGATCGATTGATGTCGTGTGCGGTGAAGCGAATGCGGCCGGTGGGCGTGACGGCCCGCGCCCGGCCATGCGCGGGCGGCTGGACGAGCGCCGGAAGATGCCGGCGTTCGTCCGGATCGGGGAATCCGGTGGTTCGGTGTCAGCGCGCGGCGCCGGCGATGCGCGCCATGTTGCGGCGGTAGCCGGCGGGCGAGAACGCGGCATTCAACGCGGCCATCGACGCGATCACGCCGACATGCAGCCACCACGCGATCGCGAAGCTGCCGCCCGCGTCGCGCAGCCAGCCGATCAGCCAGGGGCTCGCGGCGACGATGAGGAAGCCGATGCCCTGCACGAACGCGGCGAGCGCGCCCGCGAGCCGCGCATCGGGCACGTGGTCGAGCGTGACGATCAGACTCATCGAGAAGAAGCCGCCGAGCCCGACGCCGACGCTCGCGACCCACAGCCCCGGCGCGAGCGCGGGCATCGTCGCGAAGCCGACGAAGCCGATCGTCTGCAACGCGAGCGTGAGCCACAGCACGGGGCGGCGATCATGCGAGCGTTTCGCGAGCAGCGGCATCGCGAGCGCGCCGGCGGCCTGGAACAGCGCCATCCACGCAAGCAGGTTGCCGCTCGCTTGCGCGCTCAGGCCGACGCTGCGATAGAACGCGGGCAGCCACGCGACGACACTCGCGTAGCCGCTGTTGCTGAGGCCGAAGAACAGCGCGAGTTGCCATGCGCGCGGAATCCGGACGAACGCGGCGACGGGCGCCGAAACCGTCGCGGCATGCACCGCGTCGCGCGGCGCCTTCGCGCGCCACAGCGCGAGCGTGACGAGCGCGGGCACGGCCCAGACGGCGAGCGACAGATGCCAGCCGCCGTGCGCGGCGAGCCACGGGCTCGCGACCGCGCCGAATGCACCGCCGCCGACCAGCGCGGCCGAATAGAGGCCCATCGCGAGCGGCAGCCGGTCGACGAACCAGCGCTTGGCGAGGCCCGGCGCGAGCGACTGGACCACCGCGACGCCCGCGCCCGCGACGATCGCCGTGACGACCAGCCCGATGCTGCTGCCGGTCCACAGCCGCGCGGCGCAGCCCGCGGCGATCAGCGCCAGCGCGGTGGCGAGCGCGCGCTGCTCGCCGACGCGTCGCGCGAGCCCGACGCCGACGCCGGCGACGACGCCCATCAACACGAACGGCAGCGTGGTCAGCAGCGCGGCCGCGCGGAAGCCGAGGCCCGTGTCGGCACGCACGATGTCGAGGACGGGGCCGAATGCGGTCAGGAACGGACGCAGGTTGAGGCCGGCGAGCACCAGCAACGCGAGTGCGCCGCAGGATACGGAAGCCGCGTGCGGGCGGGGGACGGCTTGCGCGGTGCCGGGGTCGGTCATCGGAATGCTCCAGGGGGCCGGTGGCCCTGTGATGCGATGCCGAAAGGGTAAAGGCGCGCTTGCCCAGGTGAAAATTAAATATTCGACTGGGTGTCAGTGCGGATTGCGATGGCGCGGCGCCGCGCGCAACTTCGACGCGCTACGCGGCCGGCAGGCTCGGTTCGCCGGCCCGTTCGCGGGCCTTTTCACGCGCGGCGACGAGCGTCCGGATGCGCGCACGATCGGCCGGCGTCGCCGGCGTGAAGATCACGAGGCTCAGGTCCGGGCGGCCGGTCACCGAGAATGCCGAGTATTCGAGCGCGATCCGGCCGGCCTGCGGATGACGAATCTCCTTCGTTCCTTCGTCATGCGAATGGATGTCGTGGTCGCGCCACATCGCGTCGAACTCGGCGCTCGTCGCGCGCATCTCGTCGACGAACGTCTGCACGGCCTGCGTGGCCCCGCCGCGCGCGATGTCGGCGCGAAACGCGCCCACCGCGAACCGCGCGACGCGTTCCCAGTTCTGCTGCGCGTAGCGCACCCCGGCATCGACGAAGATCAGCCGAAGGATGTTGCGCGCGGGCGGCGGCAGCGTCGCATAGTCGGTCAGCGTCGCGGCGGCCGCGTCGTTCCACGCGACGACGTCCCACGTCGCCGTGCGCACGATCGCGGGGCTGGCGTCGAGCGAATCGAGCACGTGCTGCAGGCGCGGCGTGACGTCGCTGCTCGCGTGATAGCGCACCTCGGGCGGATGGCCGAGGCCGATCAGGAACAGATGCTCGCGTTCGGCGTCGTTGAGCAGCAGCGCGCGCGCGAGCCGGTCGAGCACGTCGGCCGACGGCGCGCCGCCGCGGCCCTGTTCGAGCCACGTGTACCACGCGGCGCTCACGTGCGCGCGCTGCGCCACTTCCTCGCGCCGCAGGCCCGGCGTGCGGCGGCGCGCGACGGGCAGCCCGAGCGCGGCCGGATCGAGTTTCTCGCGGCGGTCCCGAAGGTACGCGCCGAGCAGGTTGTCGGATGCGTCAGCCATAGCCTGTTAGTTCGTTTACCGGTAAACCGTCACGTCTTCACCGCGCGTGACGGTCGACAGATAGTAAGCCTCTCATTCATTCGGAGGTGTCGAAATGCGTGTCTTTGTAACGGGAGCGTCGGGTTTCGTCGGCTCCGCGGTCGTTGCGGAACTCGTGGCCGCCGGGCATGCGGTGCTCGGTCTCGCGCGTTCCGACGCGGCCGCCGAGGCGGTCGCGGCAGCGGGTGCCGAGGTCCATCGCGGGTCGCTGGAGGATCTCGACAGCCTGACGCGCGGCGCCGAGGCCGTCGACGCGGTGATCCACACGGGATTCAATCACGACTTCTCGCGCTTCGCGGAAAACTGCGAGCTCGACCGCCGCGCGATCGAGACGATCGGTGCGGCGCTCGCGGGGTCGGCGCGGCCGCTGATCGTCACGTCGGGCCTCGCGCTCGTCGCGCCCGGCCGCGCGGCGACGGAGGACGATCCGCACGTGCCGGTGTCGGCGACTTATCCGCGCGCGTCGGAAGCGACGGCGGCCGCGCTGGCCGCGCGCGGCGTGTGCGCGTCGGTCGTGCGCCTGCCGCCGTCCGTGCACGGCGACGGCGATCACGCCTTCGTGCCGCGCCTGATCGCGTTCGCGAGGGAGAAGGGCGCGTCGGCGTATCTCGGCGACGGCGGCAACCGCTGGCCGGCCGTGCACCGGCTCGATGCGGCGCGCGTGTACCGGCTCGCGGTCGAACGCGGCGCGTCCGGCGCACGCTATCACGCGGTCGACGATACGGGCGTGCCGTTTCGCGCGATCGCGGACGTGATCGGTCGCCGGCTGAACGTGCCGGTCGTGTCGAAATCGGCCGCGCAAGCGGGCGAGCACTTCGGCTGGTTCGCGATGTTCGCGGGAATGGATGCGCCCGCAACGAGCGAGCGCACGCGCGCGCTGCTCGACTGGGCGCCGGTGCAGCCGGGGTTGCTGGCCGACATCGACCGGCCGCGGTACTTCGAGACCTGATGCGCGAATGCGCGGGGCGTGCCGTCGTTGTCGGCCGGCACGCCCGTCGCGCGTCATTCGACCGGATGCAGGTCCTGCAGCAGCGTCGGCACGAGCTCCGACACGGTCGGGTGGATGTGCATCGCGCGGCTGATCGTCGTGTACGGCGCGCCGGCGGCCATCACGTCGAGCAACCCGTGCACGACCTCGTCGCCCGTCACGCCGAGGATCGACGCACCGAGGATCGCATGGTTGTCCGCGTCGACGATCACCTTCATGAAACCCTGGCTCTCGCCTTTTTCGACCGCGCGGCCGACCCGCGTCATCGGCCGCGTGCCGACCAGCAGCCGGCGGCCGGTCTGCCTCGCTTCCGCGAGCGTCATGCCGACGCGGCCGAGCGGCGGATCGATGTACATCGCGTACGCGGCGATGCGGTCGGTCACCTTGCGCGGATCGTCGTCGAGCAGGTTCGCCGCGACGATCTCGTAGTCGTTGTACGCGGTGTGCGTGAATGCGCCGCGCCCGTTGCAGTCGCCGAGCGCCCAGATGCCGGGCACGTTGGTGCGCAGTTGATCGTCGACGGTGATGTAGCCGCGCGCGTCGACCGCGACGCCGGCCTGCTCGAGCCCGAGATCGTCGGTGTTCGGCACGCGGCCGACCGCGAGCAGCAGGTGCGAGCCCGCGACCTCGCGGCGGCCGCCGGTGCAGTCCAGGCCGACCGCGACGCCGTCGCCGTCGCGTCGCGCGGTCAGGCAGTTCGCATCGAGCTGCACGTCGATGCCTTCGTTCGCGAGAATCTCGTGCACGGCCTGCGAGACGTCCTCGTCCTCGCGCCGGATCAGACGCGACCCTTTCTCGACGATCGTCACCTGCGAGCCGAAGCGGCGGTACATCTGACCGAATTCGAGCCCCACGTAGCTGCCGCCGACGATCACGAGATGCTCGGGCAGGAAGTCGACGTCCATCATCGTCGAGTTGGTCAGGTACGGGACCGAGTCGAGGCCCGGCATCGGCGGAATTTGCGCGCGCCCGCCGACGTTGATGAAGATGCGGTCGGCTTCGAGCACGTCGTCGCCGACGCGTACCGCATTCGCCCGCTCGAATCGGGCATGACCCTGAAACACGGTCGTGTTCTCGAGCCCGCGCACCCATTGTTCGACGCCGTGGTTCGAGCGCCCGGAAATCCGGTCCTTGCGCGCCTTCACGGCCTTCATGTCGACGCTGACGGGGCCGACCGACACGCCGTATTCGGCCGCGCGACGTGCAAGCTGCGCCGCGTACGCGCTCGCGATCAGCGTCTTGGTCGGAATGCAGCCGGTGTTCACGCAGGTGCCGCCGAAGCGGCCGCGCTCGACGATCGCCACTTTCATGCCGGCGCCCGCGAGCCGCGCGGCGAGCGGCGGACCGGCCTGGCCCGTGCCGATGACGATCGCGTCGAAGTGTTGCGTCATGACGTCCTCCTGCGCTGGTTCAACGTGGGAAGGGTAGCGCGCAAGACGCATGCCGCGTCGGCGCGCGTCCGAACGGCGACGAGCGCCTATGGTAGACCGGTTGGCGGGGGGAGGCGAGTTGCGCCGATGCAAGCGGCGGAACATGGTCCGCCGACGGTTTTTCAGTCCTTGCGCCGCCATTGGTCGAACGTCACCGGCCGGTGCGCATCGGCGCGCGTGACGGTGACTTCGTCGGGCTTGTCGTCGAGCGGAAACGACTCGGTGTAGATCTCGCTGGCGAACAGCCAGCCGTGCGTGCGCGGGTCGTAGCGGAACGTCACGTAGTCGCTCCAGTGCTGGCCGCACGCGACGAAGTTCTGCACGGTGAAATAGCGGCCTTTCACCGAGAGGCCGCTGTCGGCGGCGTCTTCCGGATCGAACGGATCGCACTGGCCGCCTTCGTTCGCGCGCAGGACCACGTGGTCGTTGCGCGCGGCGAGCCGGTACGCGTGATCGCGCCGCTCCTCGAAGATCAGCAGCGGACGGGGCGACGGCTGCCCGCGCGAATCGGCCGCGCGATGCACGACGACGAGAAAGCTGCGCCGTCCTTCGCCGAGGTCCGGCCCCGCTTGCGCGACGAGCGGCTGGAAGCCGGACGGCAGTTGCGTCGCGATGGATTGCGGCAGGCCGTCGGCCCATGCGCCGGGCGACAGCGCGGCGAGGAGCGCGAGGAGCGCGCGGCGCGCGGTCGTGCCCATCACAGATCCCGCCCGAGAAACGCGGTGCCGGGCACCGGATTGAACGCCACCGGCGGCGCGGGCGTGAAGCCGAGCGAATCATACAGTTGCCTTGCAGCGGCGAATTCGGGCAGCACGTCGAGACACATCCGCGCATAACCGGCCGCCTTCGCGTCGCGCAGCAGCCGTTCGACGAGCTGGCGGCCGACGTTCAGTCCGCGCGCTTCGGGGCGCACGTATACGCGCTTCATCTCGCACGTCGTCGCGTCGATTTCGCGAAACGCCGCGCAGCCGACCGCGCGCTCGCCGCGCCACGCGAGCAACAATTGCCCGCGCGGCGCCGCGTATTTTCCCGGCAGCGCGGCGAGCTCGGGCTCATAGTCCTGGAACGCGAGGCTGACCGTGGGGCTCGCGATGTACTCGCGGAAAATCGCGTCGACGACGGCGGCATCGTCGGGATAGCGGGCGGCGCGGATCTCGATCATGGGGGCGTGGCGCGATGGCGGAAACGGCACCCAGCATAGCAGCGCGCGGGTGCTTCCGGCGGCACGCGAAGCGTGCCAGAATCGTCGACTTCACCGTCGGGAATCGACACGCGGGCGCCGGCGCTTCGGCGTCGCTGATCAAGGAGACTTCGATGACTGCATCGGCTGCCGTACTCGCCATTCTGGCCGCGCTGTGGCTTGGCGCGATGATTCCGGGCCCGAGTTTCGTGCTGGTCGCCCGCAATTCGATCGGGCTGTCGCGCCGCGACGGGCTCGCGACCGCGCTCGGCATGGGCGTCGGCGGGATCGTGTTCGGCGGCGTCGCGCTGGCCGGGCTCTACACGCTGCTGCAGGCGGTCGAATGGCTGTACGTGGGCCTCAAGCTCGCGGGCGGCGCATACCTGATCTACATGGCGTCGAAGATCTGGCGCGGCGCCGACCGGCCGATCGCGATGGACGATTCGCAGGCCGTCGTCGCCGGCAGCGCGCGCAAGTCGTTCTGGACCGGCCTCACGACCCAGCTCAGCAACCCGAAGACGGCGATCTGGTACGGCAGCATCTTCGCTGCGCTGTTGCCGCAGCATCCGCCGCTCTGGTGCTACCTGGCGCTGCCGCCGCTCGTGTTCGGCGTCGAATTCGGCTGGTACACGCTCGTCGCGCTGTGCTTCTCGACCCGCCGGCCGCGCGAACTCTATCTGCGCGCGAAGAAGTGGGTCGACCGCGTCGCGGCCGGCGCGATCACGCTGCTCGGCCTGCGGCTGATCCTGAACGCGCCGAAGGCGGGGATCTGACGGCAGGCAGTCTCGCCGTTGCATTCCCGACCGGCATGCCGCCACGGCCGGTCATTCCGGCACGTGGCGTGACCGGTGGAGCCACGGCCCCGAGTCACCGCCCCCTGCCTGCGCAAGCGCGCGTCACGCCGCCGGAAACCGTTCGAGCAGGGCCGCGAACCGCGCGTCATCCGGAAACGCCGTCACTTCATACCGCACCGGCCGGTGCGCGGTGGCCGTCATCAGGTCGCCGCAGGCGTCCCGCAGCGCGGCCATCGGCACGTGCGCCGACTGCCGCGTCGATTCCCGATAGAGCACGACGATGTCCGTCTCGGGCAGCAGCGTCGGCACGCCGTCGCTCCACACGCCGACGCTGAACAGCTCGCCGTTCTGCCGCCGGTACACGGTGTACGACGCCACGAAGACGTCGATGCCGTCCCGCTTGTGGAGGTCGTCCAGCAGCGTCCGCTGATCCTGGTAGTCGCCCGCGAGCTCGTCCACGCGCAACGCGTGCAGCTTCGCTTCCAGCCCTGCCGGAACGAAATTCCGCCACGCGGCGCCGTCCCAGCGCAGCATCAGCGGCGGCAGCGGACGCGGCTGCGCGCGCGCCTGTTCCGCGAGTTCGACCATCGTCGCGAGCCCGGCCGCGTTGCGGTCGCCGGTGAGCAGCAGCACGGCCCGGTTCGGCGCCATTACCACCGGCGCGCCGGAGATCGGCTGGCGGTGCAGCAGGTCGGTCAGCAATAGCCGCGCCGCGTCGTAGTAGTCGCCGAACTGCGACAGGAACACGCCGTCGCGCAATGCGGCCCACGGCGTCGACGACGCACCGCGCAGGTTGTCGATCGCGATGTCGCATGCGTCGTCGAAGCTGACGCCCCATTCGGCGAGCCGTGCGCTCGTCAGCCGCGCGACGCTGAATTCGCCGTCGTACGCGATGCCGATCTCGAGGTTCTCGCACAGCGTCCGGAACGCGACTTCCGACGCGGCGGGCTGCCCGGCGAGCTGCAGCGCGACCGTGCCGCGCTCGGTCGCGCTGCGGATCACGGGGCGCAGCCGCGCGCGGACGTCCGCGAAGTTCGCCGGAATCTCGTGCTGCATCATCGCGCTCGCCTGGCGCTGCAGCGTCGCTTCGCGCTCGGCCGGCTTCGCGTCCGCGTAGTCGCGGAACAGGTTGTGCAGGTTGATGATGTTCGACGGGACATCCGCTTGCACGAGACGGCCCTTGTCGTCCTCGTGAAGCCACTCGCGCGTGTCGCCGGTCGCGCGCAGCGCGGCGATCAGGCGGTCGGCGAAGTCCTGCCGGGTTGGCGGTTTGCTGAAGCGCTCGCGCAGGCGCGCGACGAAGTCGGAAAGCATCGTGAGCGGTCGGGCAGGCCCGTCTGTTATCAGTCGTTGTCATGGGCGGCGGCGCCCGTCTCCCGGGGCGCCGCCTGCGTCCCGCGGATATCGGCCGGATATCCATGTGCGTCCGGCGGCCCGCGCGCCGGCTGCAAATCGACGCGGGCCCGCATCGGGCGCGAATCGCGCGGCGGGTGTCGCGATGGTACCGCACGTCAGTGATGGAAACGCATGCGCGCGAACATTATGGTCCGGCGTGAACCGGCGCCCGCCGGGGCGGCTTCGGAGACCGTCCGGATGCGTGGCCGGCGCCGCGCCGGCGCACCGGGAATCCCCGGCGATCGGCCCGCGAGCCTTGTGCTGCGGGCGTTCGGGCCGGTTGCGCGGCATGCCGGGGCGGGCCGCTTCCCCGATTCTGGCGGTCGACCTCCCGACGACGTGTAAACTGCTGCCTTTTTTGACGGTTTGCAGCATGGTGCAAGCACCCCCGCGCCCGGCACTGAGCGGCCCGACGCTCGTCCGGCTGCTCGCGCGCCTGACCGATGCCGACGTCGCGGAATCCCGGCAGACGCTGTCGGACCGCCTGAGCCAGTGGCTCGGCTGGACCGACGCGATCACGCTGTCGTCCGCGCTGAATGCGAGCCCGCCCGGCGTCGCGGCCGGCGTGCGTGGTTACGACGCGGAGCGTGACTGCGCGCGCGTGCGTCACGACCTCGCGCAGGCGATCACGGCCGCCCACCGCCCGCGCACGCGGCGGCGCCCCGGCGAGTTGCCGCCGCCGCCGGCCGACACGGCCGACTTCGCCGATTTCCGCCAGAGCTGTGTGTCGCTCCAGCAGGAAATGGAGACCGCGATCGGCCAGTTGCGCGGCCGCCTGCGGGTCGCGGTCGCCGCGCGCTCGTCCGGGATGGCGCGGCTCGCGACGCTCGACGCGATCATGGAGCGCGTGCTCGGCGCGCGCGAGCGCAGCCTGCTGTCCGCCGTGCCCGCGCTGCTCGGCACGCGCTTCGAGCGGCTGCGCGACGCGGAGCGGCAGGCGCTCGCCGATGCGCAAGCGGCGGCCGACGCCGCTGTCGACGGCGACGCACCGTCCGTCGCGGCGATCGTGCCCGGCACGTGGCTCGACACGTTCCGCAACGAGATGCAAAGCATCCTGCTCGCCGAACTCGAAGTCCGGTTTCAAACGGTAGACGGGCTGCTCGCGGCCCTTCGTACCTGCTAATCCCTACGCTATGTCCAGAATTCGTCTTGATCTCGTTGTCTTCATCGCCGGTCTGCTCGCAGTGTGCTGGATCGGCGTCGGCTATATCGCGTCGAACCCGCTCGCGACGGCCGTCACGCTGCTGATCGGCGCGTGCTACGTCGCCGGTGCGTGGGAACTGCGGCGCTACCGGCAGGCCACCGCCGCGCTGTCGCGCGCGGTGGCCGGCCTGACCGAACCGCCGGCCAAGCTCGACACGTGGCTCGATACGCTGCCCACGGGCCTGCGCGGTGCCGTGCGGGCACGCGTCGAAGGCGCGCGCGTCGCGCTGCCGGGGCCGTCGCTCACGCCGTATCTGGTCGGCCTGCTCGTGCTGCTCGGCATGCTCGGCACGCTGCTCGGGATGGTCGTGACGCTGAAGGGCACGGGCGCCGCGCTCGAAAGCGCGACCGATCTCGACGCGATCCGCGCGTCGCTGATCGCGCCGGTGAAGGGGCTCGGTTTCGCGTTCGGCACGTCGATCGCGGGTGTCGCGACGTCCGCGATGCTCGGCCTTCTGTCCGCGCTCGTGCGCCGCGAACGGCTCGACGCGGGCCAGCAGCTCGACGCGAAGATCGCGACGACGCTGCGCGTGCATTCGTCCGCGCACCAGCGCGACGAATCGTTCCGGCTGCTGCAGCGCCAGGCCGACGTGATGCCGGCGCTGGTCGACCGGCTGCAGACGATGATGACGACGCTCGAGGCGCGCAGCGTCGCGCTGCACGATCGCCAGATCGAAAGCCAGCAGGCGTTCTTCGATCGGACCGAGCGCGCGTATGCGGGCCTGGCATCGAACGTCGGCGACGCGCTGAAGGAAAGCGCCGCCGAGAGCGCGCGCGTGGCCGGTGCCGCGTTGCAGCCGGTCGTCGCGGCGACGATGGCGGGGCTCGCGCAGGAGATGGCCGCGCTGCGCGACACCGTGACGGGCGCCGTGCAGCGTCAGCTCGACGGGCTGACCGACGGTTTCGAGAAGACCACCGGGAACGTGACGGCCGTCTGGAATCGCGCGCTCGACGAGCAGCGCCGCGCGGGCGATGCGGTCGCGCAGCAGCTGCAAACGACGCTCGGCCAGTTCACCGACACCTTCGCGCAGCGTTCGACGGACCTGCTCGACGGCGTCGCGACGCGCCTCGAATCGACCGAAAGCCGGTTGTCCGATGCGTGGCGCGATGCGCTCGCGCGCCAGGAGCAGGTCGGCGAGACGCTGGCCGGCCAGCATGCCCAGGCGCTCGGCGAAGCCGCCGCGACGTTCGAGCGGCATTCGGGCGCGGCGCTTGCCGCGATGAGCGAGTCGCATGCGGCGCTGCAAACGCAACTGGCCGCGCGCGACGAGGAACGCCTGACGGCGTGGAATGCGTCGCTGACCGCGATGGCCGCGAAGCTCGGCGACGAATGGCAGCGCGCGGGCGCGCACAGCGCGGGCCGTCAGCAGGAAATCTGCGATGCGCTGGCGCAGACGACGCGCGATCTCACAGCGCAAGCGTCCACGTTCGAACAACGCTCGAACGATCTGCTGTCGACGATTCGCGAATCGCACACGGGCCTGCAAACGCAACTGGCCGCGCGTGACGAAGAACGTCTGGCGACGTGGAATGCTTCGCTGGCCGCGATGACGACGAAGCTCAGCGACGAGTGGCAACGTGCGGGCGTGCACAGCGCGGGCCGTCAGCAGGAAATCTGCGATGCGCTCGCGCAAACGACGCGCGATCTGACCGCGCAAGCGTCCACGTTCGAACAACGCTCGACCGATCTGCTTGCGACGATTCGCGATTCGCACACGGGCCTGCAAACGCAACTGGCCGCGCGTGACGAAGAACGTCTGGCGACGTGGAACGCGTCGCTGGCCGCGATGGCCGCGAAGCTCGGCGACGAATGGCAGCGCGCGGGCGTGCACAGCGCGGGCCGTCAGCAGGAAATCTGCGATGCGCTGGCGCAAACGACGCGCGATCTCACCGTACAGGCGTCCACGTTCGAACAACGTTCGAACGACCTGTTGTCGACGATTCGCGAATCGCACGCGGGCCTGCAAACGCAACTGGCCGCGCGTGACGAAGAACGTCTGGCGGCGTGGAATGCGTCGCTGGCCGCGATGGCGACGAAGCTCGGCGACGAATGGCAGCGCGCAGGCGTGCACAGCGCGGGCCGTCAGCAGGAAATCTGCGACGCGCTCGCGCAAACGACACGCGATCTCACGGCACAGGCGTCTACGTTCGAACAACGTTCGAACGACCTGCTGTCGACGATTCGCGAATCGCACGCGAGCCTGCAAACGCAACTGGCCGCGCGCGACGAAGCACGCCTGTCCGCATGGAACGACTCGCTCGCTGCCATGGCCGCCGCGCTGCGCGACGAATGGGCGCGGACGAGCGCACAGGCCGCGACGCGCCAGCAGGACATCTGCGACACGCTGACCCGCACCGCGAACGACATCACGGCACAGGCGCAGGTGCACGCGAGCGACACGATCAACGAAATCTCGCGCCTCGTGCAGGCCGCATCCGAAGCGCCGAAGGCCGCGGCCGATGTCGTCGCCGAGCTGCGCCAGCGTCTGTCCGACAGCATGGTGCGCGACACCGCGATGCTCGAGGAGCGCAGCCGCCTGCTCGCGACGCTCGAAACGCTGCTCGGCGCAGTCAACCACGCGTCGACCGAGCAGCGCACCGCGATCGACGCGCTCGTCAGCACGTCGGCCGACCTGCTCGACCGCGTCGGCGCGCGCTTCAACGACACCGTCGATGCCGAAACGCGCAAGCTCGATTCGGTGGCCGCGCAGGTCACGGCGGGGGCGGTCGAGGTCGCGAGCCTCGGCGATGCATTCGGTGCGGCCGTGCAGGTGTTCGGCGAATCGAACGACAAGCTGCTGAACCACCTGCAGCGTATCGAGGCCGCGCTCGAGAAATCGCTCGCGCGCAGCGACGAGCAGCTCGAGTACTACGTCGCGCAGGCGCGCGAGGTGATCGATCTGAGCATGATGTCGCAGAAGCAGATCGTCGAGGACCTGCAGCAGATCGCCGGTCGGCGGGCATCGGTCGGAGCGTAACGCATGCACGACGAAATCGACGACGGCGCGCCTTCCGCGCCGGTGTGGCCCGCGTTCGCCGACCTGATGTCGGTGCTGCTCGGTGCATTCGTGCTGATCCTCGTCGGCGTGATCGGCATGCAGCTGCAGCTCACGTCGAAGCTCGAGGAAGCCGTGCGCGCGCGCCAGCAGGAAGCGCAGCAGCGCAAGTCGCTCGAAGAGGCGCTCGCCGGGCCGCTCGCGGCCGGCCGCGTGACGCTCGTGAACGGACGCATCGGCATCAGCGGCAACGTGCTGTTCGCGCTGAACTCCGACCAGCTGCAGCCCGAGGGCCGCGATCTGCTGAAGACGCTCGCCGCGCCGCTGGCCGCGTACCTGAAGACGCGCGACGAGATCCTGATGATCAGCGGCTTCGCCGACGACCAGCAGGTGCGCGCCGGCAACCGCCAGTTCGCGGACAACTGGGAACTGTCGGCCAAGCGCGCGCTGACGGTCACGCGTGCGCTGATCGACGCCGGCGTGCCGGCGCCGTCGGTGTTCGCGGCCGCGTTCGGCTCCGAGCAGCCGGTCAGCTCGAATGCGGACGATGAAGGCCGCGCGAAGAACCGCCGCGTGGAGATCGCGCCGGTGCCGCGCAAGACCGCATCGAGCGGAGGGAAGGCGAAGTGACGGACGACGCGACGCACGTGCGCGCGACGCTCGACGCGTGGCGCGAGCAGGGCGCCGACCGGCTGGATCCGGTGCGCTTCCATCGGCTCGACGCGCTCGAAAAGCGCGCGGCCGTGCTCGACGGCGACGCGCGCGCGTTGCTCGATGCGCGGCTCGCGACGCTGCTGGAAGGGTTTGCGGAGATCGTCTCGCGAGCCGGTGAGACGGCAGCCGCGAGCGAGACGGCGCAAGCCGCCGCCCCGGCGCCCGCGCGCGGCCTGCTCGGCGGGCTCGTCGAGCAGCTCGCGCGCGATGCGCAGGCCGATCGAAGCGGGATCGATCCCGAACTGATCGATTACTTCCGCACGACGTGGTCGAAGGTCCGCACCGAACAGCAGTATCGCCAGTCGCTCGACCAGGTGCCGCGCAACGCGGGGCCGCTCAATTCGAACAGTCTCGTGCATCGGTCGCTCGCGACGATGCGCGAATTGTCGCCGGAATACCTGCAGCAATTCATGTCGTACATCGATGCGCTGGCGTGGCTCGAGGATCTCGCCGGCGGCGGCGCCCAGCCCGAGAAGGAAGCGCCGCGCGCGAAGGTCGCGAAGCCGACGAAACCCGCGAGGAAGAGCACACGCGCCAAGGCGCGATAACGCACGACCTCGGCCGGCCGCCGCGCGGGTTGTCGTCTAGCGACCCGGCGCCTGCGCGTCGATCGCCGCGCGCAGCGCGTGCAGCGCGTCGATCAGCGCCGACGCGAACGGCGGATGCGCGGCGATGCCCGCCGCGTCGAGCTGACTGCCGAGGATCGGCAACGTGATCGACGCGCGCTCGACGATGCACGCCGACATCACCGACAGCGTTTCGCGCAGCGCCGCGTCCGCATGCGTCGCGCGCGGCGACGCGTTCAATACCGCGACCGGCTTGTACACCACGGCCTCGCATCCCACGACCCAGTCCAACGCGTTCTTCATCACGCCCGTCACGCCGTGCGCGTATTCCGGGCTCGCGATCAGCACGCCGTCCGCCGCGTTCAGCCGCTCGATCAGGTCGCGCACCGCGGCCGGCGACGGATATTCGGTATCGGGATTGAACAGCGGAAACTCGCCGAGACGATCGAAACGCGTGATGCGCATCCCGCGCGGCGCGACGCGTGCTGCTGCGTCCAGCAGCGCCGCGTTGTACGACTGCGCACGAAGGCTGCCGCACAGCGCGACGATGTCGATGCGGCGTTCGGAATCGGTTCGGAGTTCGGTAGCCATCAAGGACCGTCGGGGAGGGTGGCTTGCGCGGCGACGCCGCGCGAATCCGACGGATTATCGCATCGGTGCGTGAGCGACGTGGCGCGCGTTCGCGACGCGGTGCAGGCGATGCCACTCGCGTCCTTCCCGCGGAAACTTCACGTCCTGACGCTCCGCGGCGAGCGTATCGATCATCCCTGTTGCGCGCGCCAGGTCGCCGAGTGTCCATCCGTTGCCGAGCAACAGCCGGCGCGTATGCAGCGCACCGTACACGTCGTCCGCGACGGCCTCGCCGAGATAGCGCAGCGCGCGGCCTTCGACGTCGACGAAGCCGTGCCGGTAGTCGTGCGCGAGCGCGGTCCAGAGCTGCGCCGCGCCGATCGACTGACGTGCGCCGCTGATCAGGCACAGGCCCGCGTCGAGGCCCCATCGATACAGCGTCGTCGCGAGCCCCTTGCGTTGCGCGGACCCGCGCAGCCGCGTGTGCGGCGCGCGCAGGTAGCGGTCCGCGCGGCGCGGCAGTTCGGGAAGCCGGTTGAAGATCGTGTAGCCGGCGAGCTGCCGGGCCGACGGATCCTCGACGTAAAGGAAGTATTCGCCGTCGGCCTCGCGGTGGCGGACGATCAGGCCCGAGTCGCCGAGCGCGACCGCCGGCAGGCCGTGCAGGCGATGGCCCGGCTGGTGCAGACGCGCGTAGAGCGTGTCGAGTTCATCGTCGATGTCGTGCTGGGAATGCTGTACGTCGATACGCATGGCAAAAGGCGCCCGTCCCGGGGCGCATCGAGAAAGGGGTTCATCGCAAACGGGGAAAGGAAATGGCAGCGGCCCCCGGGCTCGGCGAGCGAGCCGGGGCCGCGAATCAGCTGGGGATGTGCTGGAAACCGGCGGCGATCGCGGCGAGGCCCGCGATGCAGAGTGCGAACAGGATCAGGACTTTGTGGATCACGCCTCTCTCCTCATGAACGCGCGGCGCCGAAGGCGGTGCCGCGGAGACGGTGATGGCGGGCATGGCCCGCGCGGCCGTCGTGCGGGACGACGGTCGGAGGTCCGGGCGGCAGGCGCGCGGACGGTCAGCACCATACGCGACGAGCACGGGGCGGGCAATCGGACTGCGGGAGAAAAGCGACGAAACGCGGGGAATCGGGGTGTTTCGCGACAATTGGTCGCAAGGGGGCGCGCGTGTCGATGCCGTTTGCCGGCGGTTGTCTCGAAATCACATGCTGCCCCGGCTGCCCGTCGCCGCCTCACACCGCCTGCCGCGCCCCGAACGCCTGCCTGATTCGCGCGAACAACCCATGCTGCGCGATCCACTCGGCATACGCGCGATAGTCAGGATCACGCATCAAATGACGTTCCTCCGTCTTCGCCCGCGTGTAGTAAATCAGATTGACCGCGACGAGCCCCGCGCAGTGCATGAGCCCGACCTGCCAGCCGAGCGGTTCGACGAACGGCACCGACACCATCCAGTACGACAGATTCTTCGTGATGTACGCCGGATGCTTCGTGAAACGATACGGGCCCGACGTGATGATGCCGCGGTTCGTGAGGTTCGAGAAACGCAGCCCGAACGAGATCGTCGACAGCGCGTAGGTCATCAGCAGCAGGATGATCGCCGCACCCCAGATCACGCGCAGCGTCGGCGCGGACAGCAGCCAGTTGTCCCAGAACAGCGAGCCTTCGTAGCGGATGTAGTTGTTCGAGATCAGCGACCAGAACGGCTGGTAGCACATCAGCGCGGCGACCCAGCCGAGCGTGGTCGGCTCGACGGTGCGCACGTGGCTGTCGAGGATGCGGAACGTGCACAGATAGCCGACGGTGCCGAACATCAGGTCCATCGTGAACGACAGGTCGTACAGGAATACGAACGTCGCGAGCGTCATCGGCGCGTGCAGCGCGTTCGCAAGCGACGCACTCAGGTGATCGGCATCCTTCGACAGGTAGACGGTCATCAGCGGCAGGAAGAACGCCTTCACGCCCCAGCCGGCGAGCATCTCGCGCACGGGCTGCCAGCTCGCGGGCTTCTCGCGGCGAAACAGGTAGCGGCCCCACAGCAGGTACGCGTCGTCGGTTTCGCGCTGGTGGCGATCCATCCACGCGAAGTAGAACGGCGCGGCGACGATCACGTACGGCGCGAGCGAGCGCAGCAGCGACCAGAACGGCAGGTAGAACGCGCCGTGATATTCGGGCAGCAGCCAGTAGATCATGCCGATGCCGGCGTAGATCGACGTCAGCGCGCCGAGCCGCGTCGCGACGCGAGCGAGCCCGAGCGGGCGCACGGCCTGCCGCGACAGTCCCGCGCTCGGGCGCAGGTAGACGCGCGAGATGAAGATTTCGTGCAGCGCGATCGTGCCGATGATCGCGAGGCTGGCGATGACCGCGCGCGTGGCCGCGTCGAGGTTCGGCTGGTCGCGTGTGATCCACAGCGCGAAGAGGCCGGCCGCGATGCCGAGCAGGCCCGCGCGGAATGGCGTGGCGGAACGGGGTGGGCGGTCCTGGACCGCGGCGATGCCGTCGAGCGTGGAGTTCATGATCGGATCCTCGTCGGGATGAGGGCCGGCGCCCCCGCCTGGCGGGTGACGCCGGCCATCGGCCGGGCTTTGGATTGGTATGTGCCCGGCCACTGGCCTGTGGTTCTGATAGGTGAAGCGTTACTTCTTCGGGACGGCGCCGAGCAGACCGCCGAGCAGGTTCGTCACCGGTGCCAGCAGGTTGGTCGCGCCAGCCGTGGTGGTGCCGTTCGAACTGCCGGTGAGGCCGGCCGTGACGGCGCCGCTGCCGGACGGCGTCGTCACCGTGCCGGCCGCGCCGCCCGGGCTGGCCGTGCCGAGCGCACCGAGCGCGCCGGCCGGCGAGGTCAGCGAGCCCGTCAGCGTGCCGACCGGGCCGCTCGTCAGCGCACCGCCGAGGTTGCCGGTCAGGTTGCCGCCCGGTGTCGTGACCGTGCCGGTGAGGCTTGCGCCAAGCGGCGTCAGCGAGTTGACGAGGCCGGTGACCGGTGCAAGCAGGCCGCCGATGCCCGAGCCGCTGGTACCGCTTGTGCCGCTGGTGCCGCCCGTACCGCTCGAACCGAGACCGCCGAGCGCGCCCGTCACCGTGCCGAGAAGGCCCGTGATCGGCGCGAGCGGGCCGCCGCTGGTGCCGCTCGTCCCGCTGGTGCCGCCGGAGCCGCTCGAGCTGCTGCCGCCGCCGAGCCCACCCGTCAGCGTCCCGAGCAGGCCGGTGATCGGCGCGAGCGGGTTGGTGCCGCTGCTGGAGCTGCCGCCGGACAGCAGGCCGCCAGCCGACGACACCGTGTTGCCGAGCTGGGACACGCTGCTGCCTGCGCTCGTGCCGACCGGGTTGCCGGTCGCGTTGCCGACCTGCGTACCGGCGAGGCCGAGGCCGCTGCCGAGCGTGTTCAGCAGGCCGCTGAGCGGGGCGCCGAGCAGGGTCGCGCCACCGAGCATCTGCGTGGCGCCAGGCGTCGTGACGCCGCCGGTCAGCGTGTTCGTGATCGGGTTGATCACGCTGCCGAGCTGCGTCTCGAGTTGCTGGACCGGCGCGCTGTTCAGCGCGGTGTTCAGCGCCGATGCGGTCGAGTTGACCGCGGTGCCGACCGTGTTGACCAGACTGCCGACCAGGGTCGTCGCCGGCGCGAGCGGCGACAGCGGACCGGTGCCGAGGCTCGTCACCGCGTTGCCGAGGTTGTTGACCGCGCTGCCGGCGCCGGTCAGCAGGCCGGTGGTCGACGTGAGCGTCGGGCCGAGCGGGTTCGGCGACACGCCGATCGAGCCGAGGCCGGCCGCGACGCCGTTGCCGAGCGACTGCACGCCGTTGCCGAGGCTTGTGACCGCGTTGCCGATGCTGGTGGCCGTCGTCGGGTTCGTGCCCGGAACTTGCACGCCGCCGATCTGCGAACCGCCGTTCGCGACCGTCGTGCCGAGTGCCGTGACGAGCGTGCCGGTTTGCTGGACGACGTTGCCGAGCGGGGTGACGTTGGTGCCGGAGGTGCCCGAGGTGCCGGAGGTGCCCGACGTACCGGAGGTGCCCGAGGTGCCGGAAGTGCCCGACGTGCCGGAAGTGCCCGAGGTACCGGAGGTGCCCGAGGTGCCGGAAGTGCCCGAGGTACCGGAGGTGCCCGAGGTGCCGGAAGTGCCCGACGTGCCGGAAGTGCCCGACGTGCCGGAAGTGCCCGATGTACCGGAAGTGCCCGAGGTACCGGAGGTGCCCGAGGTGCCGGAAGTGCCCGACGTACCGGAAGTGCCCGACGTACCGGAAGTGCCCGACGTGCCGGAAGTGCCCGAGGTGCCGGAAGTGCCGGAAGTGCCGGAAGTACCCGAGGTACCGGAAGTACCCGACGTACCAGAGGTACCCGAGGTACCGGAGGTGCCCGAGGTGCCCGAGGTACCCGACGTGCCGGAAGTGCCGGAAGTGCCGGAAGTGCCGGAAGTGCCGGAAGTGCCGGAAGTG
>NZ_LOSX01000023.1:0-98612 GCF_001521985.1 Burkholderia sp. RF4-BP95 | reverse complement strand
GAACAGGACCGTGAAACGACTCTACGCCGATGATAGTGCGGATTCCCGTGTGAAAGTAGGTAATCGTCAGGCTCCCTCAAGCCAAGAACCCCCGCCCGACCAGGCGGGGGTTTTTGCATTGGGGCGGCGGAAAGCGCGAGATGACAGAGAACCGTCCCCGTCTCGCAAACCGCATGCTCTCCCAAGGACTCTTTTTCACCGATCTCGAGAGTGCCTTTCTATCGGCCGCACGCGCTGCACGAACGCTAACGCTGTGGCGCATCTCTTCCTCCCCGTCATCGGTAACAGTCGCCGAGTGCGCGATAGCGGCAGCATCGGCTTACCTTTCGATCCAGCAGTTTCCTGATTTGCGGGCATGTCGTAAGTTCAACCGATCTGCGATGCATGTCCGGCGACGACACGCCACTCGCTACCCGATCGGCGCCACAGGCGCGTATAGGCGAACATGCCATCGAATGCGTTGCCGTCGAAACGACCGGCAAGCTTCGCCTTCGTCGTGGTGAGGATCATCTCGCCGATCGACTTTGCCTGAGTCTCCTGGATATCGAGTGTGTCGAGACGCAGCAGTTTCGCGCGATGCGCAGACAGATCGTCATCTTTCGAAATGACCAGCCCGCTCGGGATGGTGAAGACGAGGTCGTCATCCAGCAACGTGTCGAGTGTGTCGACGTCGTTGGCGAGCATCGCCGCTCGCAGTGCGGCTTCATACGGTTCGATGACTGCACGAACGGCATCCATATCGGGGCCTCGCAACGGTTCGAAGGGTCCGCATTTCATACACGGCCGGCAATCGGGCTGCGGCGGCCCTCGCGTTCCGGCACCAAGGCTATTCGACAGAGGCTACTCCGGTTTCGACAGCGCCTGACGTCGCACCAACATCACCAAGCAGATGCCGATCGACGCGACGATATTGACCGAAGGATAGAACGCGACCGCGACATTCCACCTGCTTAGCGCCAGCAGCGCCAATGCGTACTTGAGCACGCACAGCGCGAAATACGTGAGGCTCTCGCTCCACGGATCGCGAAGCGTCTTGCGTATGGTCGGTCCCAGGCCGGCAAGCTCGATCAGCGTGACCAGACAGATCGACATCGTAGGGTCCTCGGTCAGCATCCAGAGCGGAATGGCCGATAGTGCCGCGCACAGGAAGAGCCAATCGATGCGGGTCCAGCCGCGCTCACCTCGAAACAGACTCGCGACGAAAGTCAGAAAGCAGGTCAGTGCGATCGCGGCAGTGCACCATGCAGACGGTCCGGCACCCGCAACGAACTGACCGGCGGCCGCGATCACCGTGACGACCGACCAGATGAGCCACGTGAACAGGTGCGGCCGAACGGTGCGCCGGTAGATCGCGAGCGCGTACGGAATGGCTGCCAACAGGGACACGGCAGATCCCACGACACCCAGCACTGAAGCGGCACCCTGATCGACAGTCACCATCAACGCGGTCTTGTTCGCATGGGCGGTCAGTATGTGGTCAGGCAGCGCAACGCGCAACTTCGCGCCGGCATGCGGCGCCGTCGATTCTGCGCCGTGTCGTTGCCGAAGCGGGAAGCGATTGAACGCCAACAGACTGCAGCGTGATTGCGTGCTCACTGCCGAATCGACTGCGTGGCCGTCGAATGCGGGGGGATTGCCTCTTGAAGCAAAAGAGAGCGGTTCTTCCAGAACTTCCATTAAAGGCCAACAGCTCGAGCAACCGCACGACTGCTGAAATTCACTGCGATCATGCACGTCAGCCTTGCCCTTTAGCGCGCTCGCACCGAGCGTGACGCACACCCGCGCAGCGATTCAATGCTCCGCCTGCGCCGCATTGACATCCCGCCGAAATGCGCCCGGGCTCGTCCCAGTCCATTTCCGGAACGCGCGATGAAACGCGCTGGGCTCGGTAAAACCGAGTTCCGCCGCGATTTCCGCGACGCTGAGCGTGTGCCCGCGTAACAGCGACTGGGCCAGCGCACCGCGCAGTTCGTCCTTGATCGACGCGAAGCTCTGCCCCTCGCTGCGCAACCGTCGCCGCAGGGTCGCGGGCGTCGTGCCGAGGCGCACGGCCAGCGTGTCGAAGTCCGGCCACTCGGCGGCCGGTTGGGCCTTCAGATGCGCACGTGTCTTTGCCACCCAGCCGGTGTCGTGCCGGTAGCGCACGAGCAGGTTGCCGGGCGCGCCGCGCAGGAAGGTTTTCAGCGCCTGCGCGGAGCGGATCGTCGGCAGCGCGAGGTACGCGGCGTTGAACGCGAGCCGGCTGTCCGGGCGGTCGAAATGCACGGGCACGCCAAAGAACTGGTGGTAGTCGCCGCGCTGGTCGGGGCTCGGGCATGCGAAATCGATGCGCTGCAGCGGAATGCGTCGGCCGATCAGCCAGCAGGCGACGCCGAGCAGGATCAGCCAGAAGGTCCGGTACGCGAACGCCGAATACGGTGCGCCCGCCTGCGTGAGGACGATCTGCGCCTGGCCGTCGGCGACCACGAGCTCGCCGCGCGGTTCGTCGAGCACCACGCGCAGGAACTGCAGCGCACGCCGCAGCGCTTTCTCGAGCGTACCCGCGTGCAGCACGGCGTGGCACAGCAGCGTGAAGCTGCCGCGCCGCATCGGTCGGGCCGCTAGCCCGAAGAATTCGTCGTCGATCGCGTTGGCGATCGCCAGCCACAGGCGACCGTACTGCTGTGGTGTGACGGGCTCGCGCACGGTGGCCGGCAGGCCGGCCACGCGCAGCACGGGCTCGATCGGAATCCGCAGCCGGCGCAGGCTCTCGAGCGCATCCTCGACGAAATCCGGCGAGATCATCTGCGGCCCCATTTTTCGTGCCCTCCAGACATGGCAAAAGCGATCACGATTCTAGATTCTGTTTGTCATTGATTGCAATGTGACGGCTGTCTACCATCATCGATATACCCCCGGTTCGCCGGCGGGCATAACGAACAGGAGACACGCATGCGTGATGGAGCAACCGCCCGGGTGGTGCCGGCCTACGCCGACGCCGTGGCCGGCTTCCGTATCGAGACCGCCGCCGCACATCTGCACGGCGACCTGGAGCAGGGCCTGAACGCCTGCGTCGAATGCTGCGACCGGCATGCGGCGGCGGACGCGAATGCGATCGCACTCGACTGGATCGACGTCGGCGGCCAGCATCGCAGCTTCACGTTCGCGCAGATGCAGTCGCTGTCGGCGCGGGTCGCGAACCTGCTGGTCGAGCAGGGCGTGAAGCCGGGCGACGTGGTGGCCGGCCTGTTGCCGCGTACGCCCGAACTCGTCGCGACGATCCTCGGCACGTGGCGCGCGGGCGCCGTCTATCAGCCGCTGTTCACCGCATTCGGGCCGAAGGCGATCGAGCACCGGCTGCGCATGAGCGATGCACGGCTGGTCGTCACCAACATCGCGAATCGCGGGAAGCTCGACGAGATCGTCGATTGCCCGCGGGTCGCGACGGTGCGCGAGTCGGGCGACGCGCTACCGGTGCGCGACATCGATTTCCGCGCGGCGCTCGACGCGCAGTCCGACGTATTCGAACCGGTGCCGCGAAAGGGCACCGACCTGTTCATGATGATGTCGACGTCGGGCACGACGGGTTTGCCGAAGGGCGTGCCGGTGCCGTTGCGCGCGCTGCTCGCGTTCGGCGCGTACATGCGCGACGCGGTGGACCTTCGCGCCGGCGACCGCTTTTGGAACATCGCCGATCCGGGCTGGGCATATGGCCTCTATTACGCGATCACGGGCCCGCTGCTGCTCGGCCATGCAACGACGCTGTACGAGGGTGGTTTCACGGTCGACAGTACCTACGACGTGATCGAACGGCTCGGCATCACGAGCCTCGCCGGTTCGCCGACGGCGTTCCGGATGCTGATGGCGGCCGGCACCGAAGCGGCCGCGCGCCTGAAAGGGCAACTGCGCGTCGTCAGCAGCGCGGGCGAACCGCTGAATCCGGAAGTCGTGCGCTGGTTCCACGCGGCGCTCGGCGCGCCGATCTACGACCACTACGGCCAGACTGAGCTCGGGATGGTCGTGAACAATCATCACGGACTCGCGCACGTCGTCCATGCCGGCTCGGCGGGTTTTGCGATGCCCGGCTATCGCGTCGCGGTGCTCGACGAAGCCGGCCGCGAACTTGGCCCCGGCGAGCCCGGCATTCTCGCAATCGACATCGCGCGCTCGCCGCTGCTGTGGTTCTACGGTTACTGGCAGCAGGACACGCCGGCGATCGCGGGCGGCTATTACCGGACCGGCGACAACGTCGAGCTCGAGCCGGACGGTACCGTGAGCTTCATCGGCCGCGCGGACGACGTGATCACATCGTCCGGTTACCGGATCGGTCCGTTCGACGTGGAAAGCGCGCTGATCGAGCATCCGGCTGTCAGCGAGGCCGCGGTGATCGGCGTGCCGGACCCGGAGCGCACCGAGATCGTCAAGGCGTTCGTCGTGCTGTCGAAAGGCTTCGACGGCACACCGGCGCTGGCCGAAGAACTGAGCCAGCACGTGAAGCGGCGACTGTCGGCACACGCCTATCCTCGCGCGATCGACTTCGTCGACGCACTGCCGAAAACCCCGAGCGGCAAGATCCAGCGCTTCGTGCTGCGCAAGCTGGAAGCCGAGAAGACCGCTCACTCCTGAATACTGAATACGGACTGCGAATGAATATCAAGGATCGCGTTTTTCTGATTACGGGCGCCGGTTCGGGCCTCGGCGCGGCGGTGGCGCGCATGGTGGTCGCCGAAGGCGGCAAGGCCGTGCTGCTGGACGTCAATGAAGACGCCGGCACGAGCCTCGCGCACGAACTCGGCGCGGCCGCACGCTTCGTGAAGACCGACGTGACGAGCGAAGCCGACGGGCAGGCCGCTATTGCCGCTGCGCGCGACGCGTTCGGCCGCATCGATGCGCTCGTGAACTGCGCGGGCGTCGCGCCGGGCGAGAAGGTCGTCGGCCGCGAAGGCCCGCATTCGCTCGACCGTTTCGCGCGTGCGGTGTCGATCAATCTGGTCGGCACGTTCAACATGATTCGGCTGGCCGCCGACGTAATGTCGAAGCAGGACGCCGACGCGGAAGGCGAGCGCGGCGTGATCGTCAACACCGCGTCGGTCGCGGCGTTCGACGGACAGATCGGGCAGGCCGCGTATGCGGCATCGAAGAGCGGCGTGGTGGGCATGACGTTGCCGATCGCGCGCGAACTCGCGCGGTTCGGCATTCGCGTGGTGACGATCGCGCCGGGCATCTTCGCGACGCCGATGATGGCCGGCATGCCGCAGGACGTGCAGGACGCGCTCGGCAAGAGCGTACCGTTCCCGCCGCGGCTCGGCCGCCCCGATGAATTCGCGGCGCTGGTGCGCCACATCGCCGAGAATACGATGCTGAACGGCGAAGTCATCCGTCTCGATGGCGCGCTGCGCATGGCACCGCGCTGACACTGGAGGAATGCAATCATGACGACACAGGATCCGATCGTAATCGTTGGTGCGGCGCGCACGCCGATGGGTGGTTTTCAGGGCGACCTGGCCGCGGCCAGCGCGAGCGAGCTCGGCGCGGTGGCGATTCGCGCGGCGCTCGAGCGCGCGAACGTGCCCGCCGAGCGCATCGATGAAATCGTGTTCGGCTGCGTGCTGCCGGCCGGCCAGGGGCAGGCACCGGCGCGGCAGGCCGCGCTGAAGGCGGGCTTGCCGCTGGCGGTGGGTGCGACCACGGTCAACAAGATGTGCGGCTCAGGGATGAAGGCCGCGATGTTCGTGCACGACCTGCTGCTGGCGGGATCGGCGGACGTGGCGGTCGCGGGCGGGATGGAGAGCATGACGAATGCGCCGTACCTGCTGCCGAAGGCGCGCGCGGGGATGCGCATGGGGCATGGCCAGGTGCTCGATCACATGTTCCTCGACGGGCTCGAGGACGCGTACGACAAGGGCCGGCTGATGGGCACGTTCGCGGAGGATTGCGCGCAGGCCTACCAGTTCACGCGCGAGGAGCAGGATGCGTTCGCGATCGCATCGCTGACGCGCGCGCAGCGCGCGATTGCGGAAGGACGCTTCGTATCGGAGATCGCGCCGGTGACGGTGAAGGCCGGCAAGACGGAAGCCGTCGTGTCGATCGACGAGCAACCGGGTAACGCGAAGCTCGACAAGATTCCGACGCTCAAGCCGGCATTCCGCGAAGGCGGTACGGTGACGGCTGCCAATTCGTCGTCGATTTCCGACGGCGCGGCCGCGCTCGTGATGATGCGTCGCTCGGAAGCGGACCGGCTCGGCCTCGCGCCGAAGGCGGTGATCGTCGGGCATTCGACCTACGCGAACAAGCCGGGCCTGTTCGCGACGGCACCGATCGGCGCGATCCGCAAGCTGTCGGAGAAAACCGGCTGGAACCTGCGCGACGTCGACCTGTTCGAGATCAACGAAGCCTTCGCGGTGGTGGCGATGGCCGCGATGCGCGATCTCGACCTGCCGCACGACAAGGTCAACGTGCACGGCGGCGCGTGTGCGCTCGGCCATCCGATCGGCGCATCGGGCGCACGCGTGATGGTGACGCTGCTGGCCGCGCTCGAAGCGTATGGGCTGAAGCGCGGCGTCGCGTCGCTGTGCATCGGCGGCGGCGAGGCGACGGCGATCGCAATCCAGCGGGTCGCGTAACGCGCGCCGGGAGGACGCAGGCGGTATGGACCGGAGCCATACCGCCCCATCGGCGAGGTGCGTCGCGCGCGCTTCATCGAACCCGCCGTCATTCGACCGTTTCGCCTTTCGCCTGCAGGTCGGCGTGATAGGACGAGCGCACCATCGGCCCCGATGCGACCTGGCTGAACCCGAGCGCAAGCGCGCGTTGCCGCAGCTGCGCGAATTCCGCGGGAGGAACGAAGCGCTTCACGGGCAAGTGGTGACGGGTTGGCTGCAGATATTGGCCGAGGGTCAGCATGTCGACGCCATGCGCGCGCAAGTCGCGCATCACCTGCTCGACCTCGTCGATCTCTTCGCCGAGGCCCAGCATCAGGCCCGATTTGGTCGGCACGTTCGGCGCCGCGGACCTGAATGCCTGCAGCAGGCTCAGCGAGTGCCGGTAATCGGCGCCCGGCCGCGCCTCGCGATACAAGCGCGGCACGGTTTCCAGATTATGGTTGAACACGTCCGGCGGGGAGGCCGCGAGCAGGTTCAGCGCGGCCTCGTGCCTGCCGCGAAAATCCGGCGTCAGCGCCTCGATCCGGAGTGCCGGATCGATTTCGCGTGCGGCGCCGATGCAGGCCGCGAAGTGTGCGGCGCCGCCGTCGCGCAGGTCGTCGCGATCGACCGACGTGATCACCACGTACTTGAGCCTCATCGCGGCAATCGTTTCGGCGAGCCGTGCCGGTTCGTCAGGATCGAGCGGAAGCGGGCGGCCGTGTCCGACATCGCAGAACGGACAACGCCGTGTACAGATGTCACCCATGATCATGAAGGTCGCCGTGCCGTGAGCGAAGCACTCGCCGAGGTTCGGGCAACCGGCTTCCTCGCATACCGTATGCAGCTTCTGCTCGCGCAGGATCTTCTTCAGCGCCATCACCTCGCGCGAACCCGGAAAGGCCGCACGAATCCATTCCGGCTTGCGCGGCATGTCGGCCGGTTCGGTCGCGACGATCTTCACGGGGATGCGCGCCATTTTTTCCGCGGCGGAGAGCCGGGTTCCGGCGGCCATCGGCGTGTTGCGGGTATTCGTGTTCGCCATGGCTTACCCCCGGTAGTAGCGTTGCGGGACGAATGGCGTTTTCGCGACTTCCATCGGGACCGGTTTGCCGCGGACGATCGCATGCAGTGCAGTGTCTGGTGCCGCGAATTCGACGTCGACATAGCCGATGGCGACCGGGCCGCCGAAAGTCGGACCGAAGCCGCCGCTCGTCACCGTGCCGATCGGGCGTCCGTCGGCGTCGACGATGTCGGCGCCCTCGCGCACCGGCACCCTGTCTTTCACGACGAAGCCGACGCGTTTTCTTGTCACGCCCTCGGCGATCTGCCGCGCGACGACATCCGCGCCGGGATAACCGCCGGCGCGTGCACCGCCCGGGCGTCGCACTTTCGAGAGGGCCCACAACAGCCCGCCTTCGATCGGCGTGGTGCCGGTGTCGATGTCGTGGCCGTACAGGCAGAGGCCGGCTTCGAGGCGCAGCGAGTCGCGCGCGCCGAGACCGATCGGCTCGACGGCAGGGTCGGCCAGCAGCAGGCGTGCGAGCGCTTCCGCCCGATCGGCCGGCACGGAGATCTCGTAGCCGTCCTCGCCGGTGTAGCCGGAGCGGCTGACCATGCACGCCGCGCCTGCCAGCTCGACACGCGTGCTTTGCATGAAGACCAGTTCGGCCAGGCGAGGTGCCAGGCGCGCCAGAATCGACGCGGCGGCCGGCCCTTGCAGGGCGAGCAGCGCGCGGTCGGTCAGCTCGACGACGTCACAGCGGTGGCCGATCCGTTCCCTCAGATGGCGGACGTCGCGGTCCTTGCAGGCGGCGTTAACGACCGCGATCAGCTCGGCGTCGCCGAGGCGGGTGATCATCAGGTCGTCGAGAATGCCGCCTTGCTCGTTCGTGAACAACGCGTAGCGCTGCATGCCCAACGGGAGGTCGATCACGTCGACCGGCACCAGCGTTTCGAGCGCGGCGGCGGCATCCGGGCCCGACAGCAGCACCTGTCCCATGTGCGAGACATCGAACAGGCCGGCCTGCTCGCGCGTATGAAGATGCTCTTTGAGGATGCCGAGCGGGTACTGGACGGGCATTTCGTACCCGGCGAACGGAACCATCTTCGCGCCGAGCTCGACGTGAAGGTCGTGGAGTGGGGTACGGGAAAGTGGGATCGTCATCGTTATTCCGGATCAACAGGATTCTAGGAGATCGCGCGCGGCACAGCTTCGGAGTACGGAATGAACGACTTGGGCAATCCCGTATCCGGAGGCGTGCTCCGTTCTCCGGAGGGACGTCGAAGTCGCTTCCGAAGAACGGTCGGGCAATGGCCCGAACGGCCGTTACTTGCCGTATACCGGGAATGCGCCGCACAGTTCGGCGACGTGTCGCCGAACGCGGTCGATGACCGACGGGTTCTCGATATCGGCCAGGATGTCGCAGATCCAGCCGGCCACCGCGCGCGCTTCCGCTTCCTTGAAACCGCGGCTCGTCACGGCAGGCGTGCCGATGCGAATGCCGCTGGTGACGAACGGGCTCTGCGGGTCGTCGGGTACCGCGTTCTTGTTCACGGTGATGTGCGCGCGGCCCAGCGCCGCATCGGCCGCCTTGCCGGTCAGTCCCTGGCGGATCAGGCTGACGAGGAACAGGTGATTGTCCGTTCCGCCGGAGACGATGTCGAAGCCGCGCTTGACGAACGTATCGGCCATGGCCCGGGCGTTGGCGACCACCTGCTGCTGATGGATCCGGAACTCGGGCGACAGCGCTTCCTTGAACGCAACGGCCTTGGCGGCGATGACATGCATCAGCGGGCCGCCCTGGATGCCGGGGAACACGACGGAATTGAGCTTCTTCTCGATCTCCGGATTCGCCCGGGCGAGAATCAGGCCCCCGCGCGGGCCGCGTAACGTCTTGTGGGTCGTCGTGGTGACCACGTCCGCGTGCGGTAGCGGATTCGGGTACGCGCCGGCCGCCACCAGGCCCGCCACGTGAGCCATGTCGACGAACAGGTATGCGCCGATGGCGTCGGCGATCTGCCGGAAGCGTGCCCAGTCCACCACGCGGGAATAGGCGGAGAAGCCGGCCGTGATCAGTTTCGGCCGGTGCGCGGTCGCCAGCGCCTCGACCTGGTCGTAATCGATCTCACCGGTTTTCGCGTTCAGGCCGTACTGGACGGCACGGTAGAGCTTGCCCGAGAAATTCACGTGCGCGCCATGCGTCAGGTGACCGCCGTGCGCGAGGCTCATGCCGAGTATCGTGTCGTGCGGCTCGAGCAGTGCCATGTAGACGGCGGCGTTGGCCTGGCTGCCGGAATGAGGCTGCACGTTCGCGTAGTCGGCACCGAACAGCGCCTTTGCGCGATCGATCGCCAGTTGTTCGACAACGTCCACGAATTCGCAGCCGCCGTAGTAGCGCTTGCCCGGATAGCCCTCGGCATACTTGTTGGTCAGCACCGAGCCTTGCGCCTGCAGCACGCGCGGGCTCGTGTAGTTTTCCGAAGCGATGAGCTCGATATGGTCCTCCTGGCGAATGCGCTCGCGTTCCATCGCTGTCCACAGTTCGTCATCGAAGCCTTCGATCCGCATGTCTTTGCTGAACATTTGTCCTTCTCCTGGTATCGGTGCGGCGCGCACGTCGGGTGCGCGGCCGCGCAAGCAGGGTTGAGTGTCGTTACGAGTGGAGCGGCCGGCGCGTCACGATCGATACGCTTCCATCGGCGGACACGAACACACGAGGTTGCGGTCGCCGTAGACGTTGTCGACCCGCGAAACCGGCGGCCAGTACTTGCCGCCGGCCGTCGCCGCGACGCCGAGCGGATAGACGGCCTGTTCGCGCGAATACGCGTGACGCCAGTCGCCCACGAGTTCGGCCGCCGTGTGCGGCGCGTGCTTGAGCGGATTGTCTTCGGCATCCAGCGTGCCCGTTTCCACGGCTGCGATTTCGGCGCGGATCGAGATCATCGCGTCGATGAACCGGTCGAGTTCGGCCTTCGATTCCGATTCGGTCGGCTCGATCATCAGCGTGCCGGCGACGGGGAAGCTCATCGTCGGCGCGTGGAAGCCGAAATCGATCAGGCGCTTGGCGACGTCGTCGACGCTGATGCCGCTGCTGTCCTTCAACGGCCGCAGGTCGATGATGCATTCGTGCGCGACGCGGCCGTTCGGCCCCGTATAGAGAATCGGGTAGTGTGGCGAGAGGCGCGCGGCGATGTAGTTGGCGTTGAGGATCGCCACCTCGGTGGCACGCTGCAAGCCGCGCGACCCCATCAACGTGATGTAGGTCCACGTGATCGGCAGGATGCTCGCGCTGCCGAGCGGCGCCGCGGACACCGCACCGATCCCCGGCACGCTGCCCTCACGATGCCCGGGCAGGAACGGCGCGAGATGCGCCTTGACGCCGATCGGTCCGACGCCGGGGCCGCCGCCGCCGTGCGGGATGCAGAAGGTCTTGTGCAGGTTCAGGTGGGACACGTCGCCGCCGAACGCGCCCGGCCGGGCGAGGCCGACCAGCGCGTTCATGTTGGCGCCGTCGATGTAGACCTGGCCGCCGTGCGCATGGACGATGTCGCAGGCGTCGCGTACGCGGGCCTCGAACACGCCGTGGGTCGACGGATAGGTGATCATGATCGCGGCCAGGCGGCTGTCGTACCGCGCTGCCTTGTCGGCGAGGTCGTCGATGTCGACGTTGCCGTCGTCGTCGCAGTCGACGACGACGACCTGCATGCCGGCCATCTGTGCGGATGCCGGGTTCGTGCCGTGCGCCGACGACGGAATCAGGCAGATGTCGCGCCGTGGCTCGCCGCGGCTCGCGTGATACGCGCGGATCGCGAGCAGGCCCGCGTATTCGCCTTGCGAGCCCGCATTCGGCTGCAGCGACACCGCGTCGTATCCGGTGATCGTGCACAGCATCGCCTCGAGTTCCCGGGCCAGCACGCGATAGCCGTCGGCCTGTTCGGCCGGTGCGAACGGATGCAGCCGTGCGAACGCCGGCCACGTGATCGGCATCATTTCCACGGTGGCGTTCAGCTTCATCGTGCAGCTGCCGAGCGGAATCATCGTGCGGTCGAGCGCGAGATCCTGGTCGGCGAGCCGGCGCAGGTAGCGCAGCATCCGCGTTTCGGAGTGATGGCTGTTGAACGCCGGGTGCGTGAGGAAGGCGCTCCGGCGCAGCAGCGGGGCAGGCAACGCATCGGCGGTGGCGGCGTCGACGGCCGCGAAGTCGGGAACGGCGCGCCCTTCGGAGAAGATCGACCAGAGCATGACGATATCGTCGGACGTGGTCGTCTCGTCGAGCGAGATGCCGATCCGGCGCGCGTCGATGGCGCGCAGGTTGACCCGGCGGGCCCGTGCCGCCGCGTGCACGGCATCGGTGCGAATGCCGCTGTCGACGGCGATGGTGTCGAAGCAGTATTCGGTTGGCACGGCATGGCCGAGCCGGCGCAGGCCGGCGGCCAGGATCGCGGTGAGGCGGTGGATGCGGCGCGCGATCGCGGTCAGTCCGTGCGGGCCGTGATAGGCCGCGTAGAAGCCGGCGATATTGGCGAGCAGTACTTGCGCGGTGCAGATGTTGCTGGTGGCCTTCTCGCGCCGGATGTGCTGTTCGCGCGTCTGCATCGCGAGGCGCAGCGCCGGGCGGCCGTGCGCGTCGACCGACACGCCGACCAGTCGTCCCGGCATCGTGCGCTTGAACGTGTCGCGCGTCGCGAAATAACCGGCGTGCGGGCCACCGTAACCCAGCGGCACGCCGAAGCGCTGCGTGGTGCCGACCGCCACGTCGGCGCCGAATTCGCCCGGCGGCGCGAGCAGGGTCAGCGCGAGCAGGTCGGCGGCGACCACGGCCAGCGCGCCGTTCGCATGCAGGGTGCCGACCACGTCGCGGTAATCGTGGATGTCGCCGAAGGTGCCCGGGTATTGCAGCAGCGCGGCGAAACAGCCGGTGGCGGACAGATCGCGGCGCGGATCTCCGACGACGATCTCGATGCCGAGCGGCTCCGCGCGCGTGCGAACGATCTCGATCGTCTGCGGATGGCAATCGTGCGCGACGAAGAAGATCCGGCTGTCCGACCGGGCGAGGCGCCGGCAGAACGTCATCGCCTCGGCGGCCGCGGTGCCTTCGTCGAGCATCGACGCGTTGGCGATCTCGAGGCCGGTCAGGTCGGCGATCATGGTCTGGAAGTTGAGCAGCGCCTCCAGGCGGCCTTGCGAGATTTCAGGCTGGTACGGCGTGTAGGCCGTGTACCAGGCCGGATTTTCCAGCACGTTGCGCTGAATGACCGGCGGCGTGTGGGTGTCGTGGTATCCCATGCCGATGAACGAGCGGAATACCTGGTTGCGGCCTGCCAGTGCAGCCAGCCGGTCCAGCGCGTCGGCTTCGGTGCAACCGGGAGGCAGGGCGAGCGGCGCATCGCTGCGGATCGCCGCGGGGACGACCTGCTCCACCAGCTCGTCGACGGAGTCCACGCCGAGCACGGCCAGCATCGCGGCCTGTTCGTCTGCATCGGGGCCGATGTGGCGGCGGACGAACGACTCGCGCTGCGCGACGGAATCGAATGCGTTCATGGCCGTCTCCGTCATTCGCCGATATAGGCGCGATACGCGGCGGCGTCCATCAACCCGGTCAGCTGCTCCGGGCTGTCGATGCGCATCCTGAAGAACCAGCCGTCGCATTCCGCGGAATCGTTGACGAGGCTCGGCGTGTCGCCCAGGGCGGCGTTCGCTTCCAGCACGGTGCCGGACACCGGCATCTTGACCTCGCCGGCGGCCTTGACCGATTCGACGGTGGCGGCCTCGTCGTACTGGGCAAAGGCGTCGCCTTCGTTTGGCAGTGCGACATAAACCAGATCGCCCAGCTGCGATTGCGCGTGGTCGGTAATGCCGACGGTGGCGCTGCCGTCGCCTTCGACGCGCAGCCATTCATGGGATTCGGTGTATCGGACCTCGCTCATGTGCTCTCTTCCTGACAGGGTTGCGTTGAGTGATGCGGCACACGCAAGCCGGAAGTGCACGGGCGGGAGGATGATCGACGAGTCGGCATCCGGACGAGACCGGGGCATTCCAGGCTGCGTGCCTGATGCCCCCTCTGTCCGTTTGCCTGAGAGATTGCGCGCCCCGGCGGGGCGCTTCTCCTTCGGCGAGGCTTGGTCGACGACCAGAGGCCTACTCTCCAGAGCGCTAATCGATGCGTCAGTCCTTTTGCCTGAGAGTTTCTGGGGCGATTCCCCTTCGGCGCCGCCGGACGGCGGTCTCTCCTGACACATCCCGATAGCTGGCGACAATCTAGTCGCACGCCTGCGGCGGTGTCAACACCTCGTTCGACCGCCCATGCGGCGAAGCAGATGCCGCGGCACGACGCAGGCGTGCCGAAATCGGCGCGCGGCCTGGCGGAGCAAGGCCGCGCCGCGATCGCGGCCGGTCGATACTTCGGTGGGGACCGAAATGAATATCCGATATCGACTATCTGTCCGCCGGCGGGGGGCGGTTGCCCGACTGGGCCATCAGGTCGTCGAGGAACGCGCGAAGCACGGTCGGCTGTGCGGCGCCGCGGCGCGTGATCGACGAGAACGGCCACGCGGACGTGAGCTGTTCCGCGGCGAGCTGGCGCATCTGGCCGGCGTCGACCCACTGTCTCGCGTAGTGCCGCGGCAGAAAGCCGATATACGCGCCCGTCAGGATCAGGATCGCCTGGGCCTCGACATTGTCGACGGTGGCTGCCGCGCTGCCGCTCTCGAGCAATTGCAGGTCGCGCTGCTGCAGGAACGCGCGGGCGACCACCTGGCTTTGCCGGACGCGCTCGATCAGCGCGTCGCCGGTGGCGTCGGTCGAGAACAGCGGATGGTAGCGGCTGCAGTAGAGGCCGTCGGGCTCCTCGTACAGCTGCGTGTAGGACAGGCCGGCAACGGTGAGCGGGAAGTGGCCGATCGCGAGGTGCAACCGCCCGTCGAGCACGCGCTCCTCGAGCTCGGCCGGCGTGCCGATGTAGATGTCGAGCTGGACGTCGTGACCGCGCGAGACGAACCGGCGCAGCGCGAGCGGCAGGATGCTGTCGGTGTCGGTGACCGTGTTGTCGATGATGCCGAGATGAAGCCGGCCCGAGATGCGCTGCTTGAGCGCATGGGTGTCCATGCAGAACGCTTCCACCGCGAGCGCGAGGCGCTGCGCGGATTCGTAGGTCGCGACGCCGTGTTCCGTCAGACGAAAGCCGCTGCGGCCGCGTTCGCACAATTTGACGCCGAGGCGCGTTTCGAGGCTGGTCATCTGCTCGCTGATGGTCGACTGGCTCACGTTCAGCGCGGCCTGCGCGGCGGAGAAACCGCCGCATTTCACGATGGTCATGAAAATCCTGAGCAGTTTCAGGTCGATGTCCTGCAGCTGTTTCACGTTCCGTTCTCCTCCGTCCGTCACATCGGAATATCCGATATGGACATCTGATAGATGCTATTTTTCCGGAAAAAATTTTTGCCCATAGTGACCGCAAAGGCAAGCGCATGGACGGCCGTGCGCCCGAAGACGATTCCGCATACAGATGGAGACGGAGACAATGCAGAACAACAGCTATGAAAAGGGCAGGCTCAACCTGCCGTTCGTCGGTCACTGCACCTTTGCGAAGGCGCCGGTGTGCCTCGACTGGGAGAACATCGACGCGGACGTCGCGATCCTGGGTGCGCCCAACGACATGGGCACCCAGTGGCGCTCGGGCGCGCGCTTCGGCCCGCGCGGCATTCGCGAGGCGTCGACGCTGTTTTCGTTCGGGCACGCGGGCGCCTACGATCACGAAGACGACGTGCTCTACCTGACCGAGGATCAGGTTCGCATGGTGGACGTCGGCGATGCGGACATCGTTCACACCGACATGGCCACGAGCAACGCGAACATCGAACTGGCCGTGCGCAAGATTCTCGCCGGCGGAGCGATGCCGGTGGTGCTCGGCGGCGATCATTCGGTGCATGCGCCGGTGATCAAGGCGTTCGAAGGCCGCGGGCCGATTCACATCGTGCATTTCGATGCGCACCTCGACTTCGTCGACGAACGCCACGGCGTGCGATACGGCCACGGCAACCCGTTGCGCCGGGCCTCCGAGATGGACCACATCGCCGGCATGACGCAGCTCGGCATCCGCAACGTCTCGTCATCCAACCGCAGCGACTATGACGCGGCCCGCGCCGCGGGTTCCAACATCCTGTCCGTGCGCGATGTCCGGCGCCTCGGCACCGATGGCGTGCTCGAGCAGATTCCGCAGCGCAGCGCCTACTACATCACGATCGACATCGACGGCTTCGATCCGTCGATCGCGCCGGGAACCGGCACGCCGAGCCACGGCGGTTTCCAGTACTACGAAGTGCTCGAGATCATCCAGGCGCTCGCGAAGCGCAGCCACGGAAGCATCGTCGGCATGGACCTGGTGGAAGTGGCGCCGGCTTACGATCCGACCGGCACGACGTCGATCCTGGCCGCGCAACTGCTGATGAACAGCATCGGTTTCATTTTCCACGCGCGCAGCCTGGCCCGCGCCCGCTGAGACATTCATATCAGGAATCGGGCGCGACGTCTCGCGGGACGCTCGAAGTCATTACCGTACGGCCCGGGGAACTTCGCCGAGAGGTGCCGGGCACGCTATCAAGGAAGATCAACATGGATGCCGTAGTCGCGCAATATCTCGATCGCCACGATGTTTCCCAGGCGACCCGCAACTTTCTCGCCAGGCCGATGAAGATGTTCATCGGCGGCGCGTGGGTGGACGGCAGCGACGGCCAGTTCAGCGCCGTCACCGAGCCGTCGACCGAGGGCGTCATCACGCAGATTCCGTTCGCGACGACGGCCGATCTCGACCGTGCCGTCGCCGCCGCCCGTCACCAGTTCGATCACGGCGAATGGCGCCGCCTCAAGCCGCTGGAGCGCGAGCGGCTGCTGCACCGGCTGGCCGACCTGATCGAGGCGCACGCGGACGAACTGGCGGAGATCGAATCGATCGACATGGGCAAGTCCGTCGCGCAGGCCCGCGCGATCGACATCCAGGGCACCGTCGACACGTTCCGTTATTTCGCCGGCTGGGCGTCCAAGCTGCACGGCCGCACGGTCGAGCCGTCGCTGCCGGGCAACTATCTGGCTTATACGCGCAAGGAGCCGATCGGTGTCGTGGGCGCGATCGTGCCGTGGAACTATCCGCTGCAGACCATGGCCTGGAAGCTGGCGGCCGCGCTGGCGGTCGGTTGCACGACGGTTGTGAAGCCGGCCGAACTCACGTCGCTGTCGACGCTGCGCTTTGCAGAACTGGTGCAGGAAGCCGGTATTCCGGATGGGGTGGTCAACATCGTGACCGGTCGCGGCAGCGTGATCGGCGCCGCGATGGCGAGCCACCCGGGCATCGACAAGCTGACCTTCACGGGTTCGACGCCGGTCGGTCGCGACGTCGGGCAGAACGCGGTGCGGCACATCAAGCGCGTGACGCTCGAACTCGGCGGGAAATCCCCGGTCATCGTGCTGGACGACGCCGATATCGATGCCGCCGCGCAGGCCGTGGCAAACGGCGTGTTCTTCAACTCCGGCCAGGTGTGCGACGCGGGCACGCGGGCCTATATCCACCGCGACATCCATGACCGCTTCCTCGCGGCGCTGGCCGAGTACACGGCGACGTTGAAGATCGCCCCCGGGCTGGATCGCGATTGCTTCATCAGCCCGCTCGTATCGGCCAGGCAAAAGGACACGGTCCTGTCGTACATCGAATCCGGCATCCGGGAAGGCGCCGAATGCTACTACGGCGGCCGCGCCCATGCGGGCCCGGGGCATTTCGTCGAACCGACGATCTTCGCGCATTGCCGTCCCGACATGCGGATCGTCCGCGAGGAAATCTTCGGCCCGGTGCTCGTGACCGCGCCGTTCGACACGCTCGACGAGGCCGTGGCGCTCGCGAACGATTCGTCGTTCGGCCTGGCCGCCGCGATCTACTCGAACGACCTGGGGCGCGTGCATGGCCTGATTCCGCGGTTGCAGGCGGGCACGGTCTATGTGAATGCGCACAGCACCATCGATCCGGCGCTGCCGTTCGGCGGGTTCAAGACGTCCGGGTTCGGCAAGGACCTCGGGCCGGAGCAGCTCGACTATCTGATGGAGACCAAGGCAGTCTGCATCACGCTTCCGTGACCGGTTGCACGTGATGTGCCGCCTGCCGCCGGCATGCACGGCAAAAGCCTGCAGCCGGCCGAAGGCGGCCTGATCCCGATGCGAAATCCTCGACCTGTTCATCCGGACCGGTTCGGGGAATTCGCTCTGCTTAGCCCTTTGCGATCATGGGGTACAACATGCAGGCAGAAACAAACGTATTGAAGGCGCCGCGCGGCGACCACGGTGCCATCGAGGCGCACTCGATCGACTTCGTCCCGGAAAGCGAGCGTACCGATCGGCTGGCCAGCCAGGGGCCGTTCTGGTTCGTCGGGAACTTCACGTTCTTCACGATGACGATCGGCTTCGTCGGGCCGAGCGTCGGTCTCGATTCGTTCTGGACCACCGTCTCCGGCACGCTCGGCATCATGTTCGGCACGCTGTTCATGGCGTTCCACGGCTCGCAAGGGCCGCATCTCGGCTTGCCGCAGATGATCCAGTCGCGCGCGCAGTTCGGTTATCGCGGCGTCGTGCTCGTGCTGCTGGCGACATTGTTCGTCTTCGCGGGCTTCAACATCGTCAACCTGGTATTGATGATGCAGGGCCTCAGGACGCTGTTCCATTGGGATCCGATGCAGGTCGCGCTGGTCGTGACGGTGCCGGCCACGATCCTCGCGATACTCGGTCACGACTGGATGCACCGGACGTTCAAATGGTCGTTGTATCTTTCGCTGCCGCTTTACGGCCTCGTGACGCTGGCGGTGCTGGCCGGCTGGATCCATGACGCGCCGGCGGCGGCCGGTGTGCCGGTCGCGAAGCTGGGTTTCAACTGGACCGGCTTCATCGCGCAGTTCGCGGCAGCGGCCAGCTACAACATCGCCTATGCGCCCTACGTGTCGGACTATTCGCGCTACCTGCCGAAGAACACGCCGAGCGGCAGGCTGATCGCCGCGGTGTTCGTCGGGGCATCGCTGTCCGGCGCGTGGATGATCGCGGTGGGCGGATGGCTCGGCGCGCACCTGCATGCGACCGATGTGCTCGTCGCGCTCCACGGCGTGGGTGCCGGAATCGCGCCGCAGCTCGGCACGGCGGTCGTGGCCATCACCATCGTCGCGTTCCTGCCGGTGATCGCGATGAACATCTACAGCGCGAAGCTGACGGCCATCACCAGCGTGGACTCGTTCCGGAAGGTGGAGCCGACCGCGAAGGCCCGGATCGCGGCGATCGTCTTCGTCGTGCTGCTGCAGTTCGGCGTGGCGATGCGCATCTACGCGTCGGGTTCCGGCCTGTCGGTGCTCAACATCTATCTGGTGGTGATGCTGTACTTCCTGGTGCCGTGGACGGCAGTCAACCTGACCGACTATTTCTTCGTGCGCAAGGGACGCTACGCGGTGCCGCATTTCTTTCGCCCGCGCGACAGCCTGTACGGGAACTGGGGCGGACGCGGCCTGCTTTCGTACCTGATCGGGTTCGTGGCGATGGTGCCGTTCTTCTGCATCTTCGACGGCGACCGCGAGGTCTACGTCGGCCCGCTCGCGAAGGCGATGGGCAGCGTCGACCTGGCCTGGCTGGTGGGGCTGATCGTCTCGGCACTCGCGTACTACGTGCTGTGCCGGTCGCTCGACCTGCGGCGCGAGGAAGCGGAAATCGCGCACATCGAAGCGCACATGCCGGAGTTCACCACCGGCGAGAAAAAGCGCGGCTGACCCGGCACGCGAGGATCATTCATCGAGCAGGATAATCAAGATGACTAAATACTACGACTACATCATTGTGGGCGCCGGGTCGGCGGGATGCGTGCTGGCGAACCGCCTGACCGAGGATTCGAACGTCAGCGTGCTGGTTCTGGAGTACGGCGGAAGCGATCGCAGCGTGATCATCCAGATGCCGAGCGCGTTCTCGATGCCGATGAACACGAAGCGGTTCAACTGGCACTACGAGACGGCGCCGGAACGGAACCTGGACGGACGCCGCCTGCATTGCCCGCGCGGCAAGGTGCTCGGCGGCTCGTCGTCGATCAACGGCCTGGTCTACATTCGCGGTCACGCGTGCGATTTCGACGAATGGGAATCGCTCGGCGCCCGCGACTGGGGATACCGGAACTGCCTGCCGTATTTCCGCAAGGCCGAGAGCTACAAGTTCGGCGGCGACGAATATCGCGGCGCGGACGGCCCGCTGAGCACCAACAACGGCAACAACATGCAGAACCCGCTGTACGGCGCCTGGGTGGAAGCGGGGGCCGAGGCCGGCTACATCAAGACCGACGACTGCAACGGCTACATGCAGGAAGGGTTCGGCGCGATGCACATGACGGTCAAGAACGGCGTTCGGTGGTCGACCGCGAACGCATACCTGCGCCCGGCAATGCGGCGACCCAACCTGACCGTCGTCACGCATGCGATGACGCGCCGGATCGTGATGGAAGGCAAGCGCGCGGTCGGCGTGGTCTACGAGCAGGGTGGCGTCCAGCATACGGTTCGCTGCACACGGGAAGTGCTGGTGTCGTCGGGGCCGATCGGCTCGCCGCACCTGCTGCAGCGCTCGGGGATCGGGCCGGCCGACGTGTTGCGCAAGGCAGGGATCGAGGTCGTGCACGACCTGCCGGGCGTCGGCGAGAATCTTCAGGACCACTCGGAAATCTACATTCAGTACGAGTGCAAGGAGCCGGTGTCGCTCAACGGCAAGATGGGGCTGCTCGGCAAGGCGATGATCGGCCTGCGCTGGCTGCTGTTCAAGGACGGGCTGGGCGCCAGCAACCATTTCGAGGCAGGCGGGTTCATCCGTTCCGAAGCAGGGCTGCGCTGGCCTGACATCCAGTTCCACTTCCTGCCGGCGGCGATGCGCTATGACGGCGACAAGCCGTACAAGGGCCATGGCTTCATGGTGCTCACGGGGCCGAACAAACCCAAGAGCCGCGGGTACGTTCGGGTTCGCTCCGCCGATCCGTACGAGCATCCGGAAATCCGGTTCAACTATCTCGACCGCGAGGAAGACCGCGAGGGATTCCGTCGCTGCGTGCGCCTCACGCGCGAGATCGTCGGGCAGCCGGCCATGGATCGCTTCCGCGGCGTGGAGCTGGCGCCCGGCCCGGACGTGACGACGGACGACGAGATCGATGCGTTCGTGCGCGCCAACATGGAAAGCACGATGCATCCGTGCGGCTCGTGCCGGATGGGCGAGGACGAGATGGCCGTGGTGGATTCCGAATTGCGCGTGCGCGGCGTTCAGGGCCTGCGCGTCATCGATTCGTCGGTGTTTCCGACCGAACCGAACGGGAACCTGAACGCGCCAACGATCATGCTGGCCGAGCGGGCCGCCGACCTGGTGCGCGGCCGGAAAGTGCTCGCGCCGTCCGATGCGGCGGTCGGCTTCGTCGAGAATTGGGAAGCGCAGCAGCGCACGGGTGTGCCCAAGCGCAAGGTGGCCGCTTAAGCGCGGCGCACGGCGGCGCGCGTTCGGCAGTCACGTCACCGATCGCGCGCCGCCTCCGGCGACACCGCACCGCACGCGCGGATCACGAGCTGCACGACCTGCTCGGTCTTCTCGGCAAACGCCTTCTGCGTGAACGCACGCTTGCCGCTCAGCGCGCGGATCTGTGCATCGAAATCCGCATAGTGCTGCGTGGTCGCCCAGATCAGGTACATCAACGCATGTGCATCGATCGGCGCGAGCAGCCCGCGCGCGATCCAGCCTTCGATCACCTTCACCCGCGTGTCGAACCAGGGCTTCACGCGTTCCGACAGGATGTCCTGCATGTGCGCGGCACCGTGGATGATCTCGTTGGCCCAGACCTTCGAGCCGAGCGGGCGCCGTCGCGACAGATCCATCTTCGCGCGCACGTAGCCGCCGATCGCCTCGACCGGATCGTCGCCGGCCTCGAACGACCCGGCCGCGCGGTGCCAGTCTTCGAACAGGTCGTCGAGCACGCGACGGTACAGCGCAAGCTTCGTCGGGAAGTAGTAATGCAGGTTCGCCTTCGGCAGGCCCGCACGTTCGGCGATCATCGCCGTGCTCGCGCCGTCGAGCCCGCGCTCCGCGAATACGGCTTCCGCACAGGCCAGCAGATGCGCTTCGTTGGACTCGCGGATGTGCGCCTTGCGTCGCCGCAATGGCATGTTCGCTTCGTCGTCGCCGGTGACTTCGGCGGCCGCTTCGTCATGTCTCATCGTTACCCTCGCGCGGCTTGCATGCCGCGTTGCGCTTCATTCTAGCCGCTGGTTCGCATCGAACGCACGTGCTCGTCCGCATCGGCGTGCGCGATGCTGCGATGCGGTGGCACGTTTCTCGCTCGTTCGATTCACGCAAGAAAGACATTGCGCTGGACATTTTGATCGTCTAAAACCTGTCCAATCGGACAGGATTTGATGATCGACGGAATGCAGTGCCGGCAATCCGCCGATCGGTCGGACGAATCACGCGAACGATGCACATCTGCACCTCGCCGGTGCGGGTTTGCCCCGACGGCAGCAATGCGCGCACCGGCGGCGACCGGAATGACGGCATGACCGACCCCACAGGAGCGATACGAATGAACGCGGTATCGGAAACAGTGAAGCGGGCAGCATTCGACACGTCGATCAAGGTCGACGGCAGGCGGTTGTGGGACAGCCTGATGGAGGTGGCGAAGATCGGCGCGACGCCGAAGGGCGGCGTCTGCCGCCTCGCGCTGACCGATCTCGACAAAGCCGGACGCGACCTGATCGTCGGCTGGGCGAAAGCCGCCGGCTGCACGGTGACGGTCGATACGATGGGCAATGTGTTCATGCGCCGCGCGGGCCGCGTGGCCGACGCGGCGCCGGTCGTTACCGGCTCGCACGCGGATTCGCAGCCGACGGGCGGCCGCTTCGACGGCATCTACGGCGTGCTCGGCGGCCTGGAGGTGATTCGCAGTCTGAACGATCACGGCATCGCGACCGAACATCCGGTCGAGGTCGTGATCTGGACCAACGAGGAAGGCTCGCGCTTCGCGCCGGCGATGGTCGCGTCGGGCGTGTTCGCGGGCGTGTTCCCGCTCGAGTACGGGCTGTCGCGCAAGGACGTCGACGGCAAGACGATCGGCGAGGAACTCGCGCGCATCGGCTACGCGGGCGACGTACCCTGCGGCGGTCGCAAGCTGCATGCGGCGTTCGAGCTGCATATCGAGCAGGGGCCGATTCTCGAGGCGGAGTGCAAGACGATCGGCGTCGTGACGGACGCGCAGGGGCAGCGCTGGTACGAGATCACGTTCACCGGTCAGGAAGCGCACGCGGGGCCGACGCCGATGCCGCGCCGCCGCGACGCGCTGCTCGGAGCATCGCGCGTGGTCGATCTCGTGAACCGGATCGGCCTCGATCACGCGCCGTTCGGCTGCGCGACGGTCGGGATGATGCAGGTTCACCCGAACTCGCGCAACGTGATTCCGGGCCGCGTGTTCTTCACCGTCGATTTCCGTCATCCGGACGACGCCGTGCTCGCGGAGATGGACGCCGCGCTGCGCGACGGCGTGGCGCGCATCGCGGGCGAGATCGGGCTCGACACCGCGCTCGAGCAGATTTTCTACTACAAGCCCGTCGCGTTCGATCCGGCCTGCGTGGCGGCCGTGCGCGACGCGGCCGATCGCTTCGGCTACTCGCATCGCGACATCGTGTCGGGGGCGGGGCACGACGCTTGCTATCTGGCGCAGGTCGCGCCGACGTCGATGGTGTTCGTACCCTGCGTCGACGGCATCAGTCACAACGAGATCGAGGACGCGACGCCTGCGTGGATCGAGGCCGGCGCGAACGTGCTGCTGCACGCGATGTTGTCGCGCGCATGCGAGCCGGCTTCATGACGGATCGGATCTAGCGCAGCCGGCAGGCTGATCGTCGCCTGACCGTGGCATGCCCAAGCAGGACCGCCCCGACTGTGCATTCGCAGCCGGCGGGGACGGCTTTGTCTCCACCAGTCGAAGGAACGCGTATGACCACCAAGCCAACCGGCGATATCGCCGCGCATCGCCTGTCGTCCACGCAACTCTCGTGCGAATTCGCCGATATCGCGCCGCTGCTCGATCCGACTGCCGCCGCGGCCGCCGCCAGCCGCTGCCACTACTGCTACGACGCGCCGTGCGTGCAGGCCTGCCCGACGCAGATCGACATCCCGAGCTTCATCCGCAAGATCGGCAACGGCAACCTGAAGGGCGCCGCGACCGACATCCTGTCCGCGAATCCGCTCGGCGGGATGTGCGCACGCGTGTGCCCGACCGAGATCCTGTGCGAAGGCGCGTGCGTGCGCAATCACCAGGATGCGCAGCCGGTCGCGATCGGCGCGCTGCAGCGGCACGCGACCGACTGGGCGATGGCGAGCGGCGCGGTGCGCTTCACGCGTGCGCCCGATACGGGGCGGCATGTCGCGGTGGTCGGCGCGGGGCCGGCCGGGCTCGCCTGTGCGCACCGGCTCGCGCTCGCCGGGCATCGCGTCACGCTGTTCGATGCGCGGCCGAAGGCGGGCGGCTTGAACGAATACGGGATCGCCGCGTACAAGACCGTCGACGATTTCGCGCAACGCGAAGTCGAGTGGCTGCTGTCGGTCGGCGGTATCGCGGTGGAAACCGGTGTCGCGCTCGGCCGCGACGTGACGCTCGACGCGTTGCGCGAGCGGCATGACGCGGTGTTTCTCGCGATGGGCCTGGGCGGCGTGCGCACGCTCGCGATCGACGGCGAGCAATTGACCGGCGTGATGAACGCGGTCGACTTCATCGAGCAGGTGCGGCAGGCCGACGCGCTGGAGAACGTGCCGGTCGGGCGGCGCGTGGTCGTGATCGGCGGCGGCAACACGGCGATCGACGCGTCCGTGCAGAGCCGCAAGCTCGGCGCGGAGCGCGTGACGATGGTGTACCGGCGCGGCGTGGACGCGATGAGCGCGACCTGGGCCGAACGCGAGTTCGCGCAAAAGAGCGGCGTCACGCTCGTCACGCACGCGAAGCCGGTGCGCATCGCGGGCGCGGACGGGCACGTGACGGGTGTCGAATTCGAGGCCGCGTCGGGCGAGCGTTTCACCGTCGACGCGGACATGGTGCTGAAGGCGATCGGTCAGACGCTGGCGCCGGACGGTGTCGCGGCCGCGCTGCTGACGGCAGACGGCACGCGCATCGCGGTCGACGCGGACGGACGCACGGCGTTGCCCGACGTGTGGGCCGGCGGCGATTGCGCGGCGACGGACGGCATCGACCTCACGGTGCAGGCCGTGCAGGACGGCAAGCGCGCGGCGGCGGCGATCGACGCGGCGCTCGCGCAGCGCGCCGCCAAGGCCGCGTGAGCACGGCATACGCAACGGCATCGCGCGCATCGCGTGCATGGCGCGCGCCACGCGAACCACGATAAACGCCCCATTTTCACGGAGCCGAACATGGCCGACCTTCGCTGCACCATCGCAGGCATCACTTCGCCGAATCCGTTCTGGCTGGCCTCCGCACCGCCGACCGACAAGGCGTACAACGTCAATCGCGCGTTCGAGGCGGGCTGGGGCGGCGTCGTCTGGAAGACGCTCGGGCTCGATCCGCACGTCGTCAACGTCAGCTCGCGCTACGGCGCGGTGCAGTGGAATGGCCAGCGCATCGCCGGCCTGAACAACATCGAGCTGATCACCGACCGGCCGCTCGACGTGAACCTGAAAGAGATCGCGCAGGTGAAGCGCGACTGGCCCGACCGTGCGCTGATCGTGTCGCTGATGGTGCCGTGCAACGAGCGCGACTGGAAATGGATCCTGCCGCTCGTCGAGGATACCGGCGCCGATGCGGTCGAGCTGAACTTCGGCTGCCCGCACGGGATGAGCGAGCGCGGGATGGGCGCGGCCGTCGGGCAGGTGCCGGAATACGTCGAGATGGTCACGCGCTGGGTCAAGGAAGGCACGAAGCTGCCGTGCCTCGTGAAGCTCACGCCGAACATCAGCGACATCCGGATGGGCTCGCGCGCCGCCTACAAGGGCGGCGCGGACGGCGTATCGCTGATCAACACGATCAACTCGATCGTCGCGGTGGATCTCGACCAGATGGCGCCGATGCCGACCGTCGACGGCAAGGGCACGCACGGCGGCTACTGCGGCCCGGCGGTCAAGCCGATCGCGCTTAACATGGTCGCGGAGATCGCGCGCGACCCGGAAACGCCGAACCTGCCGATCTCCGGCATCGGCGGGATTTCGTCGTGGCGCGACGCGGCCGAGTTCATGGTGCTCGGCGCCGGCAGCGTGCAGGTATGCACCGCCGCGATGCATTACGGATTCCGTATCGTGTCCGATCTCGCCGACGGGCTGTCGAACTGGATGGACGCAAAGGGCTACGCGACGCTCGACGACGTGCGCGGCCGCGCGGTGCCGAACGTGACCGACTGGAAATACCTGAACCTGAAGTACGACATCAAGGCGCGCATCGATCAGGACCGCTGCATCCAGTGCGGGCTGTGCCATATCGCGTGCGAGGACACGTCGCACCAGGCGATCACGGCCGAGAAGGACGGCGTGCGGCACTTCGAAGTGGTGGACGCGGAGTGCGTCGGGTGCAATCTTTGCATGCATGTGTGTCCGGTCGAGCAATGCATCACGATGGAGCGGGTCGACGCGGGCGATTATGCGAACTGGACCACGCATCCGAACAACCCGGCGCGTGCCGACGCGGGTGCGAGCCCGGCGGAGCCCGCGAAGCACGCGAAGGCGGCCTGACCGGCGGCCGGCGGCGCGGTATCGCCCGCGCTGCTGCTTGTGTCCTGTTCTGCCGGCATCGCACGATGCCGGCGCTGACGTTTACGTGGAGCGCGTCCGATGAAACCAGCAGCGATTCCCGCCGATCCCGACAGCGCCGCGGCGCCGGCCGGCAGCCTGTACAACGACGACCTCGCGCCGACGACGGCGTCGCAGCGCACGTGGCGCTGGTATCACTTCGCGGCGCTGTGGGTCGGGATGGTGATGAACATCGCGTCGTACATGCTCGCGGCCGGGCTGATCCAGGAAGGCATGTCGCCGTGGCAGGCCGTGCTGACCGTTTTGTTCGGCAACCTGATCGTGCTCGTGCCGATGCTGCTGATCGGCCATGCGGGCGCGAAACACGGGATTCCGTATGCGGTGCTCGTGCGCGCGTCGTTCGGCACGCAGGGCGCGAAGCTGCCCGCGCTGCTGCGCGCGATCGTCGCGTGCGGCTGGTACGGCATCCAGACCTGGCTCGGCGGCAGCGCGATCTACACGCTGCTGAACATCCTGACCGGCAACGCATTGCACGGCGCCGCGCTGCCGCTCGTCGGCATTTCGTTCGGGCAGCTCGCGTGTTTTCTCGTGTTTTGGGCGCTGCAGCTGTACTTCATCTGGCACGGCACCGATTCGATCCGCTGGCTCGAGAGCTGGTCCGCGCCGATCAAGGTCGTGATGTGCGTCGCGCTCGTTTGGTGGGCGACGTCGCAGGCGGGCGGCTTCGGCACGATGCTGTCGGCGCCGTCGCAGTTCGTCGCGGGCGGCAAAAAGGCCGGACTCTTCTGGGCGACGTTCTGGCCGGGCCTGACCGCGATGGTCGGCTTCTGGGCGACGCTCGCGCTGAACATTCCCGACTTCACGCGCTTCGCGCATTCGCAGCGCGACCAGGTGATCGGACAGTCGATCGGGCTGCCGCTGCCGATGGCGCTGCTGTCGGTGGTGTCGGTCGTGGTGACGTCGGCCACCGTCGTGATCTACGGCAACGCGATCTGGGATCCGATCGACCTGACGAGCCGGATGACCGGCATCGGCGTCGGCATCGCGCTCGTGATCCTCACGCTCGACACGATGTGCTGCAACCTCGCGGCGAACCTGGTCGGTCCTGCTTACGATTTCTCGAGCCTGTGGCCGAAGGCGATCTCGTACCGCACGGGCGGGATGATCACCGCGACGCTCGCGATCGTGATGATGCCGTGGAAGATCCTCGCGACGACGGACGGCTACATCTTCACCTGGCTCGTCGGCTACTCGGCGTTGCTCGGGCCGGTCGCAGGCATCCTGATGGTCGACTACTTCCTGATTCGCGGCACGCGGCTCGATACGCGCGCGCTGTTCGACGAGCGCGGCGACTTCAGCTACGCACGCGGCTGGAACCCGGCCGCGCTGGCGGCGCTCGCGATCGGCGTGCTGCCGAACCTGCCCGGCTTCCTGCATACCGCGTTCCCGGCGTCGTTCCCGAACGTGCCGGCGTTCTTCAACACGCTTTACACGTATGCGTGGTTCGTCGGCCTCGTGCTGGCGTCCGGCGTATACGGCACCTGGATGAAGTGGCGCGCCGGACAGCGCGCGCAGATCGCGAGCGCGTGATGCGCGAACGCATGCGGCACCCGACAGTCAACGAGGAGGCAACCAAATGGCAATCCTGATTCGCGGCGGCACCGTGGTCGATGCGGACCGCACCTATCGTGCGGACGTACTGTGTGCCGACCCGCAGGACGGCGGCACGATCCTGCAGATCGCGGAGACGATCGACGCGCCGGCCGGCGCGACGGTGGTCGACGCGCACGACCAGTACGTGATGCCGGGCGGCATCGATCCGCACACGCACATGGAACTGCCGTTCATGGGCACGACGGCGAGCGACGATTTCTACTCGGGCACGGCCGCCGGGCTGTCGGGCGGCACGACCAGTATCATCGACTTCGTGATTCCGAGCCCGAAGCAGCCGCTGATGGACGCGTTCCACGAGTGGCGCGGCTGGGCCGAGAAGGCCGCGGCCGACTATGGCTTTCACGTGGCCGTCACGTGGTGGGACGAATCGGTGCACCGCGACATGGGCACGCTCGTGCGCGAGCATGGCGTGTCGAGCTTCAAGCACTTCATGGCGTACAAGAACGCGATCATGGCCGACGACGAGGTCCTCGTGAACAGCTTCTCGCGTTCGCTCGAACTCGGCGCGCTGCCGACCGTGCACGCGGAGAACGGCGAGCTCGTGTTCCAGTTGCAGAAGGCGCTGCTCGCGCGCGGGATGACCGGGCCGGAGGCGCATCCGCTGTCGCGTCCGCCCGAAGTCGAGGGCGAGGCCGCGAACCGCGCGATTCGCATCGCGCAGGTGCTCGGCGTGCCCGTGTATATCGTGCACGTGTCGGCGAAGGATGCGGTCGATGCGATCACGCGCGCGCGCAGCGAAGGGCTGCGCGTGTTCGGCGAGGTGTTGCCGGGCCACCTGGTGATCGACGAGTCGGTGTATCGCGATCCGGACTGGACGCGTGCGGCCGCGCACGTGATGAGCCCGCCGTTCCGGTCGGCCGAGCATCGCGAGGCGCTGTGGCGCGGGCTGCAGGCGGGGCAGCTGCATACGACCGCGACCGATCATTGCGTGTTCTGCGCGTCGCAGAAGGCGATGGGCCGCGAGGACTTCACGAAGATCCCGAACGGCTGCGGCGGCGTCGAGGATCGCATGTCGGTGCTGTGGCATCACGGCGTCAATCATGGCCGCATCACGCCGAACGAATTCGTGCGGATCACATCGACGAACGCCGCGCAGATCTTCAACCTGTATCCGCGCAAGGGGGCCGTGCAGGTCGGCGCCGACGCCGATCTGGTCGTATGGGATCCCGCCGCGACGAAGACGATCTCGGTGAAGACCCATCACCAGCAGGTCGACTTCAACGTGTTCGAAGGGATGACCGTGCAGGGCGTCGCGACCCATACGCTCACGCGCGGCGCGCTCGCATGGGCCGACGGCGAGCTGCGTGCGGTGCGCGGCGCGGGCCGCTATCTGAAACGGCCGCCCGCGGCCGGCTATTACGAGGCTGCGCGCATCGCGAACCGGCTGCGCGAGCCGCATCCGGTCGAACGCGCGGGCTGAGCGACATACGTCGTCGATTGCGCGGGGCGTGTCCGTTCGAACGGCACGCCCCGCGCGCGTTCATGCGGCTCGTCATATGCATTGCCGCCCCGTCCCTTTTCGACCTCCACTCGATTCTTTCAATATATGGGACCGATCGAACGTCGTCGCGTCCGTTCAACTTGCAGGTAAATAGAAGAACTGAGCAAATCGACGACGCAAGCGACACCGCACGGAGCATGCCATTTTGTTTGCGTTGTCGTCATGCATGACGGCGAGTAATATCCACCGACGGCGTTACACGCGCGTGCCGGGCCGGGCCGCCTGCCGAGCAGTCCAATAAACATAGAGAGAAAGGAGCACAAGGTGGATATTCTGCGCAGCCTCCTGGGCATGCTGTTCCTGCTGCTGGTCGCTTATCTGCTGTCGAACAACCGGCGCGCGGTGAGCGGCCGGACCTTGATCGCCGCGCTGCTCACGCAGTTCGCGATCGGCGCGCTGGTGTTGTTCGTGCCGTCGGGTCGCGCGGCGCTGGCGGCGGCCGCGAACGGCGTCAATCGCGTGCTCGACATGGGCAATCACGGCATCGCGTTCGTATTTGGCGGGCTGGTCGACGCCCGGATGTTTCAGCTGTTCGGCGACGGCGGGTTCGTGTTCGGGCTGCGCGTGCTGCCGATGATCATCTTCGTCACCGCGCTGATCGCGGTGCTCTACTACGTCGGCGTGATGAAGTGGATCGTCGCGATCCTCGGCGCGGGGCTCGCGAAAGTGCTCGGCGTGAGCCGCATCGAGGCGTGCTCGGCCGTCGCGACGATCTTTCTCGGGCAGAGCGAGATGCCCGCGCTCGTGAAGCCGTTCGTGCGGCACATGACGGGCGCCGAGATCTTCACGGTGATGGCGAGCGGCATGGCGTCGGTCGCGGGCTCGGTGCTGGTCGGCTACGCCGGCCTCGGCGTGAAGATGGAGTACCTGCTCGCCGCATCGTTCATGGCGGTGCCGGGCGGGCTGCTGTTCGGCAAGCTGCTGTTTCCGACCGTCGAGCCGAGTCGCGTCGTGGTCGACGGGCTCGATTTCGACGACAAGCGGGCCGCCAACGTGATCGAGGCGGCAGCATCCGGCGCGTCGGTCGGCCTGCGGATCGCGATCAACGTCGGCGCGATGCTGATCGCGTTCGTGGGGCTCATCGCGCTGATGAACCTCATCGTCGGCGGCGTGGCCGCGTTCGCGGGCTTTCCGCAGGTGACGCTGCTGGGCATCATCGGCCACCTGTTCGCGCCGCTGGCGTGGATCATCGGCGTGCCGTGGCACGACGCGGCGCTGGCCGGCAACTTCATCGGCGAGAAACTGATCTTCAACGAGTTCGTCGCGTACGGCGACCTGTCGCCGTATCTGAAGGGCGGCGAGCACGTCGCGGCGGCCGGCCTGCAGGTGCTCGACCCGAAGACGCTCGCGATCGTGTCGTTCGCGCTGTGCGGCTTCGCGAACTTCTCGTCGATCGCCATTCTCGCGGGCGGCTTCAGCGCGGTCGCGCCCGAGCGCCGCTCGGAAGTCGCGCGGCACGGCTTGCGTGCGCTGACGGCCGCGACGCTGTCGAACCTGATGAGCGCGGCGATCGCCGGCCTGTTCTTTTCGCTGCACTGAGCAATCGAGGAGACGCAACGATGTTTCTGCCGCAGGAGTTCATTCGCCGCAAGCGCGACCGGCAGCCGCTGGATCGCGACGAGATCGCCGCATTCGTGCGCGGCGTGACCGACGGCAGCGTGACCGAGGGCCAGGTGGCGGCGTTCGCGATGGTCGTGTACTTCAACGACCTGAGCACCGATGAGCGCGTCGCGCTGACGATCGCGCAGCGCGACTCGGGCGACGTGCTCGACTGGCGCGCGCTCGATCTCGGCGGACCGGTGATCGACAAGCATTCGACGGGCGGCGTCGGCGATGTCGTGTCGCTGATGCTCGGGCCGATGGTGGCCGCATGCGGCGGCTACGTGCCGATGATCTCGGGACGCGGGCTCGGCCACACGGGCGGCACGCTCGACAAGCTCAGTGCGATCCCCGGCTACGACGTGACACCGGACACGGATGCGTTTCGCCGCACGGTGCGCGACGTCGGCGTCGCGATCATCGGGCAGACCGCGCGGCTCGCGCCGGCGGACAAGCGCATTTATGCGATTCGCGACGTGACGGCGACCGTCGAGTCGGTCGCGATGATCACCGCGTCGATCCTGTCGAAGAAGCTCGCGGCGGGGCTCGACGGGCTCGTGATGGACGTCAAGGTCGGCTCCGGCGCGTTCATGCCGACCGCCGAGAAATCGGCCGAGCTGGCACGCAGTATCGTCGACGTCGGCAACGGCGCCGGCATGAAGACCACCGCGATCCTGACCGACATGAACCAGTCGCTCGCGCCGTGCGCGGGCAATGCGCTCGAAGTCGCGTGTGCGATCGATTACCTGACGGGCCAGTCGCGACCGGCGCGCCTGCATGACGTGACGATGGCGCTGTCGGCGCAGTTGCTCGTCACCGGCGGATTGGCGCGCGATGTCGCGCAGGCGCGCACGATGTTGCAGCAGGCGCTCGACTCGGGCGCGGCGGCGGAACGCTTCGCGAGAATGGTGGCGGCGCTCGGCGGCCCGGTGGACCTGATCGACGCACCCGCGCGTCATCTTGCGCGGGCGGATGTGGTCGTGCCGGTTCCGTCGCCCGCGAGCGGTGTGGTGCAGCGGGTCGATTGCCGCGCGCTCGGGCTCGCGGTCGTCGCGCTCGGCGGCGGCCGCACGCGCGCGGAGGATGCGATCGACTACCGTGTCGGCCTGACGGCGCTCGCGGAGATCGGGCAGCGCGTCGAAGCCGGCCAGCCGCTCTGCTACGTGCATGCCCGCGACGACGCGGCCGCCGCACGTGCGGTGGACGAGGTGCGGCAAAGCTACTTGCTGGACGAGGCGGGCGAGACGGGCGAGGCGCCGCCGACCATTTACGGGCAGATCGGCTGACCGGGCGCCGATGCCGGCGCGGCGGAACGTGCGGGTATCGGCGCCCGCTTCACATGACGGGTGTATCGTGCCGGCCGGGATGTATCGCGTCGAGGCATCCCCGCACACGACTGGAGGCACCATCGAGATGGAACGAGACGAACTGATCGAACAGGCCAGGGCGGCGCGCGAACGCGCGTATGCGCCGTATTCGCGCTTCAAGGTCGGCGCTGCGCTGCAGGCGCGCGACGGAACGGTTTTTCACGGCTGCAACGTCGAGAACGCGTCGTACGGACTGTGCAATTGCGCGGAACGCACGGCGATGTTCGCGGCGATCGCCGCCGGCTATCGTCCGGGCGACTTCACGCGGCTCGCGGTGATCGGCGACACCGACGGCCCGATCGCGCCGTGCGGCGCGTGCCGTCAGGTGATCATCGAGATCGGCCGGCCCGATATCGAAGTGATCCTGGCCAACCTGAAAGGGGCCGTCGAGATTACGACGGCCCGCGCGTTGCTGCCCGGCGCGTTCAGCCTTTAGCGGAGCACGCCGCGGCACGCATCACGCGCCGTCGCGTGCGTCGCGGATCGGGATCACGGTGCGCGCGCCGCACTGGCGCAGCAGGTCGCGCAGTTCGTTGATGACCGGAAACACCTCGTGGTTCCAGTCGGCGCCCTGCCGGTCGTGCGCTTCCTGCTCGCGCTCGACGATCCAGCGATCCTCGCGGAAGATCCGCTCGGTGAACCAGACGAGCAGCGGCCACGCGAGATCGAGCGCGAACGGGATACCGGGCTTGTGGATCGACAGCAGTCCGAACGTGCGATTGGTGCGCTGCTCCGCATCGAGCGGCACGTAGACGATCCACAGGTCCATCACGAGCGTGCCTTCGCTCGAGCGGATCTGCAGCGTCTGATACGGGTAGCCGGTGCGCACCGTCATCACGCTCTTGTCGGCCTGGTCGCCGGGCTTCTTGCTCGAGCCGAACACGAGCGCCTCGCCGACCGGCTGCTTGCCCTCCATGCGCGCGAACGTGTAATCGACCTCGACCCAGTCGTCGCCGCGACGCCGGCCGAGTGCGCGCGCCCGCATCTGACCCATCTGCTTGCGATGCAGGAATTGATGGTTCATGTCCATCAGGTTCTCGTGCATGAACGAGTAGTGGCACTTGACTTCGCGGCCGAAGCGGCGCGTCTTGAATGCAGGGTCGTCCGCCGATTCGAGCGCGGGGAACGGGCGTTCGTCGGCGAGCGTCGCGTCGCCGGGGAACACGAAGATCACCCCGTGCGCCTCGCGGCACGGATAGGCGCGCACGCCGTTGGGCAAGCGCTCGCGGCCGAGGTAGGGCACGTCGACGCAGCGGCCGCTGTCGCACGCGTAGGTCCAGCCGTGGTAGCAGCAGCGCAGCGTTTCGCCGCTCACGACGCCCGCATGCAGCGGCACCTGGCGGTGCGCGCAACGATCTTCGAGCGCGTACACGGCGCCGGATTCGGTGCGCACGAGCACGATCGGATCGCCGGCGAAGCGCACGCCGAGCGTCTTGCCGCGCTTCAGTTCGCGCGACCACGCGAGCGGATACCAGTGATCGGGATGGATGGGCACGCGGCGCAGGTCGCGCACGACCGCGCCGGTGGACGGTTCTTCAAGGGTGCCGCTGTCAGACAAAGGCACTGCGCGCATGCGTGACGCCTCCTGGCTGGACGGAAGGTCCGGACGCCGCAACACGCGGCGTGGCTTGGGAGAAGTCTACGCGAAGTTGCACCGCATGGCGGACGCGATGCGGGTTTGCACCGGCACGGCGGGTGCGGATTGTTTGATGCGGCGCAATCCGCGGCACGGGCGGCGCGCGTGGCATGAGAGGCCGCCCGGCCGCGGCCTCGGCCGCGCAACGGGCCGCAGCCCGTCACGCGGCCGGTTGCCGGTCACGAGCGGGCGTCGCGCCACAGCACCGGGTCGGCGCGGTACAGCGCCGGGAAGTAGTGTTTCAGCCCGGCGACCTTCGGCAGGTCGTTGAACGCGATGTATGGCGCGTCGGGATGCAGTTCGAGGTAGTTCTGGTGATAGGCCTCGGCCGGGTAGAACCCCTTGTAGGCCTCGATACGCGTGACGACCGGCGCCGGAAACGCGCGCGCGGTGCCGAGCTGCGCGATGTACGCGGTCGCGACCGCGCGTTGCTGCGCGGTGGTCGGGAAGATCGCCGACCGGTACTGCGACCCTTCGTCGGGGCCTTGCCGGTTGAGCTGGGTCGGATCGTGCGCGACCGAGAAGAACACCTGCAGCAGCCGGCCGTAGGTGATCTGCGTCGGGTCGTAGACGATGCGTACCGATTCCGCGTGCCCCGTCAGCCCGGACCCGACGAGCGCATAGTGCGCGGTTTCGGACGCGCCGCCCGCATAACCGGCCGTGACCTGCTTCACGCCCTTCACGTGCTCGAACACGCCCTGCACGCCCCAGAAACAGCCGCCGGCAAGCACGGCCGTCTCGTCGTGCGATGCGCCGGGCGTTTCGTCGAGGGTCGGCGCGGGCACGGTGCGCATCGGCTCGGCGGAGTTGACGATGCGCTGGTAGCCGAACACGGCGGCGGCCGCGACGGCGAGGGCGCCGATGCGGCGCAGCATCGCTGTGCGCCGTCCTGGCGTGGCGGCGCGGGTGGGTGTCGGGTTCATCGTTGGCTCCTTCGAAATGCGTTGCGGAAGACGGCGGTCGGATGTCGGCCTGGCATGCGTTCAACCGAACGTGAATGCGTACGCATCGACACCCGGATCGAGAAACTCGATCGCGAACGTGCGATCGGCGATCGCGCCGGGCTGGCGGACGAGCTGGTACAGGCGCTGCCCGGTGACCGAGCCGTAGCCCTGCGCGTCGACGTCGGCGCCGTGCGCGGCACCGGGCGCCGCGCCGTCGAGCGTCACGCGAAAGCGCACCGGCTTGCCGTTCGCACCCGGGCCGAGTACGAGGTGCAGGTCGCGCGCATGGAAGCGGTAGACGATCCGGCCGGACGGCGCGGCGAGCGACGCGCGCTCGGCGCCGACCTGCCAGGTGCCGGCGAGGCCCCAGTCGTTCAGGTCGGGATGCGCGGGCGCGTCGTAGCGGTGTGCCGTGTCGCGCACCACGCCGCCGGGCGACGTGAAGTCGTCCGCGCGCGCATAGCCGACATAGGTTTCGGGCGAGCGGACGTCGGCGCTGTCGGCCGCCGCGAGCGCGCCTTTCGCGGGCGCGCCGGCGAGCCCGAGCGGCACCTTCAGCGCTTCCGGGCGGCCGGCTTCGGCGAGCAGCGACTGGATCGCGCGTTCCGACTGCGCGTATTCGCCTTCGCCGAAGTGATGGCGGCGCACGCGTCCCTGCGCGTCGACGAAGTAGTGCGCGGGCCAGTATTCGTTGCTGAACGCGCGCCAGATCGTGTAGTGGTTGTCGATCGCGACCGGGAAGTCGATGCCGAGGTCGTGCACGGCCTTCTTCACGTTGCCGATGTCGCGCTCGAACGCGAACTCCGGTGCGTGCACGCCGATCACGACGAGACCGTACGGCGCGTACTTGCGTGCCCAGGCCGTGGTGTACGGCAGCGTGCGCAGGCAGTTGATGCACGAATAGGTCCAGAAGTCGACGAGCACGACCTTGCCGCGCAGGCCGGCCGCGGTCAGCGGCGGCGAATTCAGCCACTGCACGGCGCCGTCGAGCGACGGCAGCGTGCCTTCGACGGGCAGCGCGGCCGGCGCCTGCGGCGCGGGTGTGACCTCGGCCGCGCGCATCATCGCGCCGCCGGGCTGCGCGGCATCGGCCGTGGCGGCCATCATCGCGCCGTCCGAACCGTTCGCGGTGCGGTCTGCCGGGCCGTCCGCCGGCGAGCCCGTCGCGGCCATCGCCGCCGGCGCGCCGTTCGAGCGCCCGCCGAGCCGGTCGACGAGCTTCGCCTCGAGGCCGCCCGTCGTGACGGTCGACAGCTGCGCGAGTGCCCCCGTATCGAGGCCGAGCGCGATCGCGGCGACGCCCGCCAGCAGCGCGGCGCCGATCCCGCGCTTGATCCATTCGCCCGCGCCGAGCGAGTGCTTCATCGCGGCGAACACCTTGCCGCCGATCACGAGCGCGACGCCGAGCGACGTCGCCGCGCCGGCCGCGTACGCCACGAGCAGCAGCGTGGTGCCGACGCTCGCGCCGCGCAGCGCGGCGCCGGTCAGCACGAGCCCGAGGATCGGGCCGGCGCACGGCGCCCACAGCAGGCCGGTGGCGACGCCGAGCAGCAGCGACGACAGCGGGCCGGCCGGGCGGCCGTCGCGCTGCGCGAGGCCGGTGAGGCGGTTGCCTGCGGCGACGAGCGGGCGCGTCAGGTGTTCGGCGAGGCGCGGCATCAGCAGCGTCAGGCCGAATACCGCGAGCAGCACGATGGCGGCCCAGCGGCCGGCCTGGTTGGCCTGCGCGACCCAGCCGCCGCCGACGGCGGCGAGCGTTGCGACGACGGCGAACGTGAGCGCCATGCCGGCCAGCAGCGGCAGGCCGGTGCGCACGAACGGCTGGTCGGCGCGCGCGAACACGAACGGCAGCACGGGCAGGATGCACGGGCTCAGGATCGTGAGCACGCCGCCGAGATAGGCGAGGACGATGAGCAGCATGATGCGTTCTCCAGTCGGTCGGGAGTGGGGCCGGATCAGGCGGCGGCCGGGTGGAAGGCGAGTGCGAGCCCGTTCATGCAGTAGCGCAGGCCGGTGGGCGGCGGGCCGTCGTCGAACACGTGGCCGAGATGGCCGCCGCAGCGGCGGCAGTGCACTTCGGTGCGGACCATCCCGAACGACGTGTCGGCGTCGGTCGCGACCGCGTGGTCGAGCGGCTTCCAGAAGCTCGGCCAGCCCGTGTGACTGTCGAACTTGGTGGCCGATGAGAACAGCGCGAGGCCGCAGCCCGCGCACGCGAACGTGCCGGGGCGGTGCTCGTCGTTCAGCGGGCTGCTGTACGGCCGCTCGGTGCCGGCGTCGCGCAGGATCGCGTACTGGGCGGGCGTGAGCCGGCGATGCCATTCGGCGTCGCTGAGGGTGACCTCGTATGGGGCGGCCATCTTCGGCGCAGCCGTCGACGCGGCGAACGCGCGGCCGACCAGTGCGCGGCGGCCGGTCGACGACAGCGCCGCGAGCGTGGCGAGGCCGGTGGCGCCGGCGAACAGCAGCAGATGTCTGCGGGTGGGCATGATGGGCTCCTGGAAGCAGGTCCTGAAAACATGCGCCTATCGTAGACAGCGGCCGGTGTCGAAGTCCTCACGGAAAGTTAAAGGAATTGTGATGTTTGTGGTGTTCCGTCGGGGCGCGTTCGCGTCCGTCTACGCTCCAACTGGCAAGGGCCTTCGAGCAGGTGAGCCGCTGATGTTTGCCGAGCACTTGCTCGCGCCGTGATCCGAATGAGGCATCCGGGCAAACGAAACTCGTCACGCTCAGGCAAGTGCGTCCGGTCCAAAACAGAGGAGGTGTATCGGCTGGGCGTCCAGTCGGTAGCGCGCGCCTGACCGCGACGGGAACCGTTTGATATCGCGTGAAGGGCGCGAGAACCCGCTTGGCGCGCACCGAGTCGACTTTGCAGGAGGCGGTGGGTCGCCAAACTGTCAAAATTCGTCATATCTAGGACTTGTCCAATTCGGCGAAACCTAGATTGGGCGCTGGTCCTATATCTTGCTTTGTAAGGTATTTATAAAATATCCATCAAAGAATTTCGCAAGATGACCTCGGGCGGGAACGGCGGCGATTCAGTATTTGCGGCGAATGACGGCGGCTCGAGGTGAAGCAGGAAATTCAAATGAGAAAATTTCGCGCGGGACCTATTTTTGCAAGCGGCGGCCATCGCCGCTTGCGGGCATGAAGTATATCGAAGGCGATTCCAACGCGATCGATGTCGTAATTATATATAGGACTACAGATACTCTAATCGATTCGATGTCGCGCGCGCATTGAGAATTAGTCGCCGATGATCAAGAGGTCTCTCGAGTCGGTCTGCTTTAACGGCGAAAGCGTGCATCCAGGCTGTCGCCGCGCGGGATGGAGGTGATCCGGCTTTGCTCGTCTGGAATGAGGGGAAGTCAGATTGCGGAGCGCATGAAGAAAGGCAGGTAGGCCATCAGCGCGGAAGGTCAACGCGATGAAAATTAGGTGTGGCAAACGACGTCGAACTGATCAGATCCAAGACGGTTCTGGATCTGATCGATGAGGGATGCGCGAGCCGATTTGATATTGGAATTAATCTGGATTCTATACAGATAAGTTATGCGAATTATTAACATATTGAAATGCGGTCCGTATGGGATGCCGCTCGTCGCAATCGCGATGTCGCTTGCATCGTCGATTGCCAGCGCGAACATGCTGGTCTATCCGATGTCTGCGTCGATCGGCGGCGGCAAGGAGTCGGCCGCGGAGCTGCGCATCTATTCGAAATCCGATACGACGCAATACGTGAAGGCGATCGCGAAGCGCGTGATCGATCCGGCGACGGATCACGAGCGCGAGGAGGCCAGCATGAATTCCGGCGACGACGCAATCGTGATCTCGCCGGCCAAGTTCGCGTTGCCGGCTGGCGGCACACGGCTCGTGCGGGTGATACCGCTGGGCGTGCCGAAAAAGGAGGTGCTGTATCGCGTCTATCTGCAACCGGTGGCGGCACCGTCGGATGACGACTCCGCGGCGAAGGACGATGTGTCCGGCAAGGTCGACTTCAGCCTCGTCTGGGCGCCGCTCGTCCGTGTGCTGCCGAAGACGCTCGTGCCGGATTTCCACGTGTCGAAAGGCGCGCTGGCCAATACCGGCAACGTCCGGATCGGTTTGATCGAAGCCGGCGCGTGCCAGTCCGAACAGGACGCCGCGTCGTGCCAATGGACGAAATTTGACCGCAGTGTCTACCCGGACCAGCACTTCACGCTGGAGGGGCTGCATTCCGCACCGTATGTGCGAATCCGATATCGAGTGGGGGGAATGGCAGAAGTACAACAGAAGATTGTGCGCACGCATTCCGCCGACGCGATAAACGCGCCGAGCGCGAATAACGAGACCCTGGCGGGTCATTCCATTGTTTCAACCAACCAGAAGGACTAACCCATGCTGAAATATGTTCCGATCGCTGCCGCAGCCCTGATGTCGATGTCGGCTTACGCCGTTCAGAAGGACATCACCGTCACGGCCAACGTCGACACGACGCTCGAAATGCTGTCGGCGGACGGCTCGGCACTGCCGACCACCATGCAGATGCAATATCTGCCGGGTACGGGTCTTCAGGCAGCCGTAGTGAACACGAAGATCTTCACGAACGACAAGGCGAAGGATCTGCAGATCCGCCTCGCGACTGTTCCGTCGCTGAAGAACCAGACGAGCCCGGGCGCGGCGGAAATTCCGCTGTCGGTCAAGCTGGGTGAAACCGAGCTGACCACCACGGCGGCGACGCTGAAGACGGCAGAACTCTTCCCCGGCGAACTGGCACAAGGTTCGAACGTGCTGCCGCTGTCGATCGGTCAGAAGACCGTCGCAGCCGTCACGGCGTCCGGCAGCTACCAGGGCCTCGTCAGCGTGATCGTTACGCAGAGCGCGGCGTCGGGTAGCTAAGCTCCCCGGCTGTATCGATGGGCGCGCCTGAACGGCGCGCCCTGTTTTTTGTAGTACTCCTCCAAAAAACATTCAATCTCCCGCATGATTCCATTCGACCTCAAGAAAACCGTTGTCGCATGTCTGAGCGCTCTGTGTGTGACGGACATCGTGTCCGTCGCGCAGGCTGCTTCATCCGTGCCGCCGGGCTTCGAGGACATCATGACGGGGCACGACGAACGCATCAACGTCAACTTTCTGGGCAAGCCGCTCGGCTTGTTCCGCGTGTATGTGACACCGGACACGGTCCGTTTCGAGGATCCCGCAGGCCTGTTGCAGGCGCTCGGCTCGCACGTGAACCCGGCGACCGACGTGTCGACGATCGGCGACGCGCTGTCCAAGTCGATGGCGCGCAACGGCAATCTCGCCTGCGCGGGGTCGGCTGGCGTGAACGGCTGTGGATATGTCGACACCGACAGCGCGGCCGTGATCTACGACGAAAGCGAAGGCAACATCGAGCTGTTCCTGTCGCGCGACTGGCTGAGCACCGAAGAGCGTGACCAGCGGTTTCGCGAGCCGTCGCCGATGACCGAAAACGCGTTGATCCATCAGCAGACGATCAACCTGTCGGGTGGGCGCGGCTACAAGAGCCTGTCCGTGTCGGGCACGGGCGCGCTCGGCATCACGCCGAAGAGTTTCATCGGCGGGAACTGGAATTTCACCCATACGGGCTATTCGCGAGGATCGGACAGCCACGTCCAGCTTCAGGATCTCTACTACCGCCACGATCTCGGCGCCGAGCATTACGCGCAGGCCGGCCGGATGGACAACCGCAACCTCGCGAGCGCGCTCGGCGGCAACTTCGGGTTCACGATGCTGCCGGTCGGCACGCTCGACGGCGTGCGCGTCGGCACGACGCTGGCTTATGTGAATCCGGAAGTCGCGCAGCAGGGCACGCCGGTCACGCTGCTGCTACCGCGCGATTCGCGTATCGACGCGTACCGCGGCCAGGAGCTGCTGGGCACGTTCTACATGAAGGCCGGCGTCAATGCGCTCGATACGTCCCGCTTTCCGGAAGGCACGTATCCGCTGACGCTGCGCGTGTTCGAGAACGGCGTGCAGGTGCGCACGCAAACGACGCCGTTCACGAAGACGGGCGGCGGTGTCAATTCGCGCACGCGACAATGGTTCGCGCAGGCCGGCCGCCCGTCCGACCGGGACGCGCCGGACGGCATGGCGGCGGCAGCCGGCGTGCGGATTCCGCTGTTGCGTGAAATGGCACTGACGAGCGGTATCGCGAGCGTCGGCCGGCACGTGTACAACGAAACGGCGCTGGAGTGGCGCCATGCGTTCCCGCTCGGCGTGCTCTCGGCCGGCGGTTCGTTCTTCGTCGGGAACGACGGCTCGCGCGGCAACACCCAGCAGATTTCGTTCGCCGACGGCGTGTCGTGGAGCGTGTACCGTTACCAGATGCGCGGCGCGGCATGCAATGGTCCGGCCGTGTCATATCGCGACATCGGCTGCTACGACATGCTGAATGCGACCGTGTCGTTTCCGATGGGCAACTGGTCGGCAATGCTCGGCTATACGTACAACAAGAGCGTCGGGCGGTCGCGGAACTGGCAGCCCGACACATCGGACCGTCCGTGGGCGACGCCTGTCTTCCGTGAGGGCGATCAGGTGTCGCGTGCGCTCCAGGCGTCGCTGTCGCGATCCTTCACATGGCGCAAGGTCAGCACGAACCTGCGCGTCGGCGCGTACGCCAACCGCAACACCGGTGCCCGCAGCGAGTACGGCGGCTACGTCGGTGTGACGCTGTCGATGGCCGAACCCGCGAGGCAGCCCGGGCGCGCGTCCGCTTACACGTCGGCGGGTGTCGACGTTCGCGCGGATCGCAACAGCACGACGACGAACTACACGCTCGACCGCAACTGGAACTGGCAGGGCGACGCCTACCGGGAAGTCGCGCTCGGCGTGTCGGGCTACGGCACCGACAGCCTGACCGGCACCGTGCAGGGCCGCTGGAAGGGGCGCTACGGCGACGTCGCCGCGTCGGTCGCGAACAGCTACAGCCGTGACAGCGGCGGCAATAATCCGTCGGTGACGGCGAGCTATTCGTCGTCGTTCGCGGTGGCGCGCCAGGGCGTGTTCCTCGGCGCATCCGCGTCGCAGTCGGATCCGCTGGCGGGGTTCGCCGTCAGGGTCGGCAAGCGCGACGATGCGAGCGGCATGGCAGCCGAGGTGCGCAGCGATTCGAGCGCGCGGATCAAGGTGGGTTTCGGGCAGCGCGCGCTGTTGCCGGTGTCGGCCTTCACGCCGGTGACGACCGAAGTGAACGACGCGGGCGCGCATGCGTCCGCGGGTGCGACGAGCGTGACCGAGGGGCTCGGCAAGCGCACGCTGTTCATGGTGCCGGGGCAGCTCGCGCTGCGCAACGTCGACGCAAAGGTGACGTACACGTACGTCGGCCAGGCCTTCTCGAAGGGTGGCATGCCGCTGTCGGACAGCGTGATTCTCAACGGCGCGATGCCGTTGATCGACAGTCAGGGCGGATTCATTGCCGAACTCGACCATAAGGAAAGCGAACTGTTCGTCGTGGACGGGCCGACGCTGATGCGATGCCCGCTGCACGTGAAGCGCAAGCAGGACGTGCTGATGATGGTGGGCAAGGTGCGGTGCGAAGTGGCCGGGCCGGATGCACTGCCGGAATCGCTGCGCAAGCAGGCCCGCGTGCGCAAGCTGCTGGAGCATCGCTATGTGATGTCGATGCGGGCGCGGACGACAGGCGTGACCGACGCGGAGCAATGACGCGCACGACCTGTGCCGGCAGGCACCTCACGCTGCCGCTTGCTTTGCCGAAACGATAAGGAAACAGCTACTCAAATGCTTCTGATCAATCGAATTCGCTATTGGGAAATCGTCTTGGCGGCCATGCTGGGCGCAATCTCGCTCGATGCGTCGGCGGCCTCCGAGGCGCCCGCCAATCGCAACGATACTGTGGGAGCCACGCTGGATCGCGGCGCGCCGACGGCGGACGTCGTGGTATTCAACGGCGCGTCGGGCGGCTACGACACGACCAACTACATGAAGTGGGGGCGAAATTCGTGGACGTGCCAGTCGTCTACCGACACGGCGACCGGTGCGTGCGCGACCGAGCCGATTTGGATCGTGGAGGGCGATTCGACCTCGATCCGGCTTTCCTTCAAGGAAGAAACAACCGGCGCCACGGCCGTACTGAATCTGCATGGACAAAATGGGTATAGCCGTCACTTGGATTGCAGCGGCAACCCTGGTCCCGAAGTCGTGTCGATCTCCAGAGAGCCGATCGAGATGGCGCAGGCCGCTACCGTGGGCATTTGCAACACCATAGGCTGGGACGGTCGCAAGCTCTTCGTCAAGATTCCCTCCGCGGAACTGAAGAAGCTCCCGTCCGGCGGAACCTGGAAGGCGAACCTTCAGTTGAACCTGCGACAGTGGGACGTCGGGGGAGTCAACCCGAAGATCGCCACGTTCAAGGCATCAATCAGGCTGGACGTGACCGACAAGAACAACATCCAGGTCTATCTGCCGGAATTCACGAGCGCGACACCCACCGTGGACCTCAAGCTGCGCAAGCTGCCGAACGGCAGCCGGATGTCGGGCACGTCGAACGTCGACATGTGCCTGTACGACGGCTACAACTCGCAGAGCACGTGGTTCGACGTGTCGGCGAGCGACGGTCTCACGGTCGATCGCCGCGACAAGGGCCAGTATTCGGTGCTGCTCGATAAGGACAAGAGCGGCGCGTACGAATCGCGCATCGATTACAACGTGAGCCTGACGTACGCGGGCAAGAAAATCGTGCTGCCGAACAACGAGACGGTGCGACTTCAAGGTGTGAACAACAGCGCGGGTCGCTCGGTATCGCTGCCGGGCATTTCGGTGCCGGTCGTCTGCACGCCGACGCCGCTGACACTCGAGACGCCGGAATTCCAGTCGGTGTGGAAGCGTCCGGGCAAGTACAGCAACAAGCTGACGATCACGTTTACGCCGTCGTCGGCGAGTCTCTAGTGCGCTCTGCGCCCACGGCGACGCTGAAGGCAGCCGATCCGTTCCCGGGTGAACTGGTGCAGGGTTCGAACGTGCTGCCGTTGTCGGTCGCTCAGAAGACTGTCGAGACCGTCGCGGCTTCCGGCAACTACCGGGGCGTCGTCAGCGTGATCGTCACGCAAGGCTCTGCATCGGGTGGCTAAACCCGATCGTTTCGCTGGCGGGCGTGCCTGACAGGCGCGCGTGCAGAAGTTGCCGCAGCAGCGCTGTCTAATGTCGTCGGTGCGGGCGGACTGATCCTCCTGCGTCATGTTGGACGTTGATCCGCTTCGATGATCGAGGTGCCGCTGAAACGGCATCGCTTTTCGAGGAGCAAGCGCGCGATGCATTGCTTCTCGTCGCATGAAGTGCAGCCACGGTAGTGGCCGTCGCGCAGGGGCGCTGACGGACACCCCGGACACGAGGAGACTGCGATTCAAATGACACGAGCGAACAAATTTCACTGGCGAGCCGTTGTGCTCGCCGCTGCGGCAGGGGCGATCCCGGTCGATGCATCGGCGGCGCTCCAGGCGCCAGCGGACCGCAATGATACGGTGGACGCCACGCTGGATCGAGGGACGGCGCAGGCGGCGGTAAAGATCTTCGACAAGGCATCAGGCGGCTACGATACGAACGACGCCCCAAAATGGGGACGAAATTCGTGGACATGCGAGTCCGCTACCGATTCAGCTACCGGCGCTTGTCCGACCGCCCCTGTATGGTTTGCGTCGGGAGAGTCGACCGCTATCAAGCTGAAGTTCAGGGAAAAAAAGACCGGCGCCACGGCGGAGCTGAATCTTCGCGGAGCGAACCATCACACTCGCCACCTTGATTGCAGCGGCAAAGCTGTCTCCGAAATCGTTTCAATCTCGCCAGTGCCCATCCAGGTCGCTGCAAGCGCCTACGTAAAGGATTGTTCCACCACAATCACCTGGGACGGAAGGGCGCTTTCTGTCACGATCCCCGCTGAAGAACTCAAGAAAATCCCCACGGGCGGATTCTGGACGGCGAACCTTCGATTGAATCTGAGACAGTGGGACGTCGGGGGAGTCGATCCGAAGATCGCCACGTTCACGGCGTCAATCAAGCTGAACGTCACCGACAAGAACAACATCCAGGTCTACCTGCCGGAGTTTGCGAATGCGACGCCCGTCGTCGACCTCAAGCTGCGCGCGCTGCCGAACGGCAGCCGGCTGAGCGGCACGTCCAACGTCGACATGTGCCTGTACGACGGTTACAACTCGCAGAGCACATGGTTTGACGTTACCGCGAGCGACGGCCTCACGATTGACCGGCGCGATAAGGGCAGCTATTCCGTGCTGCTGGAGTCGGACAAGAGCGGCGCATATGCGTCGCGCATCGATTACAACGCGAGTCTCACGTATGCCGGCAAGAAAATCGTGCTGCCGAACAATGAGACTGTTCGGCTTCAGGGTGTGAACAACAGCGCGGGGCGGACGGTCTCGCTGCCCGGCATTTCGGTTCCGGTCGTCTGCATGCCGACGCCGCTGACATTGGCGACGCCCGAATTCCAGTCGGTGTCGAAGCACCCCGGAAAGTATCGCAACAAGCTGACGATCACGTTCACGCCGTCGTCGGCGAGTCTGTAAGCGCGGCCGTATTCTGCCGCCGATCACACCCGTCTCATGATCCGCGTGCCGAGCGAGATGCCGAGTTCGGACAGCGAAGCATTGGTCGCGAGCTGGGCGGCTTCCCAGCGCGACAGCGCGGCGTCGAATGCGCTTGCGTGCACGCCGCCGCGCAGCGCTTCGGCAAGACCGACCGCGTTCTCCGCCGCCTTCGCGACCCCGGCAGCCGTATGCGGTCGCACGAGGCAGGCCGCGTCGCCGAGCAGCACCGCGCGGCCGAACGCCATGCGCTCGACCGCGAGATCGAGGATCGCCTGCGCGAACGGTGCCCGGGTCGCGTCGACGAGCGCGGCGAGCGTCGGCGCGAGCAACCGGCGGCCGGCGTCCACGAGTTCGAGCCGGTTGTCGTCGCGCATCGCGCCGGGCGGCAGTGAGCCGTCGCGCTGCGTGCCGTCGTGCGCGAGAAACAGCGACGGCACGCGATCCTGCTCGAGCCGCCGGTACCAGACCCAGTTCACGCGCCGCTTGCCCGGCTCGATCGCGCCGTCGCGGCCGGGCACCAGGTAAGTCAGGAACAGATGCGCGTTGCCTTGCTGGAACGTGAACCGATCGCGCAGCACCCGCAACACCGTGTCGGGAAGCGTGTGCTCGTCGACGAGCCCGCGCCATGCGACGTAGCCCGCATACGCGGGCCGCGCGTCGGGCAGCAGCTGGGCGCGCACGGCCGAGCGGCCGCCGTCCGCGCCGACCAGCAGGTCGGCATGCTCGACGCGGCCGTCCGCGAAATGCGCAATCACGCGCGCGCCGTCCTGTTCGAACCGCTCGAACGATACGCCGGCGCGCACGACGCCGGCGGGCAGCGCACGCTTCAGCGCGGTGTAGATCACGTTCCACGCGGTCTGCGTTTGCGGCATGTAAAGGCGCTGCACGATCCGGTCGTGCTCGTCGAGATAGATCCGGTCGACCGAATCGACGCCCGCATCGCGCGGCACCGGCACGCCGCCGAATGCGAACGCGCGCTCGATCGGCGGTTGCAGCACGATGCCGCCGCCGCGGCTGTCGAGGTCGTTCGGCGATTGCTCGAATACCTTGACGCGCCATCCGGCCGCGCGCAGCGCGGTCGCCGTGAACAGCCCGCCCACCGATCCGCCGATGACGATCGCCGACGGCCCCGAAACGTCGCTCATGATTCCCTTCCCTCGCTGATTTGTCGCGCGCGGCGACTCAACCTTCCCAGTGCTTCAGGAAACACGCCGGCAACGCGTTCACGCGCGCCGGCTGTTCTTCGCGCGCCATGTTGCGCGTGTCTTGGCCGACGGCCGGCCCGCTGCCGGCGTCGGCGGTCATGTGACGGTCACCATGCGGTCCGGCCGCACGCGCCCGGACGCGGGCGCAAATGCCTTTCGAGGATAGGCGAAGCGACCGGCACGCCGGTTGAATTGTTCTGAATTCGTCGGGCGGCGCGCGGGGCCGCGCTACACGCGGCGGCGTCGCCGCGCGCTCGCGCCGGACGCGAGTTGCTTCAGCGTAGCAGGCGTGCCGTGGAGAAATGCGTCGACCAGCCGTTCGATTTCGGTGTCGAGATCGTCGGGCACCGGCAGCCCGTAGACCCACTTGCGAACGCCGAAATAGAAGATGCTCGCGTGCAGGCTCCAGACGAGCTCGATTTCCGCGTTGCGCTGGGCCTCCGTCGCCGGCGTGGCGATGTCGTATTCGTGACGCAGCTCGCGCAGCACCGGCAGGAACACGCGTTCGCGCAGCCGCGACAGATAGCGCGTGTTGAAGCCCTCGCGGCTGAGCCCCGCGAAGATGAAGGTGCGGATCCATTCGCGCCGCAGGATGGTTTGCGCGTACGCGCGGTAGAACGCGACGAGCCGCTCCTGCAGCGGGACCGTGCGATCCGCGATCATTTTTTCCCAGTCGGGGCTCCACGTGTAGACCTCGTCGTACACGCGATCGATCAGCGCTTCCTTGCTCGGGAAATACCGGTACAGCAGCGGCTGGGTGACGCCGATCTGCCGCGCGAGCTCGCGCGTGCTGCCGGAAAAGCCGTGCGTCGCGAAGTGCTCGATCGCCTTCTCGACGATCTGCCGCTCGCGCGCTTCCGGCGCGAGGCGCCGGCCCGGCGTGACGGCGTTGCCTTCGGCGTCCGTCCCGCGCTCGCGGGCTGGCGTGCTGCGTTTTCTTTCGGTCATGCATCGGCTCCTGATCGCGTGCGCGCTTAAGCTATCGATCGAAAAATAACACGATCGGACCGCGAGGACCGCTCGCGGCATGCCTGTCGATGCGATGCGGGACCCGTCGCGCAAGCGCCTCGCGTCACGTCGAGCGCGCCATCCGGCCGGGCGTCCGGGCGTCCTGTTCAGGAAAATTCAGGCCCATCGCCATGACATTAAGACGCGCCTTAACTAGTCTTGCTTCCGAACAGCCGTTTGGACCGGACGCCAGTCGGCACCGCCGGGCCGTTCGGCACAACCGGAGCGGAACATGCGTGATCTGATCTCGCCGGACGCACGCATCGCGTGCGCCGGCGCCACCGTCGCCATCCAGGAGGCCGAGTCATGCCGACGGTAACCGCGGCCGCGGCGCCCGATCACGTGCGCGGCGAGGACGTGTTTCTCGCGTCGATCGCCGGCTACGTCGACACGCTCGGCTTCGTCGCGCTGTTCGGCCTGTTTACCGCGCACGTCACCGGCAACTTCATCCTGATCGGCTCGGGGCTGGCCGGCGTCGGGCAAGGGCTCGCGATCAAATGGCTCGCGTTTCCGGCCTTCATCGCCGGCATCGTCGGCGCGCGCGTGCTCGACCACCGGATGCGTTCGCTGGGCCACGGCCCGCGCGCGCGTTCGCTCTATGCGCTTCAGGCCGTGCTGCTGGCCGGGTTCATGCTGGCCGGCGTGATGGCGTCGCCGATCGCCGACGCCGATGCGCCGCGCACGATCCTGTGCGGTCTGCTCGGCGCCGCGGCAATGGGTGTCCAGAACGCGCACGGCCGGCTGACGGCCCGCTCGGTCGTCGCCAACACGGTGATGACGGGCAACGTCACGCAGGCGGTGATCGACGCGTTCGACTGGCTCGTGCCGCTTGCCGCGCCGGCCGAACGCGACGCCGCGCGCGTACGGCTGCGGCGCACGCTGCCGCCGGTCGCGGCCTTCGCGATCGGCGCGGGCGCGGGGGCTGCCGCGTACGTATTCGCCGCCTTCTGGGCGCTGGCGCTGCCGCTCGCGACCTTGTGCTTCCTCGCCTATCGATCCGGCCGGCCCGACGACGGGCCGGCATCACGCTGAATCCACGCGCGCCGCACGGCAGCGCTTGCCACTTTCAAGGAGAATTTCGATGATTGCACTGAAGTTGCGACAGGTATTGCGGATGACGGCCGCGTCGACGGCCGTGCTCGGCGCATTGCTGGCGACCGCGCCGGCCCACGCGGACGAGACGCGTCTGCTCGAGACCTCGTCGGCGAAGGTGCCGGCCGTCTCGGTCGGCCCGCAATACGACACGACGCACGTGTGCGTCGCGCCGGAAGACTTCGACCGCTTCACCGACAGCTTCGTCGCCACGTTCGGCGGCAAGAAGTCGCAGCAGGGCGTGTTCCAGGTCACGCCGACGCCGAGCCAGACGATGTCGCAGCTCGTGTTCACGCCGTCGGGCACGATCTCGGTGTTCGGCTTCAAGACGCCGATCCCGTATCCGTTCTGCGAGGAGCGCACCGGCTACCTCGTCACCGACATGGACGTCGCGATGAAGTCGGCGCGCGCGCACGGCGCGGACGTGGTCGTCGACACGTTCCCCGATCCGATCGGCCGCGACGCGATCATCCGCTGGCCGGGCGGCGTGAACATGCAGCTGTACTGGCACACCCAGGCGCCGCACTACGATCCGCTGCAGACCGTGCCGGAAAACCGCGTGTACGTGTCGCCGGAAAGCGCGAGCAAGCTGGTGCACGACTTCGTCGCGTTCTCGCGCGGCAAGGTCGTGTCCGACGTGCGCAAGGCGCCGGGCATCGAGATCGGCCGGCCGAACGACACGTACCGCCGCATCCGCATCGAGTCGGGCTTCGGCAAGATGACCGTGCTGGCCACCGACGGCCATCTGCCTTATCCGTTCGGGCGCGAAATGACGGGCTACGAAGTGGCGGACCTTGCGGCCACGCTGGAGAAGGCGAAGGCCGCCGGCGTGACGGTGCTGGTGCCGACCTTCACGTCGGACGGGCGCGATGCGGCGCTCGTGCAGTTCCCGGGCGGCTACGTCGCCGAGATCCACGCGCGGTCGAAGTGATGGAACGGCGGTCGATGAGGCGGACGTGGCGGGGCGTGTTGCCGGCCGCCGTGCTGGCGGGCGGCGTCGCGACGTACGCCGGGACGGCGGCCGGCGCCGAGGAAACCGCGGCGCCGGCCTCGACCGCCGCCGCGACGTGCACCGCGAAGCGTCCCGCGGTGCTGTTCAACCGCTGGCAGGAAGACTGGTCGGTGCTCGCGAATCCGTGCGTGCCGCGCAAGCCGCTCGACGGGCTGAAGTACATCCCGCTGGGCGGCGACCCGTCGACTTACCTGTCGCTCGGCGCGAACCTGCGCGAGCGCTTCGAGCTGAACAACGCGCCGCTGTTCGGGCTCGGCGCCGCCCACGACGACAACTACGTGATCCAGCGCGCGACGGTGCACGCGGATCTGCGCTATGCCGGGCATTTCCAGGCGTTCGTCCAGTTCGTCGATGCGCGGCCGTACGGCAAGGACACGGTCGGCCCGGTCGACAAGGATCAGCTCGACATCGAGCAGGCGTTCGTCGCGTACGTCGACCAGTTGGGCGGCGGCACGTTCAAGGCGCGCGTCGGCCGGCAGGAAATGGCGTACGACTTGCAGCGGTTCGTGTCGGTGCGCGACGGGCCCAACGTGCGCCAGGCGTTCGACGCGCTGTGGGCGGATTATGAAGTCGGCAACTGGCGGCTGATCGGCTATGTGACGCGCCCCGTGCAGTATCGCAACGACGCGGTGTTCGACGACGTGTCGAACCGGCACCTCAGATTCGACGGCGTGCGGATCGAGCACAACGCGGTGGGGCCGGGCGAACTGTCGGGCTACTGGTCGCGTTATACGCGCGACAACGCGCGCTACGTCGCGGGGGCCGGCACCGAGCGGCGCGACGTGTTCGACATGCGCTACGCGGGCAAGTCCTCCGGATTCGATTGGGATGCCGAAGCAATGCTGCAGACCGGGCACATCGGCCAGGACACGATCGGTGCATGGGCGTTCGGCGCGCTGGGCGGCTACACGTTCGCGAAGACGCCGGGCACGCCGCGCATCGGCATCCAGGTCGACGGCGCGTCGGGCGACAAGCATCCCGGCGACGGACGCATGGGCACCTTCAACCCGCTGTTCCCGAACGGCTATTACTTCACGCTGGCCGGCTACACGGGCTACAGCAACCTGATTCACGTGAAGCCGTCGCTGACGTTCAAGCCGGCCGGCAACGTGACGGTGCTGACCGCGGTCGGCTTCCAGTGGCGCGCGACGACGGCCGACGCGATCTACGGGCAAGGGATGCAGGCCGTGCCCGGCACGGCCGGCAAGGGCGGCGCGTGGACCGGCATGTACGCGCAGGCCCGCGTGGACTGGCTCGTCAACGCGAACACGGCGCTGGCGGTCGAGGCGGTGCACTTCCAGCTCGCCGATTCGATTCGCGCGCTGGGCGCGCGCAATGCCGACTATGTCGGCGTGGAGGCGAAGTTCGGCTGGTGACGCGGCGCGCCGAGCGGCTCAGTGCTGCGCGCCGGCGAGCGTCTCGACGAAGTCGATGAACGCCGTGACGCGCTTCGAGCCGCGCTGATTCGGCAGATACAGCGCGGTGACGACCGAGCGCGCCGCATCGGGCATGACGTCGTACGCTTCGAACAGCCTGCGCAGACGGCCCGACTGGACGTCGCCGTCGACCAGCCAGTCGGGCAGCAGCGCGATGCCGGCGCCGTCGAGCGCGGCATCGCGCAACACTTCGCTGTGGTTCGACTTCAGCCGTCCGGCGACCAGCACTTTCGTCGTGCCGTGCGCATCGGCGAACGACCACGCCTGCTGGTCGCCGCCGAAGTGAAAGCGCAGGCATTGATGGTCGACCAGTTCGGCCGGGCTACCCGGCGCACCGTGCGCATCGAGGTAGTCGTGGCTCGCGACGACGAAGCGCTGGAAGGTGCCGAGCTGCCGCGCGACGACCTCCGCGGACGGCGCCGCCTCGCCGAGCCGGATCGCGACGTCGATCCGGCCGGCGACGAGATCGACGCGTTCGTCGGTGAGCTGCAGGTCGAGGTCGAGCTTCGGGTAGCGCGCGAGGAAGGCCCCGATGTGCGGCGCGATGCGGCGCACGCCGTACGCGACGGGCACCGACACGCGCAGCGGTCCGGACGGTTCGTCGCCGCGATCGGAGACGAGCGCGTCGGCTTCCGCGAGTTCCTCCAGCAGCCGCTTGGCCCGCGCGTAGTACACGGAGCCGGCATCGGACAGCGTGACCTGGCGCGTCGTGCGGTTCAGCAGCACGGTGCCGAGCGATGCCTCGAGCGCATCCACCGCGCGCACCACCGACGAGGCCGCGAGATCGAGACGCCGCCCCGCGCTCGAGAAGCCGCCGGCTTCCGCTACTTCGACGAACGCGCGCAGCGCGGAGAATTTGTCCATGTCGTTGCCTTTGTGCATGCCGCAACGATGCGTTGCGTGCCGCTCGCATTCTATCGCCGGTCGGCAAGCGCTATCTTCGAGACTGCAATCAACAGGAGAGCGCAATGAATTCCGTCGAAGTCACGATCACCTACGACCTCATCTGCCCGTGGTGCTGGATCGCCGAGCGCAGGCTCGCGGAGGCGATCGACGAAGCCGGGCTCGCCGGCGACGTGAAGGTCCGGTTCGTGCCGTTCGAACTGAACCCGACGATGCCGGCCGCGGGCATGGACCGCAAGGCGTACCGCAGCGCGAAGTTCGGCAGCTGGGCGCGCTCGCAGGCACTCGACGCGCAGGTGGCCGACGCCGGCCGCGCGGCGGGCCTCGTGTTCGATCATGCGCGGATCGCGCGCACGCCGAACACCCGGCTCGCGCACCGGCTCGTCTGGTTCGCGCAGCAGCGCGGCGGCGCGGCCGCGCTCGTCGATGCGCTGTTCGCCGCGTACTTCCGCGACGGCCGCGACATCGGCGATGCGGACGTGCTGGTGGAGCTTGCGGCGGGTGCCGGTCTGCCCGGCGACGCGGTGCGGGCGTTCCTCGCCTCTGACGAAGGGCTCGATGCGGTGATCGCGCTCGAGGCCGATGCGGTGCGCGCAGGCGTCGCGTCGGTGCCGTCGACGCGGATCGGATCCACGGTCGTCAGCGGCGCGCAGCCGGCCGCCGTGTTTCGCGATGCGTTGCTCGCCGCGCATCGCGCGCATCATCCGGTCGTATGAATCCGGCCCGCAGCCGCGGCGCGTCGATTTTCAGAACGTTTCATATTCGGCTCAGGATTATTGCGAAACCGAACGGTACGCTCCATGTCGCGCGCATTTCGTCTGCCGGAGTGGCAGGCGCCGCGCGACGTCGACACGCAACCGTGGAACTCGGACATGAACACACTGAATCGGCGCATGCGCGCGTTGCGCTCCGGCGCCATGCATGCTCGCCGCATGGTGTGTCGGCCTGGTTGCCTTGGGCGGGTCGGCCGCCGGGTCGGCCGACGGCGTCAGCGCGATATGCCGCGCCGCCACGCGCCGGGCGGATGGCCGACGATGCGCGCGAAGAGGCGGTTCAGGTGACTCTGGTCGGCGAAGCCGCACGCGGCCGCGATTTCCGCGAGCGTCATGTCGGTCGTCTCGATCAGCTCGCGGGCGCGCATCACGCGCTGCTCCAGCAGCCATTGATGCGGCGTGCGCCCCGTCGTGCGCGAGAACGCGCGGATGAAATATCCGCGCGACAGATCGCATTCGTTCGCGACTTCCTCGATCGATACGCCGAGGTTCGCCTTCTCCATCAGCAGTTCCTTGGCGAGCGCCGTCTTGGCCGGCGACAGCAGGCCCTTGCGCTGCAGGTCGCGCGCATGCGCACTGCCGTACTGGCACGCAAGATGCGTGCCGATCGCGACGCCCATCTGCTCGACGAACAGCGTGTTCAGCGCGCCCGGCACGTCGAGGCTGTCGGCGACCGCGTGCGCGAGGTGGCCGAGCACCGCGTCCTGCACGTCGGGCGCGCAGGTCAGGCCGGCGATTTCGGTGCCGTCGTGCTCGCGGCCGAGACGGTCGAGGTAGCTGTGCGACAGCTCGATCAGCATGAAGTCGAACTTGCCGTACAGGTCGGCGCGGAAATTCCGGGAAAAGTCGCGAATGTAGATGGAGTTGTGCTGAAACCGTCGCTCGGATTTGCCCGTGCCGCCATAGATCGTGCGCCGATGCCCGCCGTTCAGCGATACGCCGATCAGGAAGCCGCGATCGCTGGCGGCCATCTCGATGCGCTCGAATTGTTCGTCGCGCATGCATTTGCGATGGAGCGTCAGGCCGCCGGCCGACCTTTCAATATCCTTGGAAAGCAGGCTCGACATGCATCCGAGCGTGTCTTTCGGTGGCGCCGCGGCGGGCGCGACGAGGGCATCTGACATGTTGGAGCGTCCTTCGAGGGGTACGGCGCGCGAGCATTCTTGCGCGCAGTTTATACGGCGCGCCCGACAGGCCCACTGTAACTTGAATAAATGTCCGCTTGCTGATGAAAAATGCGCCGGCCGGGCCGGTTCATTGTGCCAGCACGCGAACGATTTCGCCGTCGCGCGAACGGCCTGCGGAGACCGTGGGCCGAATGATACTGCCCCATTCGGGTTCCCGCCGCACGGGTGCCAGCCGCGTGCCGTCGCGGCGGGCGCGAGTGCATTTTCATTCAAGATTTTTCTTTATGCGGCGTTTAGACTCGGCCCACTTTTTGACATTTCGTGCCCCGCGTGCCGCGCAGGCCCGGTGCGGGCTTCCGCCCCGGTGAACCGTGCGTTCACATGGCGGTCATCGTGGGGAACCTGGAGGCGGCCATGATCCAGATCGGGAATTTGTCGGTGGATTTCGAGCAGCGCGACATTCGCCATCACGGCGCGTCGCTGCGGATTGGCGCGCGCGCGCTCGACATACTGGAAGTACTGCATCGCGCGAACGGATCCCTCGTGTCGAAGGACGACATCATGGACGCGGTATGGCCGGGCCTGATCGTCGAGGAGAACCGGCTGCAGGTGCACGTCGCGACGCTGCGCAAGGCGCTGGGCCCGAACCGCGACCTGATCAAGACCGTGCCGGGCCGAGGCTACCTGCTGATCGCGCATCCGCCGGTCGCGCACACCGTGGCGCCGCCCGCGCCCGACGTGGCGCACGAAACCGAAGCAACCTCCCATCCGGTGCCGCTCGTCGGGCGTCAAACCGAGATCGGGCAGATCGTCGACATGCTCGAACGGGTGCCGGTCGTCACGCTCGTCGGCGCGGGCGGCATCGGCAAGACGAGCCTCGCCGCGCGCGTCGCGCATGAATTGCGCGCGCGCTCGGGCGAGCGCGTGCTGTTCGTCGAACTGGCGTGTGCGACGACGCGCGACGACGTGCTGCGCGCGATTGCCACCGAACTCGGGCTCGACGCGGACGGCGTGCCGGCCGTCGAGCGGATCGGCGATGCATTCGCCGCGTCGCGCGGCCTGCTCGTGCTCGACAACGCGGAGCACGTCGTCGATCTGGTGGCCGACCTGGTCGAAACGCTGACGTCGCACAGCGCGGCGCTGCGCGTGCTCGTGACGAGTCGCGAGCCGCTTCATATTTCGGTCGAAGCAGTGTTTCGCGTGAGCCCGCTGGCGGTGCCGGACGGGCGCGCATCCGTCGACGAGATCGTGCGCCATTCCGCCGTCGAGCTGTTTTTGGCGCGGATTCGCGCCGCCACGCCCGATTGCGTGGTCGATGCGGCCGGCCTTAGGTTGATCGGCGATATCTGCCGGCGCCTCGACGGGTTGCCGCTCGCCATCGAGCTCGCGGCCGCGCGCGTGGCGACGCTCGGGCTCGAGGTCGTCGCGGCGCGTCTCGACGACAGGCTGAACCTGCTGACGGGCGGGCTGCGGTCGGCCTTGCCGCGCCACCAGACGTTGCGGGCCACGTTCGACTGGAGCTACGTGCTGCTGGACGCGGCCGCCCGGTCGCTGTTTCGCCGCATGGCCTGCTTCATCGGCCCGTTTACGTTCGATGCCGCGCGCGACGTCGCGATGGACCCGGGCATGCCGGCCGCCGAGATGGTCGCGCTGCTCGGCGAGCTGGTTGCGAAGTCGCTGGTCGCCGTCGAATTCAACGGCGCGCAGGCGCGCTACCGGCTGACCGAATCGACCCGCGCGTACGCGCTCGAGAAACTGCACAACGAAGGCGAATTCGACGCGGTCGCCGCACGTCATGCGCGTTACGAACACGAGCAGGCGGAAGCGCGAATACTGGCCCAGGCACAGCCCGCGCACGCCGCGGGCCTGCGTCCCGACGCAGATGTGGCGCCGCTTCGCGAACGCGCGGCGGCCGGGCCGCAGGCCGCGGAAATCGACGGGCTGGCGCAGGCGTTGCTCGATCCAGCGCGCATGCGCGAATGTTCGCTACCCGCGCGACGCGCACTCGACGCACTCGACGCGCTCGACGCCGGCGCGCCGGAGGCTGTCGACGCCGCGCGCGAGATGTGCCTGCGCGCGGCCTATGCGGCTGCACTGCTGCATACCGACGGCGATACGCACACGGCCGCCGCGATGTGGGACAGGACGCTCGGCCTCGCGGGCCGGGTCGGCGACGACGCGTTCGACGCACGCGCGCTGGTCGGGTTGTGGAACACCATGCTGACGCGCTCCGACATTCATGAATCGCTGCGCTATGCGACGCGCTTCGAGCGGGCCGCGCAGCGGCGGGGCGACCCGTCGCAACGGCTGCTGGCGAGTGCGATGGTCGCGACCTCGCTGCATTACTTCGGCGAGCATGCGCAGGCGCGCGAGCGGCTCGAGGCGGCGACGGCCGAGCTGGCCGACGCCGGTGAACCGCCGTGCGCCGAAACCGCGCTGGGCATCGATGTCGCGACGCTCGGCCGGACGATGCTGATGCGGCTCGTCTGGATCCAGGGCGATCCGGATTACGCGATGCGGCTGTCGGCGCAGGCGGTCGAATGTGCGCGCCGCAGCGGCTCGGGGCTGGCGTTGTGCGTCGTGCTCGGTGCCGCAGCCGTGCCGATTGCGTTGCGCTACGGCGATCACGATGCGATCTCCGACTATCTCGCGACGCTGCGCGCGACCGCCGACGCGAACGGCTTCGACATCTGGCGCAGCCATGCCGAATGTCTCGCCGGGCGGTTCGACATGCAGGCAGGCCATCCGGGCGCCGGCCTCGCGCGGCTCGAGCCCGCGCTGCGGCGCATCGAAGCGAGCGGGTTCCGGCGGCTGCTCGCGCCGCTGGTCGTCGCCTACGCGGAAGGGCTCACGCGCACCGGCCGCGCGGCCGACGCATGCACGAAGCTCGACGCGACGCTCGCGCGCTGCCGCGCGCACGGCGAGCATCTGTTCGTGCCCGAATTGCTGCGCGCGCGCGGGCTGGCGACGCTCGAACAGGCCCGCGCCGCCGATCCGGATCGCGCGGCCGCGTGCGAAGCGGACGGGCAGCATCATCTGTTGACGGCGATCCAGACGGCGAACGCGCAAGGCGCCGCGATGTGGGCGCTGCGCGGCACGCTGGACCTGGCCGATCACCTGATCGAGCGCGGGCGCATCGCGCAGGCATCGTCGCTGGTGGCCGACCTGTCGGGGCAGATCGACCCGCAGTCGCGCGCGTTCGACGTCCGGCGGCTGGCGCGTCTGCAGAACTTCGTTCGCCAGGAGACCAGCGCGTCGACCGGCTCGACGCGCGCGCGACGCGAGGCGGCGGATGCGATGCAGTCGGCGGCGTGACGGCGCGCGGGCCGATCGTTCAATGTTCAAGGAGGAAGGGATGGTCGGTGGATCGTCAAACCGGATGCACGCCGCGTGCGGCCGCATGCCGGCTTTCGGCGCACACGGGGGGGCCTGACGGTGCTCGAGACGACGGCATCCGCCGAAGCGGCGGACCTCATCGTATACAACGGCAAGATCGCGACGCAGGACGCGCGACAGTCGTTCGTGACCGCGCTCGCGGTCAAGGACGGCCGGATTCTCGCAACGGGCAGCGGGCACGACGTGATGCGCCATGCGCGCGACGGCACGCTGCGCATCGACCTGAACGGCCGCACCGTGATCCCGGGGCTGAACGATTCGCACCTGCACGCGATTCGCGGCGGCCTGAACTTCAACCTGGAACTGCGCTGGGACGGCGTGCCGACGCTCGCCGACGCGCTGTGCATGCTGCGTCGCCAGGTGCTGCGCACGCCGGCGCCGCACTGGGTGCGCGTGGTCGGCGGCTGGACCGAATTCCAGTTCGCGGAAAAGCGCGGGCCGACGGTGGCCGAGCTCAACGCGATCGCGCCCGACACGCCGGTCTTCATCCTGCACCTCGGTGACAGCGCGCTGCTGAACGCGGCCGCGCTGCGTGCGATCGGCTACGGCCGCGACACGGGCGATCCGCCCGGCGGCGAGATCCAGCGCGATCGCCTCGGCAGGCCGACCGGCATGCTGATCGCGCGCCCGGACATGGGCGTCCTGCATGCGGCGCTCGAGCGCGGCCCGAAACTGGACCACGAGGAGCAGATGAATTCGATGCGGCAGTTCATGCGCGAACTGAACCGCCTCGGCGTGACGAGCGCGATCGATGCCGGCGGCGATTTCCAGTCCTATCCGGACGACTACGGCGCGATCATGGCGCTCGCGCAGCGCGGTGAAATGACGGTGCGCATCGCGTACAGCCTGTTCGTGCAGCACGCCGGGAGCGAGATCGACGACTACGCGCAGTGGGTGACGCTGGCGAAACCCGGCGACGGCGACGCGTTCCTGCGCATGAACGGCGCGGGTGAACTGCTCGTGTATTCCGCGGCCGATTTCGGCAATTTTCTCGAGCCGCGCCCCGATCTGCCGGAAGCGCTCGAGACGGAACTGGCCGCCGTGGTGCGGCTGCTGGTGCGGCACCGCTGGCCGTTCCGGCTGCACGCGACGTACGACGAGTCGATCGGCCGTTTCCTGAACGTGCTCGAAGCCGTGCACCGCGAGGTGCCGTTCGACGGACTGCGCTGGTTCCTCGACCACTGCGAGACGATCTCGGATGCGAACATCGCGCGCATCGCCGCGCTGGGCGGCGGCGTGACCGTTCAGCACCGGATGGCGTACCAGGGCGAGTATTTCATCGCGCGCTACGGCGCAGAAGCGGCCGCGCGCACGCCGCCGATCCGCGCGATGCTGGCGGCCGGGCTGCCGGTCGGCGCGGGCACCGATGCGACGCGCATCGCGAGCTACAACCCGTTCCTGTCGCTGTACTGGATGGTGTCCGGGCGCACCGTCGGCGGCACGGCGCTCTATCCCGAATGCAACCGGCTCAGCCGCATGGAGGCGCTGCGCCGCTACACGGTGGGCAGCGCGTGGTTCTCGAACGAAGACGATCGCAAGGGCGCGCTCGTGCCGGGCCAGTATGCGGATTTCGCGGTGCTGACGGACGACTATTTCACGATCGACGAGTCGCAGATCAAGTCGCTGGCGTCGGTGCTGACGGTCGTCGACGGCAAGGTCGTGCACGCCGACGACGAGTTCGAAACGCTGGCGCCGCCGCCGCTGCCGGTCAGCCCCGCGTGGTCGCCGGTGGTCGAGTTCGGCGGCTTCGCGCGGCGTGGCTGGACGGCCGCGATGCCGAAGCGCGCGGCGGCCGACGGCCACCCGGATGCGCGCGCCGCGCGCGGTCATGCGGGCCGTTTCGCGCAGCGCCTGCAGGCGGCCGCGCGGGAGGTCGTCGAGCAGTGCGAAGGATTGGTCTGCCACGGTGCCGCCTTTTAGGACGGCATGGGTCGGCGGGCGGAATGGCGGTGCCGGTGCGTACCGCGCGGCGAATGGATAATTTTGTGCCCCGGCAACGGGCAGAAGGAGACGAGATGAGTGCTGCGCACACGTGTGCACGGGCCGACGACGAAGTTGCCGGCGTTCGCATTCCCCGGACGCCGATGACGATCGAAGCCGTCGAGGCCGCATGCGCGTCGCTGCCGCGCGTGATCGCCGATCATGCATGCCGGGTGTTCGTCCTCGCGTCGCTCGCCGCGTGCCGTGCCGGCGAGACGCTCGATGCCGATGCGCTGTACGTGGCCGCGATGTACGCGAACATGGGCTTGAGCCCGGCCTACTCCCGCTCGACCGAACGCTACGAGATCGACAGCGCCGATGCCGCGCAGGCGTTCCTGTCGCGCCACCAGATTTCGCAGCAGGTGCGCGACGAGGTGTGGTGCGCGATCGCGCTGCATACGACGCCCGGCGTGGCCGCGCGCATGTCGCCGCTCGCGCGGGCGCTGGCGTTCGCCGTGTCGACCGACCTGATGGCAACCGGCTTCGACGCGTATTCGGCGGACGAGCGCCGCGCGCTGCTCGCCGCCTACCCGCGCGGCGAAGGATTCGGCGATGCGTTCCTCGACGCGCTCGCGCGCGGTGTCGCGCATCGGCCGGCGTCGACGTTCGGCACGTGGAGCGCGGACGTGCTCGATCGGGCCGATCCGGATTTTCGCCGGCCGAATTTCTGCGGCCGTGTGCTCGGTTCGCGCTGGCAGGACGCCTGAGCACATTCTTCGCGATCCTGATGTTCTGGCCGGTCGCGGCGGCGGCGGAGGCTGCCGCCGGCGCAGTGCGCTGACGGTCAGGCGGTCAGGCCCGCCGCGTCGTGACGCGCGTAGTCGACGTATCCCGCGCGGTCGCCGCCGTACCAGCCGACCGTCTTCGGTGCGGCGAGCGGCGCATTCGCCGCGATCCGCTCGACGAGGTCGGGGTTCGCGATGTATGCGCGCGCGAACGCGACGAGATCGGCATCGCCCGCATCGATCAGCGCATTCGCGGCGTCCGGCGCGATGCCGCCGTTGACGATCAGCGTGCCGCGGTACGCGTCGCGCGTGTTGGCGACGATGCGCGGCAGGTCGGGCTCGCCGCTCCAGCCGTTGGTGTCCGCCGCGTGCACGTAGGCGACGCCGGCTTCGTCGAGCATGCGCCCGACGTAGGCGTAGGTCGCATCCGGATCCGCGTCGCGCACGTTGTTGTACTTCGCGTACGGCGAGATGCGCACGCCCACGCGATCGAGCGGCAGCACGCCGCCGACGGCGTCGACGATTTCCTCGAGGAAGCGCGCGCGGTTCGCGAGCGAGCCGCCGTAGCGGTCGTCGCGGCGGTTCAGCGTCGACGACAGGAACTGGTGCGGCAGGTAGCCGTTGGCCGCGTGAATCTCGACGCCGTCGAAGCCGGCCGCCTTCGCCCGAAGCGCCGCCTGGCGGAATTCCTCGACCGTCGCGGCGACCTCGTCGGTCGTCATCGCGCGCGACGGCGTCGCATGAATCTTCGTGTAGTAGCCGTTCTGCAACTGCGCCCACACCTGCAACTGTTCGAGATCGTCGTTGACGCCGGATGGCGACAGCGGCGCCGCGCCGCCGAGCAGCGTCAGCGAACTGACCCGGCCGCCGTGCCACAGCTGCGCGAAGATGCGACCGCCGTTGGCATGGACCGCGTCGGTGACCTGCTTCCAGCCGGCCGCCTGCTCGTCGGTGACGAGCCCCGGCGTGAGTTCGAATGCCGCGGAGGCCGGGCTGACGTTGGTCGCTTCGGTGACGATCAGGCCGGCGGACGCGCGCTGGGCGTAGTACTCGGTCATGAGCGCGGTCGGCAGGCCGCGCGACGGCGCGCGAGAACGCGTCATCGGGCCCATCACGATACGGTTGGGAAGCGGCAGGCCGCGCAGATCGTAGTGGCTGAGCAAGGTGGACATGATGGATTCCTTGTGCGTGGGGCAGGGCGCCGCCGCGAATCGTCCGGCTGCGGCCGGTGCGGCGGCTGGCCCTGCGGGAAGTCGGAGATGACGTGCCGGCAGCGTTCCGTTGCGCGAGAGGCCCGAGCGCCATTCGCGCGCGAACCGGTGCCGGCGCCGGTTCAGGCCTGTGCGTGGCGTTCCGCGTGCGGTCGCCCGATCACGAGGTAGTGGGCGAGCGCGACGATCGGGAACACGCCGGCGACGGCGGCGACGAGCGGCCAGCCGCCATGCTCGTACAGCGGGCTGGCGAGCGCGGAGCCGATGGCGCCGCCGACGAAGATGCTCGTCATGTACAGCGCGTTCAGGCGGTTGCGGCTCGCCGCATGCAGCGCATAGATCTCGCGCTGGCCGAGCACCATGTTCATCTGCACCGCGAAGTCGAGCACGATGCCGGTGACGACGAGGCCGTACAGCCCGGCGCCATGGACGAGCGCGACCGCATACGACAAGGCGCCTGCGACCAGTGCGATCAGCGTGGCCCGCACCGTGTGGCCGGCATCCGCGAGGCGGCCGGCGACGGGCGCCGACGTCGCGCCGATCGCGCCGACCAGCGCGAACAGGCCGATGGCCGATTGCGACAGGCCGTAGTGACGCGTGAGCTCGACCGGCACGGCGGTCCAGAACAGGCTGAACGACGCGAACATCAGGCCCTGGTAGAACGCGCGATGGCGCAGCACCGGCATCGTGCGCACGAGATGCAGCAGCGAGCCGATCAGTTCGAAATAGGTCGCGCGATGATCGGGTTGGCGCGACGGGATCGTCAGCGCGAGCACGGCCGTCACGAGCGTCATCAGCACGGCGGCGGCCGCGAACACGAAGCGCCAGCCGAACGCGTCGGCCACCACGCTCGACAGCGGACGCGCGAGCAGGATGCCGAGCAGCAGCCCGCTCATGATCGTGCCGACCACGCGGCCGCGCGAATGATCGGGCGCCAGGTGCGCGGCGAGCGGCACGAGGATCTGCACGGCGACCGAGCTGAAGCCGATCAGCAGCGAGATCGCGAGGAACGGCCCGGGCGTATGCACCATCGCCGCGGCCGCGAGGCTCGCGATCGACACGACGGCGGTCGTGATCATCAGCTTGCGGTTCTCGAGCAGGTCGCCGAGCGGCACGATGAAGAACAGGCCGAATGCGTAGCCGATCTGCGTCAGCGACACGATGAGGCTCGCGGTTTCGCCGGACATGTGCAGGCTGGGCGCGATGAGTTCGGTGATCGGCTGCGCGTAGTACAGGTTCGCGACGATCGCGCCGCAACTGAACGCGAACAGCAGGATGAGGCCCTGCGTGAGCTTGGTCGCGTGCCCGTGGGCAGCGAGCGGGGTGGATTCTGCTGACATGATCGACTCCTTGAAAAGAGATGTCGGGAGCCCGTTCTTCGGGCGGGCGGTGCGATTGCCGATGCGGCGAAACGACAGCCGCCGCATTGCCGTCAAGATTATTGATCGATCGATAACAAGGGAATACACCCGCTGCGCAATCGAGCATTGCGTGACGCGCAAAGGGGGCGGATCGCGCGTGGAATCACGCGCGGACGGCGCCGCGCGAGCGTGAAGCGGGCCTCCGGCGCGGATATCGCGGCTCGCGAAGCCCATGAAACCAGTCTGGATCGCGCGGACTGAATTGTCCTGAAACGCCGCTTTAAATCATTTGATTCATGCGGCGGGCGACGAGGCGGGCGCTGTCAGCCGCGCTTGCCCTGCAGCGTCGGAATCTCCGCGAACAGGCCCGCGAGCCATTCGACGAAGAGCTTGAGCTTGACCGGCGTATGCCGGTTGGGCGGATACAGGATCGAGATCGGCCGGGGCGGCGGGTTGAAATCGGTCAGCACCTCGCGCAGGCGCCCCGATTTCAGGTACGGCTCGACCAGGTACAGCGACGTCTTGATCAGGCCGATCCCCGCGAGGCCGCATTCGATGTAGGTGTCGGCGTCGTTCACCGCGACCGTGCCGCACATCTGCACGATGCGCGGTTCGCCGTCGACGACGAAATCCCACGGACGCGGCCGGCCCGTATCGGCCGAGATGTGGCTGACCGCGACGTGCTGCGCCAGGTCGTCCACCGTTTCGGGGGCGCCGCATCGTTCGAGATAGGCGGGCGCCGCGCAGGTGCAGGTGGTGAGGCTGCCGATCCGTTTCGCGACCATGCCCGAATCGTCGAGCGCGCCGATGCGCACGACGCAATCGACGCCTTCGCCGATCAGGTCGATCTGCCGGTCGGTCACGCCGAGTTCGACCGAGATGCCCGGATTGGCGGCGAGAAACTCCGGCAGCGCGGGCACCATGATCTGCTTCGCCATGGCCGGCGGCAGGTTCACCTTCAGGCGGCCGCGCGGCACGTTGCGCGCCTGCGAGACGGCCGCTTCCATGTCGTCGATCTCGCGCAGCACGCCGACGCAGCGTTCGTAATAGGCCTGCCCGTCCTCGGTCAGCGAGATGCGGCGCGTCGTGCGGTTCAGCAGCCGGCAGCCGAGATGCCGTTCGAGCGTGCTCAGCAGCGCGGACACGCGCGGCGTCGTGAGTCCGGTCGTGTCCGACGCGCGCGTGAAGCTGCCCGTCTCGACGATGCGCGTGAACACGCGCATCGAAAGCAAGGTATCCATCGTTCAGAAATCTCCAGCCTGTCGATTGTCGGCGCCGGTGCGTGCCGGCGCGATCGGTTGTGATCCGCGGCTATGCGTCGATGCGTTTCCTGAGCGAATCGCCGGCGAACGGCATTTCGCGCATGCGCTGCCCGGTCGCGTCGAAGATCGCGTTGGCCAGCGCGCCGGCGGTCGGCCCCATCGACGCCTCGGCCGCGCCGAGAAACGGCGCGCCGGGACGATTGATCAGGTGCACCTTCACGCTTTGCGGCGCGGCCGGGAAACGCAGGATCGGATAGCTGCTCCAGTCGAAACTGCGAATGCGCTGCGTATCGTATTTCAACGCCTCGTACAGCGTCCAGCTCGCGGCCTGCACGATGCCGCCCTCGATCTGGTTGCGGATGCCGTCGGGCGACACGATCTGGCCGGCGTCGACGGCGACTTCCGCGCGGTCGAGCGTCACGTGGCCCGTCTCCGGCACGACCGTGACCTCGACCGCGATCGCGACGTAGCCCATCAGGTTCTTGTATTTGCCGAACGCGAAGCCGACGCCGCGATTGCGTGCACGTGGCGGCCGCGGCCAGCCGAATCTGGTCGCGGCGAGCTGGATCACCTGGCGCGCGCGGTGATCCTCCATGTGGCGCAGGCGGAATTCGACCGGATCGACGCCGGCGGCGTGCGCCAGTTCGTCCATGAAGCTTTCGATGGCCCAGACGTTCGTGTGCGCGCCGAGCGAGCGCATCGCGGAAGTCTGCAGCGGCATCGTCGGCGAGAAGTTGTTGACGATGTGCATGTTCGGCAGCGCGTACAGCGGGATCGCATTGCGATCGCCGCCGCCCTCGGGCTGCAGCATCGGCGTCGACGGCGCGGACACGAACGGCGGCTCGAGCATGCGGGCGGGCAGAAGCCGGCCGGCGTTGACGATGCGCTCGTTGTGCGAACTGCTCCACAGCGCGTAGTTCCAGTCGACGATGCGGCCGCCCGCATCGAGCGATGCGCTGAGCTCGGTGACCATCGCCGGCGTGAAGTGGTCCCACGTATGTTCCTGCTCGCGCATCCACTGCACGCGGATCGGCTTGCCGGGCATCGCGGCCGCGATCAGCGCCGCATGCGCGGCCGCGTCGTCCGCGCCGTTGTGCCCGTAGCAGCCGGAGCCCTCGGTGTGGATGCAGCGCACGTTCGCCTTCGGCATCGACAGCATTTCCGCGAGCGCGTCGCGCAGCGGATAAACGCCCTGCGAGTGGGTCCACACGGTCAGCGTGCCGTTCTCGAGATGGGCGACCGAACACGATGGCCCGATCGAGCCGTGCAGCAGATAGTTCTTCAGGAACGTGGCGGAGAGCGTCTTCGTCGCCGGCGCGCTCGGCGCATGCGTGTTGGCGATCTCGATGCGTTGGGTCGCGATCCGCTTCAGGTCCGCGTGGACCGTCTCGCGGTCGGGCAGCGCCCGGCCGCCGGACCAGCGACAACCGGCGGCCAGCGCGCGCTGCGCGAGCACCGCCTGCCATTCGCCCTGGGCGACGACGGCGAGCATGCTGCCGTTGCGCACGATCCGCACGACGCCCGGCATCTTCAGGATCGCGGCTTCGTCGAACGACAGCAGTTTCGCGTCGTACACCGGCGGCATCACGACCCGCGCATGCAGCATGCCGGGCAGCGTCATGTCCTGCACGTAGCTGACGCCGCCCGTGACCTTGTTCGGAATGTCCACGCGCGGCAGCGACGTGCCGATCACGGCGAACGTGGCCGGCGGTTTCAGCGGCGACGTCGGCGTCGCGTTGCGGTGCAGGTCGACGGTGCGCACCGCGTCGGCGTAGCGCATCGTGCGGCCGTCCGGCGCCTTGATGACGGCGTCGGCGACGGTCAGCGTGCGCGGATCGACGCCGAACTGCTTCGCCGCGCCGTCGACCAGCAGGCCGCGCACCTGCGCGGCGGCGTTCAGCAGCGCGGAGCCGCTGTCCGCCATCGTGTGGCTGCCGGCCGTCAGGCCTTCGTCGGGCGACGCGCCGGTGTCGGCGGTCAGGAACGTGATCAGCGAGGGCTTCATGTTCAGCTCCTCGGCGGCCACCTGCAGCAAGGCGGTGCGCACGCCGGTGCCGAGTTCGACCTTGCCGGTGAACACGGTGACCTTGCCGTCGGGCGCGATCTTGATCCACGCGTCCAGCAGCGGGTTGGTCTTCAGGCTGCCGGCCAGCGTTTCGGTGGCCTTGGCGACGTGGACGGCGGCGCCTTCGTCCGCGATCACGACCTCGGCGAGCGCGCGCGCGGCGGGCGCGAGGGTGAACGCGACGAAGAGCGCGCCGGAAACCATGAAGTGCCGGCGGCCTTCGTCGATGTCGTCGGGTGCGTTCATCAGATTTCCTTGTTGATCATGACGGGCGCGGCGGACGGTTCCGGCTCCGGCATCCCCGCGACCTGGCGTACGGCCGCCAGGATCCGCATGTGGGTGCCGCAACGGCACAGGTTCGGTTCCATGTGGGTGCGCAGCTCGCGTTCGGTCGGCTTCGGGTTGCGTTCGAGCAGCGCCTGCGCGCGCATGATCATGCCCGCGATGCAGTAACCGCATTGCGCCGCCTGATGATCGATGAACGCCTGCTGCAGCTTGCCGGGATGCTCGGCGGTGCCGAGGCTTTCCAGGGTCCTGACGCGACGCTCGCCGAGCGCGGCGACCGGGATCAGGCACGAGAACATCGGCTTGTCGTCGACGATCACGGTGCACGCGCCGCATTGCCCGAGGCCGCAGCCGAACTTCGCGCCGTGCAGGTGCAGGTCGTTGCGCAGCGCGTACAGGAGCGGCGTCGAGGGATCGATGTCGAGCGTGTGTCGCACGCCATTCACGGTGAGGGCGATCATTGCGCGCGGTCCTCCTTTCTGAGCTTCGCGGCGAGGGTGTCGACGCCGGTCCATGCGGCGCGATCGGAATATGTTTCGCGGAGATAGGCGGCGAGATCCGCGATCTGCCCGTCGTCGTACTGGTCGATATAGGACGGCATGTAGTTCAGCGTGTCCTCGCCGTGCCAGCCGATGCCGTTGAACATCATCTGGATCGCGTTGCGCGGCGTGTCGGCGGCGATCGCCGTGCTGAACGCGAGCGTCGGCCGCTCGCCGATCGACTGCATCGGCGACGCCGGCCCGTGGCACTGCGCGCACGACGCCTGGAACAGCACCGCGCCGCGCTGTCCGGCGGGCGTCGTCGGGCCGGGTGCCGTGCCGGCCGTCGCGGGACGCGCGGCGGCCGGCTTCTGGATGGACAGGATGTACGCGGCGATCGCCTCGACGTCCTCCACCGGCACCGTCGCGAGATCGCGCGTGACCGGCAGCATCGGTCCGGCGGCCGCGCCATGCTCGCTCGCGCGGCCGGTGCGCAGGTACGTGACCAGTTGCGCCTGCGTCCACGGCCGGACCGCGTGACCGAGCGCATTGAGCGGCGGCGCTTCCCAGCCGTCGACGATGCCGCCGTCGAACGCCTTGCCGGCCTGTTCGCCGCCGATCGCATTGAGCGGCGAATGGCACGACGCGCAGTGCCCGAGGCCGTCGACGAGCGCCTTGCCGCGATTCCATTGCGCGGATTGCGACGCGTCGGGCTGGTACGCGCCCTCGCGCAGGAACAGCACGTTCCAGAACGCGACCAGCGGCCGGAAGTTGAGCGGGAAGATCAGGTCGTTCGCCGGCGTCTTCGTCTGGACCGGTTCGCGCGTCATCAGATACGCGTACGCGGCCGCGATGTCCTGGTCGGACATTCGCGTGAAATGGATATACGGAAAGGCCGGGTACAGCGGATGGCCGTCGCGGGCGATGCCGCTGCGCAGCGCGCGCGCGAATGCCGCCTGCGACCAGCGGCCGATGCCCGTGTCGGCATCCGGCGTGATGTTGGTCGCGTAGATCGTGCCGAACGGCGTCGCGAGCGGCAGGCCGCCGGCGAACGGCTTGCCGTCCTTCGCGGTGTGACAGACGACGCAGTCGCCGAGCGCGACGACGCGCGCGCCTGCGCGAATGAGCTGCGGATCGAACGACGCGCGCGCGGGCGGATCGATCGGCGCGATCGACGGCCGGAACATGATGCCGATCGCGACCGCGAGGCCAACGACCGCGACACCTGCCGCGCCGAACCAGAGACGTTTGTGCTTCATGCGCGCTCCCGGCGAGCCGGTTCATTCGGCGTCGTGCAGTTGGCGAGGCAATGGAAAGGGCGTCGGCCGTGCGGTACGCGCGATGCGGCGCGGATCTGCTTGCCGTGACAGGCGGGCCGGCGCGTGCCGGCAACGGAGGTTGCGGCCGGGGCCGACGGATGGCGATGGCGCATGGCCGACCGGTTCGGCCATGACGAGCCGGGCCGGCGATGGCGATTCGCGGCGGAGTTCATGTCGTCGTTCCAGAAGGTGGGATTGCGCGCGGGCCGTGGCCCGTGCGGCGGATGATGGGGGCAGTCTACGCGGCGGGCGGCGCCGTTACCTGAAACCGCGCTGAAACGTTCTGAACGCAGGCGCCAGGCACCGCGTGCGGTTCCGTCGTGCGCCTCGGCGCATGGCGGACCATCGTGTCGGCGTTGGCGACATCGATTCCGTCATCGCCGGCCAGCATGTCAAAGCGGTGTGCCGAGGCCGAACGCGGCCGCGAGTTGCGGCCCCTTCTCGAGCAACGCGGTCACTTCCTCGCGCCGTCGCACCGACCATCGCGCGAGACGTTCGACGACGTCGGCCGCGTCGGCCGGCAGCGCCTCGGCGAGCGACACCGCATCGCTCGCCGCTTTCGACGTGCCGGAGGCCGTATGCGGGCGCACGGTGCAGGCCGCATCGCCGATCAGTGCCACGCGGCCGTCGACGAAGCCGGGGCTCAGCGCGTCGACGATCGCCTGGTTGAACGGCGCGCGCGTCGCGAGCACCAGTTGCGACAACGATGCCGGCAATCGTTCTTCCGCCAGTTGCCGCAGCGCGCCGACGGTCTCGTCCGCAAGCATCCCCGGATGCACGGATGCATGATGGACGTTGCCGTCACGATCGGTCAGGTGGCGGCGCAGCGCCGTGCGGTCGGCTTCGTTGCGATACCACAGCCAGTTGAAACGGCGCGCGCCCGGCGCGAGCGAGCCGTCGAGCGCGGGAATCAGGAACGCCATGAACAACTCGCCCGGCGCCTTGTGAAGCGTCATGTTCTCGACCAATGGCGCAATCGCGGCGGCGTCGAACTCGGCTTCGTCGACGATGCCGCGCCACGCGAGATAGCCCGCGAACGACGGCGCGTAGCCGGGAAACAGGTGCGTGCGCAGGGTCGAACCCGCTCCGTCGGCCGCAATCAGCACGTCCGCGCGGATGCGTTCGTCGCCCAGGTGTACGTCGACGCCGTCGGCGTCCTGCTCGAAGCCGCTGACCGCGCGGCCGTAACGGATGCGTCCGGGCGGCAGCGTCTCGCACAGCGAGCGGTACACGGCGTCCCACGACGAGAACGGCAGCATTTCGGGTTCGTCCCGCGTGACGCTGCCGTCGCGATCGATCCAGCGCCGCCGATGCGTCGGCACGCTGATCATCTGCCGGCAATGACGGCCATGCTGTTCGAGGAACGCCATCATCCGGCGCAGCACGGCCACGCCGCCGCCCTGACCGCGTAGCGGCGACGGCGAGCGCTCGTAGACCGTTACGTCGTGCCCGATGCAGTCGAGCGTCAGCGCGGCCGCGAGACCGGCGATCGACCCGCCGGCAATGATTATTTTCATCGTGCGTGACTCCATGTTCGAAAGACGGCACCGTCGGCCGCTTGCCCGCCCGCGTGCCGACGCGCGTGGTGCCGACGGCTCGCCGGATGATGCCATGTGCGTCGGCGGGCTGCGCCGACCGTGCAGGCGCGGCCGGTCGCATGCGTTTTCGCCGGCCGGCCCGCGCGCTAGATGTGCAGCAGCCTGCCCGCATTGCCGCCGAGGATCATCGAACGCTGTTCCGCCGTCAGGTCGACGCGATCGAGAAAGCGGACCGGTTGTTCGTAGCCCATGTCGAAGCAGTAGTCGCTGCCGAGCACGAGCCGATCGACGCCGACGTTCGCGATCAGGAAGTCCAGCACCGGCCCGGAATGGGACACCGTGTCGTAGCTGAAGCGCCGCAGATAGCTGCTCGGCTTTTGCGCGAGCCGGCGCGTTTCGGGGCGCACGGTCCAGCCCGCGTCGAGGCGTCCCGCGACGATCGGCAACGCACCGCCCGCATGCGGCAACGTGAAGTGCAGGTCCGGATGACGATCGAGCACGCCGCCGAGGATCAGATGCGCAGCCGCGATCGCCGTATCGAACGGATTGCCGAGCAGGTTGCTCAGGTAGAAATCGCCGAGCCGCGCGCCGCCGACCGTTTGCTGCGGATGCAGGAACACGGGCAGGTTCAGTTGCGCGATGCGCGCGAAGACCGGCGCGAACAACGGATCGTCGAGATCGCGGTTGTCGATGTTGGTGCCCATGTACACGCCGCGCACGCCCGGCAACTGCGCGGCGCGTTCGAGTTCGTCGATCGCGTCGGTCGCGTTCAGCATCGGCAGCGTCGCGAGCACGACGAATCGCGCCGGATGCCGCTGATAGACGCGCGACGCGGCCGAATTCCAGTCGCGCGCGAGCTTCGCATTGAACGGCCGGTCGCCCCAATACGCCATCGGCACGCTGAGCGACAGCGCCTGAACGGCGACGCCGGACGCATCCATGTCCCTGAGCCGCGCGTCGACGTCGATGAACTTCATCGGCAGCGGCCCGAGGCCGCCGGCGGGCGTGCGGAACGTGAACGATGCGTCGTCGCACGTGAACGACCCGCCGAAGCGCTTGCCCTCGCCGCCGACCAGATCGCAAAAGCTTTCGGGGTAGTAGTGCGCGTGAATGTCGATCGCGCGCGGCCTCGGCAGCGACGGGGCGGTCGATGCGGCCGGGGCGTTCGCGGTTTCGGCGGCCGATGCCGGGCGGCCGGCCACGGCCGTGCCGGCGAGCGCGGCAAACGTGCCGAGCAGGCGTCGCCGGACCGGCGACGGGCAGCAGGTGCAGGTCAACGTGGCGTGTCTCATGCGGATATCGACTCCTCGAATCGTGCGGCTCCGCCGCGTTGCGTGATGCCCGTTGTGATGCCCGTTTCGCACGCGACGAGCTGGGTGTCGAACTGCGCGCGCTCGTGCCGCGCACGGGCCGAGCGATCGGTGACGGAGAACAGGACGACGCCGGCGAACGCCGCCGCCATCGAGAACAGTGCCGGGTATTCGTACGGATAGACCGCATGCGCATGACCGAGCACCGTCACCCACACGGTCGGGCTCAGCACCGTGAGCGTGACGGCGGTGGCGAGCCCGAGCAGGCCGCCCAGTACCGCGCCGCGCGTCGTCAGCCCGCGCCAGTAGATCGAGAGCAGCAGCACCGGGAAGTTCGAGCTCGCCGCGATCGAGAACGTGAGGCTGACGATGAACGCGATGTTCTGCTTCTCGAACGCGATGCCGAGCAGGATCGCGAGCACGCCGAGCACCACGGTCGTCGCACGCGCCACGCGCATTTCCTCGCGGTCGGACGCGCGCCCGCGGCGCAGCACGTTCGCGTAGAGGTCGTGCGAGATCGCCGATGAACCCGCGAGCGTGAGTCCGGCGACCACGGCCAGGATGGTCGAGAACGCGACTGCGCAGATGAAGCCGAGGAACACGTTGCCGCCGACCGCATGCGCGAGGTGGATCGCCACCATGTTGGCGCCGCCCGTCACGGCGCCGGACGCATCGTGGTACTGCCGGTCCGGCGCGACCAGCGCGATGGTGCCGAAGCCGATGATGACGATCAGCATGTAGCCGACGCCGACGATGCCGGTCGCATGCAGGATGCTCTTGCGGGCCGCCTTGACGTCGCCGACCGTGAAGAAGCGCATCAGGATGTGCGGCAGGCCCGCCGTGCCGAAGATCAGCGCGAGGCCGAGCGACACGGCCGAGACCGGATCGGAGACCAGGCCGCCCGGACGCAGGATCGCCGCATGCTTCGGATGCACGCTCACGGCCTGCGCGAACAGCGCGTCGAGACTGAAGCCGAAACGGCCGAGCACCATGAACGCCATGAACGCCGCGCCGGCGAGCAGCAGCACGGCCTTGACGATCTGGATCCAGGTGGTCGCGAGCATCCCGCCGAAGAAGACGTAGACGACCATCAGCACGCCGACGACCAGCACCGCGACCGTGTAGTCGAGACCGAACAGCAGCTCGACCAGCTTGCCCGCGCCGACCATCTGCGACACCAGATACAGCAGCACGATGACGATCGAGCTCGACGCCGCGAAGGCGCGGATCGGCCGTTGCCGCAGGCGATAGGACACGACGTCGGCGAGCGTGTACTTGCCGAGATTGCGCAGCGGCTCGGCGATCAGGAACAGGATGATCGGCCAGCTCGCGAGAAAGCCGACCGAATAGATCAGGCCGTCGTAGCCGCTCGTGAACACCAGCGCGGAGATGCCGAGCAGCGACGCCGCCGACATGTAGTCGCCGGCGATCGCCCAGCCGTTCTGCAGCGCGGTGATCCGGCCGCCTGCCGCGTAGTGGTCGGCCACGCTGTGGTTCTGGCGCGCGGCCCAGCGCGTGATGACGAGCGTCGACGCGACGAACAGCAGGAACATGCCGATCGCGACCGGATTGTGCCCGTGCGCGAGCGCCGCGGGGCCGGCCGCGAACGCCGGCGCCGTGCCGATGCAGGCGATCGATGCGAGGAGCAGGCGTTTCATTGTGCGTCTCCGTCGCGAATGGACGCGACGAGCGCGTCGTGGACCGAGTTGGCCTGGAACACGTACAGCGCGACCAGCGCGAACGTGACGACGAACATGCCGAAGCCGACCGGGATGCCCCACGGCGTCGGCCGGCCCGGCACGATCGGCCGGCCGAGCAGCGTCGGCGAAAACGCCAACGTCAGGATGAACGCGAAATAGAGGGCGAGCATGACGAGCGTCAGCGACCAGGCGAGCAGCCTTCTGCGCCTGACGAGCGTGCGAAAACGGGCATCGCGCAGCAGCGGATGCGGGGCCTGCGCCGGCGAGTCCGGATCGGGCGCGATGCCGGCGGCGGCCGGAAGCGTGTGGTTCACGGTGTCTCCTCGATGGGTCGAATGTCGTGGCGGCGGTGCGGGCGTCGCGCGTGTTGTGCGCGGCGTCCGCCGTTGCCGGGCTCAGACGTGCGGCGGCACGGCGGTTTCCCGCATCACGACTTCCGGCGTTCGATAGCGCTCGGCCATTTCGCGCTCGGTGTCGTTTTTCAGTTGCGCCTGCATGTAGGCGCCGAGATGGCGCGCGTGCTGCACGATCGCGACGCCGAATGCCGTGCGCGTTTCGCTGTATTCGCTCAACGCGTCGAGCGTGTCGGCGCGCGTGGCGAGTGACGCGACGAGCGCGAGCGCATCGCCGGCGGCCTTCGTGACGCCCATTCCGCAATGCGGCCGCGCGACGAACGCGGCATCGCCGAGCAGCGCGATCCGGCCGAACGCCATGCGTGGCACTTCGAGGTCGTAGATCGGCTGGAACAGCGGCTGCGTCGCGCGCGACACGACTTCCGCGAACTGCGGCGCGAGCAGCGCGTGGGCCGCGTCCTCGAGATCGGCGAGGACGTCGCGCCGGATCAGCGTCGGCGGAATGCCGCCCGCCCACAGCTTGCCGGTCTCGTCGGTCAGCAGGTTCGGGAGGTCGGTGTCCTCGCTCGTCGCGCGATACCAGACGAAGTTGTAGCGGCGCTCGCCGGGCAGCGTGCTGTTGCCCTGGCCGGCGACCGGATAGCCGAGGATCTGTTCGTGCGGCGGCAGGCCGAATGCGAACTTGTCGAACAGGGTCGCGTGGGTCGCGTCCGACAGCGCGGCTTCGTCGACCAGCCCGCGCCACGCGACGTAGCCCGCGTATTGAAGCCGTGCGTCCGGCACGAGCCGTTCGCGAATCGCGGAGCGGAATCCGTCGGCCGCAACGACGAGGTCGGCGCGCACGACCGAGCCGTCGGACAGCGTGACGGACGCGTGCGCCGGGCCGTCCGAGACGTCGGTCACGACGGCGCCCGGGTGGTAGTGCTGATCGGGCAGCGCCGCGCGCAGCACGTGATACATCTTGCTCCACGCGGTGAGCGTCTGCGGCAGCCGGCGCGCCGACGCCACGGCGCCGTCCTGCGACAGCGTGATGCGCGACTCGACCTTGACGCCGATCGATTCGTCGATGCGCACGCCCGCGGCGCGCATCACGTCGAACAGTTCCGGATGCGTGACGATGCCGGCGCCGCGGCCCGACAGCGCCTCGGGCACCCGCTCGTACACGTCCACGTCCCAGCCGTTGCGCAGCAGGAGGTTCGCGGCGAACAGGCCGCCCAGCGAGCCGCCGACGATGACGGCCTTGCGGTGGGTTGAAGTGACGTCGTTCATGTCAGTCTCCGATGGATGCGCGGGCCGCTGCGGCCGCGTCGGGAAGCGCCAGGCCCTCGACCTCGGCGGCAGGGAAGTTGAGTTCGATCGTCACGCCGGACGGATCCTCGATGAAGACCTGGTGCAGCCCGAGGCTCGGCACCGTGCGGTCGCGCCACGGGATGTTCTCGGCGCGCAGCGTATGCCACGTCGCTTCGACGCCGGTCGCGAGGAACGCGATGTGATCGACGGTGCCCGTGCCGGTGGCCGGCAGCGCCTTGTCGCCGAGATAGGCCGTGAGCCCGTCCGGGTTGGCCGGATCGACGCCGATGATGTGAACGATTCCGTAGTCGGCTTCGTCGCCGCCCTTGTAGAGCCACGCGCCCGGAAAGTCGAACGGCGGGCGATAGCCGCGTTTGAAGCCGAGCACGCGTTCATAGAACCGGCACGATTTTTCGAGATCGAGCGTGCGGATCGAGTAGTGCGCGAGTCTGGATACAGGCATGGGACACTCCGTGTTTATCGGGCGATAAGTTATCGTTCGATAAATTCTAGTGGAAAAGATCGGCAGGACAAAGCCGCGATCGAGCGGTGTTTACCCGTGGTCGGAAAAGGTGCCGGATGCCGGCGCGCGATGCGCTACGACGCGATCTCGCCGGCCATGACGTCGTCCGCGTAGCACCACACCCAGCGCTCGCCCGGCTCGATCGAACGGGCGAGCGGATGGCCGGTTTCGTGGAAATGCCGGCTCGCATGGCGATTCGGCGACGAGTCGCAACAACCGACCTGCCCGCAGCTCAAGCACAGGCGCAGGCGCAGATGCACCCACCGGCTGCCGGACTTCACGCACTCCTCGCAGTAGTCCTTGTCGGTGTTCAGCACGCGTGCTTCGTCGAGGTGAGTGCAGGTCGTGGCCATCTTTCGCTCCGATGCCGGCGCCGCAGAGCGCTCGCAGCGCGGCCGGCACGAAGCTGCAAGCGGAGGTGGACAGACTTCATTGTGGACGGTCGCGGTGCGAGCGGACCTTAATTCTTATGAAGCGCGGCGGCGTGAAGGCGATGACGACGTACAGTCGCAAGTGCGGCCGCCGACAGGAATGCGGCAACGCGGTCACCGGGAGGGTCTCATGACGCAGTCTCAGCAGGTCAAGGTCATCGGTTTGCCGAACAGCAAGGAGGCCTACGCAATTCGCGACTTCCTGAAGCGCGGCGTGGTCGAATACGCGTGGTGCGAACTGACGTCCGACACCGACTGCATGCGCGAGCTGGGCATCGCGCCGCTGCGCGACATCCGGCTGCCGGCCGTCGTATTTCCGGACGGCACGTGCCTCTACCAGCCGACGCTGCCGGAGATCGCCGCCAAGCTCGGCTGGGTCGCCCGGCCGCGCTTCGTCGAGTACGACGTGTCGATCTACGGCGCCGGCCCGGCGGGCTTGTCGGCCGCTGTCTATGCGGCGTCGGAAGGGCTGCGGGCCGTCGTGATCGAGCGCGATGCGGTCGGCGGACAGGCGGGGACCAGTTCGCTGATCGAGAACTACATGGGCTTCCCGGACGGCATACCGGGCGCCGAACTGACCGAGCGCGCGCGCCAGCAGGCGGTCAAGTTCGGCGTCGAGCTGCTGATGATGCGCGAGGGCGTGCATGCGACGTTCGTCGACGGCAAGATTCGCGTCGACCTGGCCGACGGCTCGATTCTGACCGCGCGCGCGAATATCTGTGCGACCGGCATCGAATACCGCAGCCTCGGTTTGCCGGACGAACAGCGGTTTCTCAACGCAGGCCTGTTCTACGGCGCGGGATCGAGCGAAGCGTCGATGTGCGAGGGCAAGCACGTGTTCATCGTCGGCGGCGGAAATTCGGCCGGCCAGGCCGTGATGAACTTCGCACGGCACGCACGCGAAGTCACGATGATCGTCCGCGGTGCGTCGCTCGCGGCGACGCTGTCGCGCTATCTGATCGACCGGATCGAGCGCATGCCGAACGTGACCATCCGCTATGGCGCGACCGTCGACGCGCTGCAGGGCGACGATCGGCTCGAGGCGATCGTGCTGCGCACGGAAGACGGCGCGCGTGAAGTGCTGCCGGCCACGCGCCTGTTCGTCTGCATCGGCGGTGCGCCGAACACCGAATGGGCACGGGATACGAACATCATCCGCAACGAGGGCGGTTATCTGGTCACCGGCAGCGATCTTTACGACTGTCCGGCATTCGAGCGCGTGTGGCCGCTCGAGCGCCGGCCGTACTTTCTGGAAACGAGCGTGCCGGGTTCGTTCGCGGCGGGCGACGTCCGGTCGGGTTCGGTCAAGCGGGTGGCGTCGGCGGTCGGCGAGGGGGCGATGGCCGTGACCTTCGTCCATCGATTCCTGAGCGAGGACGCACACCGCCAGGGCGGAACCTGAACCGCGCGGTGCCGGTGTATCTGCCGCCGATATCAGCCAGGCGTCGACACCGGCAGCCGGAACGTCATGACGGTGCCGTGCCCGTCGCGTGGCGCGGCCTCGAGCGTGCCGCCATGCGCTTCGATGATCGAGCGGCAGATCGCGAGGCCCATCCCCATGCCGCGCGATTTCGTCGTGAAGAACGGGTCGAAGATCTGGTTCGCGATGTCCGCGTCGATGCCGGCGCCGCGATCGGCGATGCGGACGACCGCGTGGCCGTCGCCGACCTGCGATGTGATTTCGAGTTCGCGCGGCGCGATGAGTCCGTCCATCGCGTCGAGTGCATTGGTGACGAGGTTCAGGATCACCTGCTGGATCTGGGTGCGGTCGGCCATCGCGTGCACGCCGTCGCAGTGCAGGTCGACGCGCAGCACCACATGCTTCGCGTCGATTTCCGTCTCGGTGAGACGCAGCATGTCGCGAATCAGGTCGTCGATCGCGACGGGCGCAAGCGCGGGCGGCGCCTGGCGCGCGAGCGATCGCAACGCGCGGACGATGTCGGCCGCACGCACGCCGGACGCACGGATGTCCTCGAGACTCGCGAGCGCCTCGCCGAGGTCGGGTTGCGGGCCGCGCAACCAGCGCAGGCACGCGCCGACGCTCGACACGATGCTCGTCAGCGGCTGATTGATCTCGTGCGCGATCGATGCGGCCAGTTCGCCCATCACCGTCATGTGCGCGGTGCGCGCGAGTTCGGTGCGCGCGTGCCGCAGCTCGGCCTCGGTCTCGACCCGGCGGGCGTTCTCGTCGATCAGTTCCGCGTAGAGCCGCGCGGATTCGAGCGCGTTGGCGGCCTGCGGCGCGAGCACTTCCAGCATCGCGATGCGCCGCGGCGAGAACACGCCGTTGCTCAGTGCATTCTCGAGATACAGCACGCCGATCAGCGCGCCCTGTTTCAATAACGGCAGGCAGAACAACGAGCGCGTCGGGTGCGCGCGCAGGCTGTCGACGTGGTCGGGAACGCCGTCGCGCTGCGCATTCGCGAGCACGATCGGTTTGCGGGTCCGCGCGACGGTGTTCAGGATCGACAGCGGCACGTCCTGTTCGGTCGGTTCGCCGCGGGCGATGTCGACGATCACGTCGCTGCCCGCGATGCGCGCCACCGCCTCGATGGTCAGCCGGTCGCGCCGCGCGAGCAGCAGCAGGCCATGACGTGCGCCGGCGTACACGAGCATGTTGCGCATCAGCGTCTGGATCAGGCGCTCCAGCACGATTTCCTCGGACAGCGAGTGGGCCACGCGCATCGCGAGCGCGAAATCGAGATCCTCGCACGCGGGCGCGGCCGGGCCGCCCGGCGACGGATCCATCACGAGGAACGGATGCTGCGCTTCCATCGCCAGGGTCTTGCCGGTCGCGCCCCAGCGCCGGTAGCACGCATGGGCGAGCCGCAACTGATGGCGGGCGTGGCCGGCGAGCCCGAGCGACGCGGCATGCTCCGCGGCCCGTTCGTGCGCGAGCGCCTGTTCGTGCACGAAACCGCGTTCCGCCGCGAGGCCGGCCGATGTTTCGTACTGCTGCATTGCGATGACTTGCTCGCCGCGCACGCGCGCGAATTCGGCGTCGATCAGCGCAAGCTTGTTGAGAAACGTACCCGGATTTCGCTCGCTCCACGCCGCGAACCTGGCACGCTGCGGCGCGAAGCGCTCGATCAGGCGATCGGGCGGCGTTGCGCCGTCGTCGGCCGCGATGCCGGCCAGCACGCTGAACAGGTGGAAATCGGCAAGCATGATGTGCGCGGGCGTCGACCACGCACTCGATGCGGCCGCATCGAGCGATGCGCGTGCCGTCGCCGCATCGCCGAAGATGAACGCCGCCTGACCGACGAGCACGTCGGTCCAGAACGCGAGGACCGACATCGGGGTCCGGGTCGACGCGCGGGCCCGCCACGTGCCGATCCGCCGGTCCTGGCCGAACTGCAGCGCGTCGATGAATTCCGATTGGGTGGAGACGAGGTCGACGATGTCGTCGTAGTGCGTGCCGCGCGCGATTTCCAGTAGCGGGTCGATTTCGTCGCGGATCGTGGGCAGCGCTTCACCCATCGACAGCAGATCGCTGACGATGTGGTTGCAGCTGTAGCACATCCAGCGCAGCTCGGCGCTTGCATTGCCCGCCGCTTTCGCATCGCGTGCGCGTTCGAGTGCGTAGGACAGCGGCTGCGTCCAGACGCTCACCTGGTCGAGCGCGATCAGCGTGGCGGAGCGATAGCGCTCGAAGCCGTGGCGATCGACCAGCGCGAGCGCGACCTTGGCGAATTCGAAGCCGTCTTCATACGCGTCGTGATGCTCGGCGATGCTGACGCCATACCACGCGAGCCCCTGCACCGACGCGGCGGTGACACCGTGGTGCAGCGTCAGCCGCACCATCGTCGCGAAATGCAGCAGCATCAGCCCGCCGCTCGGATAGAACATCGCGGCTTCGAGCGCGGTCAGCAGCGCCATCGCGGCTTCGACGCGCGTGTCGGTCATCACGGGCAGGTCGATCAGATCGGCGATGGCGCGGCCGTCGAGCGCCGTGTGCACGGCCTCGCAGGCCGCCGCGAGATCGGCCTCGGCCGGCTCGGCGGGCAGCTCGACGCCGAGGAGCGCCAGCCCGGCCAGCGCGACGTCGATGGCTTGCCGGTAATGCGACTCGACCGTGAGCTGCGCGGCCTTCAGCCGATGCGCCTCGGCCCGGTCGGCGGGCGTGCGCGTCCGCGCCATGAGCATGTCGATCGCGTCGGACGCCTGCGCGGTTTCGCCGATCGCGAGCAGCAGGCCGCCGCGCAGTATGCCGATCCGGCTTGCGAGACCGTAGTGTCGCGACCACGCATGCGGGCCGAGCAACGATTGCGCCAGCGCCAGAAACGACAACGCGCGATCGCGCGCGGCGGCCGTGGCGGCGGCCGCCGCGGCGTCGGTCAGCGCGCCCGCGAACGCGAGCGCGAGCGCGTCGTCGAGCGGCACGTCTTTCGCCAGTTCGATCTGGGCAGCGAGCGCCAGCAAGGATTCGGGCGACGGCGCGTTCGCGCGTGCCAGCATCGCGGCGGCGATCCGTGCGTGGCGCAGCGCGCGCACCGGGCTCTCCGTGAGCGCGTAGACGGCCTCGAGGATGCGGTCGTGCGTGAAGCGCCAGCGGTCGCCGGAGAGCGACACGAGGCCCATCTGGCGCGCCGGGTCCAGCCAGAAGCGCAGTTCGGCCAGCGTTTTGCCGGCGGCGGCGCGCAACAGCGCTTCGTCGGTGTCGATGCCGATACAGGCCATCAGCGCCAGCAGCGTTCTCGATTCATGCGGCAAGCGCTGCATCCGGATCGCGAGCAGGCTCACGACATTCTCGGTCTGGTGGTGCGCGTCGATTTCGCCTGCGTTCCATTGCCACGTTTGCCGCACCGGATCGTAGCCGAGCAGTTGCTCGTCGATCAGCGTGCGCAGCAGCTGCTGGATGTGGAAGGGATTGCCGCCCGTCCTGCGATGCACGATGTCGCCGAGCCCGGCCAAACGGTCCGGCGCTTCCCCGAGCATGCCGGACAGCATGCGCGTGACGTCGGGCGCGCCGAGCGGCGCGAGCGTCAACGACGACAGCCGGCCGCGATCGATCTGCTGGAGGAAGCGACGGAACGCCGGCGGGTAGTCGTGCGACGGCCCGCTCCGGTAACCGGCGACGATGCAGAAATGCGCCGGCGGATCGAGCACGATCGATGCGAGAAACGCGAGCGTCGCGTCATCGGCCCACTGGATGTCGTCCAGCGTCATGACGAGCGGTTCGGCCGGCGCCGCGAACGCGCGGAATGCATTCACGACGATCTGGCACAGATGAAATGCCGGAATTGCATCGGTGTGGTCGAACGCGACGGGCTCGACATCGAGGAGCCACGCGGTTTCCGGAAAGATCGCGGAAAGGACGCTGGCCTGACGGCCCACGCAGTCGCGCAGCCGCGCGGCGATCACCGCGATTTCGTCGTCGCGCCTGGCCAGCGCGCTGCCGAACAGCGCGCGCAACGCCTGCAGCACGGGCGCATACGGCCGCGCGGGCTGGAACTGATCGATCTTGGCCGACGTGCACCAAGCCGTGCCGGATGCCGCGCGCGCATGGCGGATGAAGTGTTCGGCGAGCGCGGTCTTGCCGACGCCGGCCGGCCCGTCGATCAGGACGACGGCCGTCTCGCCGGTGCGCATGACGGCGTCCAGACTCCCCTCGAGCAGGTGAATTTCAGCGTCGCGGCCGACCGGCAGGTCGGGCGCGTGCAGACCCGCGAACGGATCGCGGCCGCCGAGCGCGAAGGGCTCGACGCGGCCCGCTGCCCGCCAGTCGTGCAGGATCCGCTCGAGATCGTGCTGCACCGTTTCACAGGACGGGTAGCGATCGGCGGGCTCCTTGGCGATCAGCTTCAGGATCAGATCGTTCAGGATGCCGGGCACGTCGCCGCGAAACGCCGCGGGCGGCGACGGCTGTATCGCGACGTGCGCGTGGACCCAATCGGACGTCGACGCGGCCTTGTAAGGCATCGCGCGGGTCAGCAGGCGGAACAGCGTGATGCCGAACGCGTACAGGTCGGCGCGCTCGTCGACGGATGCGCCTTCCGAGATTTCCGGCGCCGCGTATGCGGCGAAATCCGTGCGCATCGTGCCCGCCGCCGCTTTTTTCGTGCCGCGCTCCCGGGCATGGGCGAACGCGCGGAGCATGACCGTGCCGTCCGGTGCGACGACGAAACTGGCCGGCTGGAGATCGCCGTGCAGCCAGCCGTGTCGATGCAGTTCGCCGAGCGCGCGTGCGGCGCCGATCGCGGTTTCGAGGAAGACGTCGAGCGGCAGCCGCCCGTCCGTCAGCGTGTCGAACGCACGCACGTCCAGGCGCGGATAGACGAGCACCGGGCCGTCGGCCGCGCGGATCAGCGCCGTCGGCGTGAGCGCCCGCGCCGGGTCCAGGAGCCCGGCCAATGCGTATTCCTGCTCGAACTGCCGGCAGCGCTGATCGGATACCCAGCCGGTCTGGCATGCCGACCACACATCCCCCGTTGCGGCGTCGGTCAGGTCGAACGTCAGGACGTCGCCCGAGCGCACCACGTTCGACAGGCGGGCGCGCGCGAGCCAGTCGGCATCCATTCGATTCAAGTCGTCCGGGTCACGCAAGGGCTGATTCACGGTTGGGGCAGGCTGGGTGGAGCAGGTCGGAAACGGCTCGCGATGCGGGATCGGCCGGGCTCGGTCGCGCACGTCCGGGCGGCGACCCGTGCATTGTCCGACAGCCCGGCGGATTTTGCAGGCCCCCTGCGCCCCGGCGACCGGCCCATGCCGGACTAAACCTATGGATAATGTTCGCGGCGCCGGTTGCGACCTACGATACGGTCGAGCCTTCCGGCCTGCCTTGGCACGGCCGGACGGGCAACTCAGAAGCGCGTCGTCTCGCGAGACGGCGCAAGGTGCCACGCAGCATAAGCGAGTGCGGATCATGTACACGTTCGGGCAGGTGACGGTTTCCCTTGAATGCCGCGAGGTCTGCGTCGACGGGCAGCCCCGGTATATCGGCGCCCGGGCATTCGAGATCCTCGAGCTGCTGGTGAAGGCGGCGGGCCGGCTCGTGTCGAAGGACGAGATCATGCAGACCGTGTGGCCGCACACGATCGTGGTCGAGAACAACATCCAGGTCCACATCTCGACGCTGCGCAAGCTGTTCGGCGGCAAGCACGGGTGGATCCGGACCGAATCGGGTCGCGGCTACCGGCTCGCGCCGCCGGCCGACCGGACGCATGACGATCGTCGGCCGATCGCGTTCGAATCGGCGGGCGCGGCCCGCACGAGCGCCGCGCCGCGCAAATGTCCGATGATTGGTCGTGAGACGGAAGCGGCCGAGCTGCACGAGCTGCTCGAGCGCGAGGCGCTCGTCACGCTGGTCGGCCCCGGCGGCGTCGGCAAGACGCATCTGGCGCTGGAGGTCGCGACAGCCTGGTCGGCGGCGCGCGGGATCGAGATGGCCCGGGTCGATCTGGCCGGCCTGCAGGCCGGCGCGACGCCGGCATCCGCGGTGCTGGGCGCGCTCGACCTGCCGGGCGGCGCGACCGCGGGGCCCGCCGATGTCGTGCGGGCGATCGGCGAGCAGCGCGTCGTGCTGGTGTTCGACAACGCCGAGCCGTACGTCGACGATCTGGCGGATCTGAGCGAAGCGATCGCGGACGCGAATCCTGGCGCGATACTCGTCGTGACGAGCCGGGAGCCGTTGCGTGTCGCGGGCGAGCGGGTCTATCGCGTCGGTCCGCTGTCGGTGCCGCCGGCCGGCGCGAACGCCGGCGATATCGTCGCGAGCGGCGCGGTCCGGATGTTCCTGGCGCGCGCGCGTGCGATGGGGACGGACCTTCCGTGCGATGCGAAGACCCTCGACGCGATCGCGACCATCTGCCGCCGCCTGAGCGGCCTGCCGCTCGCGCTCGAGCTCGGGGCGGCCCGTGTCGCGTCGCTCGGCATCCAGGGGCTGGCGGCGGATCTCGACAAGTCCGTGCTGTCGCTGTCCGGCGGCCTGCGCACGGCCCACCCGCGGCAGCAGACCCTCAGGGCCACCATCGAGTGGAGTTATCGGTTGCTCGACGACATGGAGCGCACGGTGCTGTGCCGTCTCGCGGTGTTTCCGGATGCGTTCCGGCTCGACGCGGCCTGCGCGCTCGCCGCCTGCGACGAACTGGGTGCGGAGGAGGTGCTCGACGCGCTCGTCGGCCTGGCATCGAAATCGCTTCTGGTCGTCCATTCCGTCGGGCTGTCGAAGCGTTACTCGCTGCTCGAGGTCGTGCGCGCATACGCGCTCGAGAAGCTGGCGGAGTCGGGCGAGGCCGGGCGCCTCCATGCGCGGTGCGCGTCGTTCGCGGCCGACACGATCGCGGACACGCCGCACCCCGCGCCGGCCGACGCGTCGGCGCAACCCATGCTGCTTGCCGGGGCGTGGGCGTGACCTCCGGGGCGCACGGCGATGTTCTCGATAGACACAATTTTCCGGTTCTTATTTCATGGCCCTTGTTTGCATCATCGATGACGATGCGTCGGTCCGAAAGAGTCTTGCCAGCCTGCTGAAATCGGCGGGCCATACCGCATTGCCGTTCGCGTCGGGCGAGGAATTCCTCGCGGCCGGCCCGCTGGACGACGCGGCGTGCGTGCTGCTCGACCTGAAGATGAAAGGGATGGGCGGTCTCGACGTCCAGCGCCTGCTGGCACAGCGCAACGCGGCGCTTCCGATCATCCTGATGTCGGCGCACGGCGACGACGAGTCGGTCCGCCGGGCGCTCGCGCAAGGCGCGGTCGCGTTCCTGCGCAAGCCGTTTCCGTCTGACGACATGCTCAACCTGATCGATCAGGTCGCATCCGGCGCACCGCCCGCGTGAGCGGCCCGCCGGCCGTCACGTCGCGCGTTCAGGCGTAACCGCCCGGATTTTTCTCGGTTTATCATTCGATAATGAAGCGGATGACTACACAGGGAATGCGATGGCGAGCACGCCGGATATGACTTCGAACCGCAACCAGGGCGCGGGCGATCCCGCGCCCATCGTCTATGTGGTCGACGACGACGACACGCTGCGGCGCGCACTGAGCGCGCTGTTGCGCTCGGCGGGATTTCGCGTCGAGACGTTCGCGACGTCGCGCGCGTTCCTCGCCTTCGAGCGGCCCGACGTGCCGAGCTGCCTGATCCTCGACGTGCGCCTTGCCGACGAGAGCGGGCTCGCCGTTCAGGAGGAAGCGGTGCGCGCGGGCCTGAACGTGCCGATCCTGTTCATGACGGGTTACGGCGACGTACCCACCACCGTGAAGGCCATGAAGGGCGGCGCGCTCGATTTCCTGACGAAGCCGTTCGACGACGAGACGATGCTCGATGCGGTCGGCCGCGCGCTGGCCCGCGACGGCGAACGCCTCGCGCGCGAGCGCGCGCTGGATGCGGTGCGGCAGGCTTATGCATCGTTGACGCCGCGCGAACGCGAAGTCATGAGCCAGGTGATCGCGGGCCTGATGAACAAGCAGATCGCGTCGAATCTCGGGTTGCAGGAAATCACGGTGAAGGTGCATCGTGCGCAGGTGATGAAGAAGATGCAGGTCCGCACGCTGCCGGATCTCGTGCGCCAGGCCGAGGCGCTCGGCGTGCGTCCGGCCGGCGCGGGCGACTGAGCGGGCGCGCCGGGGCGTTCGACGCGACGGCATCGGCGTGCGCCAGCGACGGCGGAACGCATGTTCAGGCATTTTCAGAACGGCCCGGCGCGATGCGCGTCGCCCGTCGGCGCCGACGCCGGCGGCGTCCACCCACCGCCCAGCGCGCGCACGAGACCGACCGTCGCGATGGCCAGCGCCTGGCGGCTGTGAATCAGCTGGCGTTGCGCGCTCAATGCATCGCGGTCCGCGTCGATGACTTCCAGATAGCTGACGTAGCCGTGCGCGTAACGGCTCAGCGACAACCGCGCCGCCGCCTCGGTGGCGCGCGCCGCGCCGTCGTAGCGCACGATCCGCTCCTTCTGCGCGGCGATGTCGTTGAGCGCATCCTGAACCTCGCGCAGCGCGCCGAGCGCGGTCGCGCGATAGTTCGCGTCGGCGACGTCGGCGCCCGCCGTCGCGCCGGCTACCGCGGCGTCGCGCTTGCCGCCGTCGAACAGCGTTTCGGCGACACTCGCGCCGAGTCCCCACAGCGAACTGTTGCGATCGAGAAACGTGCCGAGATCGCGGCTGGCGAAACCGCCCTGCGCGGTCAGCGTCAACGTTGGCAGCCACGCGGTGCGGGCGACGCCGATGTTGAGCGATGCCGCGTCGACACGGCGCGCGGCCGCGTAGACGTCCGGCCGTTGCGCGAGCAGGGTCGACGGCAGGCCGGGCGGCACGTCCGGTACGCGAACGGCCGATGCGGTCGGCGCGACGGCGAATGCGGTCGGCGACACGCCGGTCAGCACGGCGAGCGCGTCGACGAGGTTTTCGCGCAGCCGCCTGCTGTCCGCGAGATCGGCGCGTGCCGTATCGAGATCGGCCGATGCGCGCAGCGCGTCGAGATCGCTCGCCGCGCCGGCCCGCACGCGCGCGGCGATCACGTCGAGCGCGGTGCGCCGCAGCTCGATCGCGCGCGCGAGCGTCGCGAGATCCTGTTCGACGAAATGGAGCGTCAGGTAGTCGGCCGCGACGTCGGTCGCGACGCGCAGGCGCACCGCCGCGCGATCCGCGTCCGCCTGCAGCACATTCTGCCGGCCGATCTCGGCGTCGCCGCGCAGGCGCCCCCACAGATCGACTTCGTAGCTTGCGTTGAACGGCACCGACCAGTTGTGCATCGTGCGTTTCGGCAATGCGTTGTCGACCGTGCCCGACACGCGCGCGCGGCTGAACGACGGCGCGACGCCGACGGTGGGCGCCAACGCGGCTTCGCGCACGCCGAGCAGCGCCTGCGCCTGATCGACGCGCGCCGCGGCGGCGCGGATGTCGGGATTGCCGGCGAGCGCGGCATCGACGAGCGCGACGAGCGGCGGTGCGTCGAACCACGCGGGCCATTCGGCGAGCGGCGTTGCGGGTTCGCGCGCCGCATCCGCGTGGCGAAACCGGTCGGATCCGACCGGCACGGGCGCGAGCGGCCGAGGCGCGATCGTGCACGCGCTCAGCAGGCCGGCGGCGAACAAGGCGGCGATGCGGATCATGGCCGCGTGCGCTCGCGCTGCAGCGTGACGACGACCGACAGGCCGGGCCGGATGCGCGGCTCGCTCGATGCCTGGCCGTCGAGCAGGATCTTGACGGGCACCCGCTGCGTGACCTTCGTGAAGTTGCCGGTCGCATTGTCGGGCGGCAACAGGGCAAACTGCCCGCCGGTCGCCGGCGACAGGCTGTCGACGTGTCCGCTGAAGGTCCGGTCCGGCAGCGCGTCGAAGCGCAACTGCACGACGTCGCCGGTGCGCACGTGCCGCAGCTGGGTCTCGCGGAAATTCGCGACCACCCACGGGTGCGGCTCGACGAGCGTCAGCAGCGCCTGGCCGGGCGCGACGTGTTCGCCGGTCTCGACGGTCTTCTTGCCGACGTAGCCGTCCGACGGCGCGACGACCGTCGTGTATTGCAACTGAAGCTCCGCGTCGCGCAGCTCGGCGTCGTTCTGGTCCGACACGGCGGCGGCGGCCTGCCACGCGGCCTGCGCGCCGCGCTGCTGCGCGTCGGCGGCGTCGACGCGCGCGCGGGCGGACGTGCGCGCCGCGTTGGCGGCATCGAATTCCTGCTGCGACAACCCGCGCGGAGTTTCGCGGGTCAGCTCGCGTGCGCGTGCGTAATCGAGTTCGGCCTTCTCGGCGTCCGCATGCGCCGACACGCGCGTCGCCTCGGCTTGTTCGACCAGCGCCTTCGCGCGGCTCGCATCGGCGTGTGCCTGCGCGACGCGCGCCCGCTGCAGCGCGACGCGCACGTCGAAGTCGCGCGGGTCGAGGCGGACGAGCGGCTCGCCCGCGTGCACGAAGCGGTTGTCGTCCACCAGCACGCGCTCGACCGTGCCCGCCACGCGCGGCGAGATCACGTGCAGGTGCCCTGTCACGTAGGCGTCGTCGGTGCCGCGCTCATGCGCATCGAATTCGTAGACGAGCAGCGCGACGAGCAGCAGCGCGCAACCGGCGATCAGGATGATCGGCCACGTGCGTGAGCGCGCGGCGGGCGGGGACGGTGCGTCCGGCGGGTTCGGGGTCACGGTCGGGATACTCCATCGAACAGACGATTTTTTTCGCATCGCGCTATGCTTGCGCGAGCCTCATGTGTGGAAACCACTCGACGATGAACACCACGTTCGCCCCCGGCGGCGCGACACCGGGGCCGGCCGCCGCGCCGGCCACCGACATACCGACGTTTCGCTCGATCGCCGCGATCGCGTCCGTGCTGCTCGGCGCGATCATCGCGACGCTGACGTCGCGCATCACGTCGCTCGGGCTCGCCGACGTGCGCGGCGCGCTCGGCGTCGGGTTCGACGAAGGCGCGTGGATCAACACGGCGTTCACCGCATCGCAGATGTTCGTTGGCCCGCTCGCGATCGCGGCGGCCTTCGTGTTCGGCACGCGGCGCGTGCTGCTGGCGGGCGCGTCGGTGTTTCTCGTCGTCGAAAGCGTGCTGCCGCTGTGCACGAACTTCGGCACGTTCATCGTGTTCCAGAGCCTCGCCGGCTTCGCGTCCGGCGTGTTCGTGCCGCTGACCGTCGGCTTCGTCGTCCGCACGCTGCCGCCGCGGCTCATTCCGTTCGGCATCGCCGCGTATGCGATGAACCTCGAGATGTCGCTGAACCTGTCCGCGACGCTCGAAGGTTGGTACAGCGAACATTTGAGCTGGCGCTGGCTGTTCTGGCAGAACGCGCTGCTGACGCTTCCGTTCATCGTCTGCCTGCTGCTGTCGCTGTCGAACGAGCCGATCAAGCGTTTCGCATCCGGTATGGACACGCGCGGCATGCTGCTCGGCGCCAGCGGATTCACGTGCCTGTGCATCGCGCTTGATCAGGGCGAACGGCTGTTCTGGTTCCAGTCGCCGTTGATCGTCGCGCTGCTGTGCATCGGTATCCTGATGGTTGCCGCATTCCTGATTCACGAGCTCACGTCCCGGCGCGCCGGGATCGATCTCGGCTACCTCGCGCGGCCCAACATCGCATGGCTGATCGTGCTCGTCGGCCTCGTACGCTTCACCGTGCTCAATACGAGCTTCATCCCGTCGGTGTTTCTCGCGAGCACCTACGGGCTGCGTCCGCTGCAGATCGGCGATACGCTGCGCTGGATCGCGATTCCGCAACTGCTGTTCGCGCCGTGCGTCGCGTGGCTGCTGCAGCGTGTCGATCCGCGCCGGATGATCGTGGCCGGCTTCCTGATGGTGGCGGTTGCGTTCGCGCTCGGCGCGCGTCTCACGTCCGCCTGGGCCGAACCCGACTTCATCCCGTCGCAGTTGCTCCAGGCGCTCGGGCAGACGATGGCGCTCACGTCCGTCATCTACTTCTTCGGCAAGCACGTGACGGCTGAGCACGCGCTGACGTTCGGCGCCGTCGTGCAGACGACGCGCCTGCTGAGCGGGCAGCTCGGCACGACGTCGATCTCGGTGATCCAGCGCATCATGGAAGCTACCCATTCGAATCTCGTCGGTCTGCATGTCACGCTGTCGGATCCGCAAACGCTCGACCGCCTGCGGGCCGGCGCGGCGTCGCTCGTGTCGCACGGCGCCACCTTCGCGGCAGGCGACCAGGCGGCCTATGCGCTGCTCGACCGGGCGGTCCGGGTCCAGGCGACCACGCTCGCGCTGGCCGACAATTTCCGGGTCGCGATGGCGGTCGCGGTTGCAGGGGTGATGATCGGCATGCTGCTCAGGCCGGCGCGCGCGCCGTAAGCACCCGCCACATCGCGCAGCGACGATCTTGGCGATCGCGCTCGCCGCAACGAGATGGTGCCGGCCTGAAAAATCCTGAATCTTGCTGAAGCGCGCGCCGGCGCAATGGCCGGGCGCGCCGTGCCGCGACGCTTACGCCTTCAGGAACGCGAGCAGTTCGGCATTGATCAGGTCGGCATTGACGACGCACATCCCGTGCGATCCGCCGGGAATCACCTTCAGTTGCGCGTGCTTCACGATCTTCGCGGACAACCGCGCCGAATCGTCGATCGGCACGATCTGGTCGTCGTCGCCGTGCAGGATCAGCGTCGGGACGTCGATCTTCTTCAGGTCCTCGGTGTAGTCGACCTCGGAGAATTCCTTGACGCACAGATACTGGCCGTGCACGCCGCCCATCATGCCCTGCGCCCAGAATGCGTCGATCGTGCCTTGCGACGCCTTGGCGTTCGGGCGGTTGTAGCCGAAGAACGGCACGGCGAGATCCTTGTAGAACTGCGAACGGTTCTCGGCGACGTTCTTGCGGATGCCGTCGAATACCTCCATCGGCAGGCCGCCCGGATTGGAGGCCGATTTCACCATCTGCGGCGGCACCGCGCCGATCAGCACGGCCTTCGACACGCGCTTCGTGCCATGGCGCCCGATGTAGTGCGCGACTTCGCCGCCGCCGGTGGAGTGGCCGACGAGCGTGGCTTCGCGCAGGTCCAGCGCATTCATCAGCGCCGCCAGATCGTCCGCATACGTGTCCATGTCGTTGCCTTGCGACGGCTGGCTCGAGCGGCCGTGACCGCGCCGGTCGTGCGCGATCACGCGGAAGCCGTGCTGCACGAGGAACAGCATCTGAGCATCCCACGCATCGGCGCACAGCGGCCAGCCGTGCGAGAAGACGACCGGGCGGCCGCTGCCCCAGTCCTTGAAGTAAATCTGCGTACCGTCTTTCGTGGTGATCGTGTTCATCGCATGGGCTCCTTGATGGGCGGAAGCGGCGTGTTTGGGCGCGGCGGCGGCAGCGGCGGCCGGCAGCGTGGCGGCGGCAACGGCAGTCGCGCCGGCCAGCAACATGTCTCGGCGACGCGCCGAGGGAACGGCGTCGATATCTGCGGGACGCATGGGAACTCCTTGAACGTGCGGTGGAACGGTGCCGCGCTGGTTGGTTGGGTCGGATCTGCCCGCCTGCGGCGATCGCGCCGGCAGCCGGCATGCGTTCGCGTTCGCGCCCGCGGGCGCGCAACGTAGCGAACGAATGCGGACAGGAGCCTATCGCGCGACCGCGCGTCCTGTACTGAAATCGCGCTGAATTGTCATGAACGCGGCCGCGGCGCGTGTCGCGCGACGCATGAATGCACCGGTCAGAAAAATTAAGCCCGGCATCAAGACTCTTTAGCGGCGGCCCGCTATCGTCAAGGTCAGGTCATCGTGTCGCGGATCGTGCCAGTTCGCGGCGGCGGATGACGACCGCGATGTGCCCGGGTGTGATGCGTCCGGCCCGTCGCCATTTGCCTGGATACGTTGCCATGAACGCCTTCAATCGCTGGGAACACGTGATGACACTGCTCGACCCGTCGCCCGCAGTGAGTCGCAGTGCGTTGTCGCAGCTTCGCGACGCGGACGCCGCGCGCCGCCGCCATCGCGACGAGGCGCCGCCTGCGTCGAGCGGCGATGCGCGCCGCCGGTGCGCGATCGTCGCGGTCGAGCGGCAGACCGATTCGTCGGTGTTGATATCGTGGAGCGATCCGACGCGCTGTCGCTACGACGAGCAGCGCTGGATCAGCGCCAAGTCGCGCAGCGCCGGACGCTGCGCGCTGACCGGCACGACGATTCGCACCGGCGACGCGATCTACAAGCCGCAATGGCGCGGCGCCAAGCGTCCCGCGAACTATCGGGAGGCGATCCTCGCGTCCGAGCTGGACCGGTTCATCGTCAGGCTGCCCCGTTCATGACCGCGGCGGGCACGGCCGGCCGTGCTCAGTCCGCCCATTTCGACCCGAGCACCAGGCCGCAGAAATTCGTCCGACGATAGTCCGGGTCGCAACGCTCGAGCGCGTCGGCGCATACGTTGCCGAATGCGGTCTCGGGGCGATGCGCAGTGCCCGCGGCGAGCGCTTCGAGGAACAGCTCCTTGAAGCACGGGCCGCGCGGCCAGGCGTTCACGATCTCGTTGCGTTCGGCGCAGCTCACCTCGTCGAGATGGCGCGCGAAGAGATCCGTCTCGATGCCGGCGCCGAGCAATGCGGTCAGCGGCGTCATGTGAGGATGAAGGCCGAAGGACGTGTGCAGCGCGATCGCGCGCCATACCTCGGCCGCGTCTTCGGCGGCAACGCCGTATCCGTCGAGGAAGGCGCGCGCGACGTTCGCGCTGTCGATTTCGTAGCGCCGGTGCGAGTCGCGGTGGCCTTCGGTCAGTCCGATGTCGTGGAATAGCGCGGCGACGTACAGGAGCTCGGCATCGAAGGCGATGCCGCGACGCGTGCCGATGACCGATGCAAAGGCAAACACGCGCATCGCATGCCGGAACAGGAGTTCAGGCTCGCCGGCCCGCACGATCGCGGCGGCTTCGCGCGCGATCGCGCTGTCGGGAATCAGGATGCCGGCGATACGGTGGCCCATGGTCGCCTCCTCGCGGCGTGACGGTGGTTGTCCGGTGCCCATCGTCTCGCGCCGCGCCGCCGATTGTCTTGAGCGCGGCCTGAATCATTCTGAAAGGAAAAATCGCCCGACCGGCGGGATGGGAATCGGTTTCACCAAAATGCCGCGAGTCATCTTTTCCGGAACATTAACGCAATTCATTCGATTCGCCACGGCAAACGACGGGTTGCCAAAGCGAAGCCGGAATAACCGGGTTTTGCTGCCCGAAAAGAATTCATCGGTAAATCACTATTTCGCGTATCGGCGGTGCCGCCGGACGCCGTGATGCGCGACCCTGCGCGGGTGCGAGAACAAAGGCCGTCCCGTCGGCGGCGTTCGCGAATTTCATCGATTCAAAAAATTTGTTCATTGTGTTCTGATAATTTGAATCATTGTTCGAAGCGAATGCCGTAGCATTGGCACGGTAGCGGTGTCATTTCCGACAGGGCATCGACGAATGGAAACGATTAAGAATTCACATGATCCGGATTGGAACGCTTCACGTCTTTCTCGACAGACGTGAAATTCGCTCGAACGGCAAACTGCTGAGAATCGGCAGTCGCGCATTCGAAATTCTCGAACTCCTGATTCGGGCGAACGGCGCATTGGTGTCGAAGGACGAGATCATGCAGCGCGTGTGGCCGCACACGGTCGTGGAGGAAAACAACCTGCAGGTGCATGTCGCCGCGTTGCGCAAGGCGCTGGGCGGCGACCGGAACCTGATCGTCACGGTGCCGGGGCGCGGCTACCGGCTGGTGGGCGGGCAAGCCGAGCGCGCGGCGCCCGTGCGTCCCGCGACGTCGCGGCTCGCGCAGGCGCCGACGGAACTCATCGGCCGGGAACAGACGGTCGCCGAGGTCCTGGCCGCGCTCGACACCGCACGCGTCGTGACGCTGGTCGGCGCCGGCGGCATCGGCAAGACGCGGGTTGCGCTGGAAGCGGCCATGCGCGCCGAGGCGAGCTTTCCGGACGGCGCCGCGTTCGTGTCGCTCGCCACGGTGGCGTGCCCGCAGTTCGTGCCCGACGCGCTGGCCGGCGCATTCGAGCTCGCGCAGCCGGCGGGATCGCTGACGCTCGAGGCGGTGCTCGCCAGCGTCGCACATCGGCGGATGTTGCTGGTGCTCGACAATTGCGAACATCTGCTCGACGCCGCGGCGCGGATCGCGACCGCGCTGACCGAGGCGGATGCCGGCCTTCGCGTGCTCGCGACGAGCCGCGAGGCGCTGCGCATCCAGGGCGAGCGACTGTGTCCGGTTTTGCCGCTCGAGGTGCCCGACGAGGGCGCGGACGAACGCGCGATCGTGGGCGCGAGCGCCGTGCAGCTGTTTTCGGCGCGCGCCCGCGCCGCCGACCCGCGCTTTCCGCTCGACGAACGCAGCCTGACGCTGATGGCGTCGGTCTGCCGGCGTCTCGACGGCCTGCCGCTCGCGATCGAACTGGCCGCGGCCCGCGCGGCCGTGCTCGGCATCGACGTGCTCGCCGCGCATCTCGACGATCATTTCCGGTTGCTGACCGGCGGTTTTCGCACGGCGTTGCCGCGTCATCAGACGTTGCAGGCGATGTATGACTGGAGCTACCGCCTGCTCGGCGACGCGGAACGTCTGCTGTTGCGCTGGCTCGGCGTGTTCCGGGACGGCTTCTCGATCGACGCGGTGCGGGAGATCGTCGGCACGAAGGGACTGGCCGGCGCAGACCTGCTCGACACGATCGCCGGCCTGGTGTCGAAATCGCTGCTGAGCCTGGAGGGCGCGCACGGCACGCCGCGCTACCGGCTGCTGACGACGACGCGCGCCTATGCGCTGCAGCAACTCGAGAACAACGGCGAATGCGCGGCCGCGGCGCTTGCGCATGCGAACTACTTCCACACGCTGTTCAGGCTCGCGCCCATCGACGATGGCGGGCAGCTCGCCGAATCGCGGCTCGACGTGATCCGGCGCGAGCTCGGCAATCTGCGCGCGGCGCTCGACTGGGCGTTTTCTCCGAACGGCGACGTGCGGGTCGGCATCGCGCTGGCGGCGGTCGCGGTTCCGTGCCTGTTCGACCTGTCGCTCGTGGACGAATGTCGCGAACGGGCGCGCACGGCGCTCGACGCGATGCGCGATCTCGACGACACGCCGGAGCACGCCGACGCGCGCGTGCGGCTGCTGGCCGCGTATGCGGCCGCGCTCGCCCATACGTCGCGGCCGACGCAGGTCGCGCACGACGCATGGTCGGCCGTGCATGCGCTCGGGTTCGAGGCGGGCGAGGCCGAGGTGTCGCCGCGCGACGCGTAGCGCCCGTGTGCCGACGGCACATTCAGAACATTTCAGACCGAATACAGGACCTGGCCGGCCGGCGCGTCTACATTGCATGCGCGGGGACTGTCCGCTCATCGCTGTCGCGACGCCACTGACTGCCGGCGCAGGGTCCCCGCCCGTCGCGAAGCGCGCCCTCAGCCCATTCCAGCATGCCGAACCTGTCCGACACGGTCGCCTACGGCGCGCCGATCGTTCTTGCCGATCTGATTGCCTGGCGGCTGCTTGGGGCCGGCCGTTCGACGACGAAGGCGATCTGGCGCTGCGCGTCGTTCGCCGCGTTGACTTATGCGCTGTTCTCGACCGGCGTGAGCCCGCTCGCGGTGCCGTCGTCGCCCGACCGCCTCGATCGCCTTGCGATCCAGGCGATCGCCGTCGCGTGGTGGCTGCAGTGCGCGCTGGTGTTCAGTCTGATGCTCGATCATCTGCTGCTGCCGCGTGCGTGGCGCAACCAGCGGCTGTTTCACGACATCGCGGCGGGCGCCGTGTTCGGTGCCGCGGCCGTCGCGGCGCTGGGCTACGTCCTCGGGTTGCCGCTGAGCGGGGTGGTCGCGACGTCGGGCGCCGTGGCGGTCATCCTCGGCCTCGCGCTCCAGAACACGCTGAACGACGTGTTCTCGGGCCTGGTCCTGAACACCACGCAGCCGTTTCGCCTCGGCGACACGGTATCGATCGGCGAGCTCGAAGGTCGCATCGTCGAAAGCAACTGGCGCGCGACCAAGATGATCAACGGTCTCGGCAATCTGGTCGTCGTGCCGAACAGCGCGGCGGCCAAGGCGACGATCGTCAACCTGAGCGAGCCCGCGAGCGTGCACGGCGTGACGCTGACGATCGAGATCGATCCCGGCGTGCGGCCCGCCGTGGTCGTCGATGCGCTCGATCGCGCCGCCGCCAGTTCGCTCGACGTGCTGACGCGCCCCGCGCCGGTTTCGGTCGTCAAGGCGTTCAGGACCAACTCGATCGAATACGAGCTCATCTGTTACGTCGACACGTTGCAGAAGAAGATCGAGGTCCGCAACCGCCTCTACGATCTGACCCATCGGCACCTGGCCGCCGCGGACGTCGCGTTGCGCCCGCTTGCCGGGACCGTCGCGGAGCATCGCGCGGTTTCGCGGGGGCAGCGCCTGTTGCGCGCGGTCGAACTCTTCCGGCAGCTCGACGACGCGGATCTGGCGGTGCTGGCCGACGCGCTGGCGTCACGCGTGTTCCACAAGGGCGAGGTGATCTACGCGTCGAATGCCGATGCGCGGCTGCTGACCATCGTCGGCAGCGGCGTCGCGTCGGTGTTCGTGCCGGGCGCGGCCGGCGACATCGAAGTCAGGCGCATGGCGCCGGGCGATGCGATCGGCCAGTCCGTCGTGCTCGCCGGCACGCGGCTTCATGCGAGCGTCTACGCGGTGACCGCCGTGACGGCCTATCAATTGAGCAGCCGCGATCTGTCGCCGCTGATCGCCAGGAAGCCTGAACTGGGAAGGCTGATGTGCGAATCGCTGACCGAGCACATCGCGACCGAGGAAAGGATGCTGATCCCGCCGGCCGCGAAGGCTCACGCGTCGTTCAATCTGATCGAGTGGCTCGAGAAGGAGATGAAGCGCCTGCACGATGCGTTCGGTTGACGCGGTTTCATGGCGTGCGGCCGGCTAATCAGGCAAGCGCGGTGAACCGGTCGACGAGGTCGGGGCGATCGAGTTGCTCGACCCACCAGTGCAGCGCGCGTCCGGCTTCGTCGCCGCGCCACGCGATGTAGCAATGGGTCGTGTCGCGCATGCCGGTCACCTGGCGCGCGACGAGTCTGCCTTGGGCGATCGCGCGTGCCGCGATGCAGTCCGGGAGCGTGCCCACCGCGAGTCCCTCGCATTGCGCGGCCAGTTTCGCGGCGAGCGTCGGCACCGCGAGATACGGTTGCCCGGCATCGACGGCGACCGAACGCGGCTGCAGTTCGCGGGAGGTATCGGAGATCACCGCGCCGCGATGCTCGACGACCGACGCCATCGACAACGGTTCCGGCAGCGCTGCGAGCGGATGGTCGGGGGCGACCGCGAACACGTGCCTGAGCGTGCCGATCGGCCGCGTCACGATGTCGGGCAGCTCCGGCGGTTCGCCCGACGCGCCGACGACCAGATCGGCGCGGCGCGAAATCAGCGCGTCCCAGGTGCCGCCGAGCACTTCGGTGGAGAGTCGCAGCCGCGTGTCCATCTCGAGACCGTAGAACGCATGCACGTACGGCCACATCGCGTCGAAGGGCAGGATCTCGTCGACGCAGATGCGGACCTCGGTTTCCCAGCCTTGCTGCGCGCGCTGCGCCTTGCGTTCGAGCTGCTCGGCGGCATGCAGAAGCCGACGGCCTTCCTCGACGACGACGCGGCCCGCGTGCGTGAGCCGCGCCCGGCGTCCGCTGCGGTCGAACAAGGCGACGTCGAGGTCGCTCTCGAGCTTTTGTACGAGGTAAGTCAGCGCGGACGGTACGCGGTGCAGCAGTTCCGCGGCTTCGGCGAACGTACCGGTGCGGTCGATCGCGTCCAGTGCTTCGAGCGCTTCGAAGGACAGCTTCATGGCGAATTCCACGGGGGAAGGGCATCGGGCTGTCATGTTAGCGTCAAGCGGCACCGAATCCAATACGGATCGGGGCGAGGCATCGCACGGCGTGCCGGGAACGCGCACGCGTGCGCGCCGACGCGCGTTGCCGCATCCGGTCAACGCATGCCGGTCAGGTCGGCGTCGATTCGCGGCGCTTCGCGCCAGCGTCGGACGCGTGCGCGCCGGGCAGCGCGCCGAACATGTGCTGGCTGCACTTCGCGTCGCTCCACGCGGTTCCGAGGCGGATTCCGCCGACCATCCGCCGCGCGACGGGAAGAATCTGTTCGCCGACCAGAATGCCGAGCAGGCCAATCAGGGCGACGGTCGGCGGCGCCGGCGATTGCACGCCGATCAGCGCGTAGACGATGCCGGCGAGCATGCCGGCGAAAAGCGAAGCAGTGTACGGTTTCATGGAATTGGAATGGAGTGACGACCGGGTGAAAAATCTGGATAACTACCGATCTGGCGTCGATCCGAAAGTCTCGGTTCAGCCTAGCAGGTCTGTGCGTTCGTCGCGTGTCGATTCAACCAGATTCAGATCTCTTAAGCCTGAATTTCGAGGATCGCGATGATCAGAACGATTAATTGGCGCGATCGCGAATTTGCGTATTGAATGATGCGGGCCGGCTGTCGAACCTCCCGACACAGCGCATCGGACGCCTCGCGGATTCGTCGGCGAGGCGAGCCTCATTTTTCTCCGCGTCAAAGGACATCACCGCCATGAGCAACCCGAAGCTTGAAGTACTCACTCCGCACAACAGCCAGCTGATCTTCATCGACCAGCAGCCGCAGATGGCGTTCGGCGTTCAGTCGATCGATCGCCAGACGCTGAAGAACAACGTCGTCGGTCTCGCGAAGGCCGCGAAGGTATTCAACATCCCGACCACGATCACGACCGTCGAAAGCGACAGCTTCTCGGGTCACACCTATCCCGAACTGCTCGACGTGTTCCCGAACCAGAAGACGCTCGAACGCACGTCGATGAACTCGTGGGACGACCAGAAGGTGCGCGACGCGCTGGCCGCGAACGGCCGCAAGAAGGTGGTCGTGTCGGGCCTGTGGACGGAAGTCTGCAACACGACGTTCGCGCTCTGCGCGATGCTCGAAGGCGACTACGAGATCTACATGGTCGCCGACGCATCGGGCGGCACGACGCAGGCCGCGCACGACTTCGCGATGCAGCGGATGGTGCAGGCGGGCGTCGTGCCGGTCACCTGGCAGCAAGTGCTGCTCGAATGGCAGCGCGACTGGGCGCACCGCGAGACGTACGACGCCGTGATGGCGATCGCGAAGGAGCATTCGGGCGCGTACGGCATGGGCGTCGACTACGCGTACACGATGGTCCACAAGGCCGCGCAGCGCACCGCGACGCCGCACGAGTCGATCCCGGCCGTCCCGGCGAAGTAAGCGCGGACAGTCCACGACTGTCGATGCCGAAGCGGCGTGTCCGATCCGGACGCGCCGCTTCGGCGATACGTCGACGCGGACGGCGAACCGTGATGATTCACGATGCCGTCCGCCCGGCGTTTGCCAGGACATAGGGCCTGCATTTCAACTTGTCCGGGAGATTGATCGTATGGAACCTTATCTGGTTTCCCTTGGTGCGGGCGTGCTGATTGGTGTCATCTACAGCGCAATCAAGGTCCGCTCTCCCGCGCCGCCGCTGATTGCACTGGTCGGGTTGCTCGGCATGGTGATCGGCGTGCAGGCCATCCCCACCCTCAAACAGCTCTTTGGCTTCTGATCGAAGCGAGGTGATGCACATGACCGCAACCGGGACCCAACCGGATCTGATCCTCCATAACGGAAGATTCACGACCCTCGACCGCACGAACCCCGTCGCGACTTCCGTCGCGATCAAGGATGGCCGCTTCGTCGCGGTCGGCCACGACGCGGACGTGATGCCGCTCGCGGGCCGCGCGAC